>DATFEO010000170.1:0-12421 GCA_035250985.1 Sphingomicrobium sp. | reverse complement strand
GCTTACTCCTCGCCCATACGGAGGGCGGCGATAAAGGCTTCCTGAGGTATGGATACCGATCCATACTCTCTCATCCTTTTTTTGCCCTCCTTCTGTTTTTCGAGGAGTTTTCTCTTTCTGGTCGCATCCCCGCCATAGCATTTCGCCGTCACGTCCTTGCGGAGGGCCGCGATGGTTTCCCGAGCTATGATTTTACCGCCGATCGCCGCCTGGATGGGGACCTTGAACAAATGGCGGGGGATGAGGTCCTTCAGGCGCTCGCACATGCCGCGGCCGCGCGCCTCGCTGTTCGTCCGGTGGACGATCATGGAGAGGGCATCGACCGGCTCGCCATTGACCAGGATGCTCATCTTGACGAGGTCGCCGGGGCGGTGGCCGAGCTGGTGATAGTCGAAGCTGGCATAGCCGCGGCTGATCGACTTCAGCCGGTCGTAGAAATCGAACACCACCTCGTTCAGGGGCAGCTCGTAGCGGACCTGGGCGCGGGCGTGGCTGCCGCTGCCGACATAGGTCAGGTCCTTCTGGATGCCGCGGCGGTCCTGGCAGAGCTTGAGGACGCTGCCGAGATAGGTGTCGGGGACATAGATGGTCGCCTCGATCCACGGCTCCTCGACCGCCTCGATCTGGGCGGGGTCGGGCCAGTCGGCGGGATTGTGGATCTCGCGTTTCTCGCCGCCGCGCAGGTGAACCTCGTAGACGACGGACGGGGCCGTCGTGATGAGGTCGAGGTCATATTCGCGGGTCAGCCGCTCCTGGATGATCTCGAGGTGGAGGAGGCCGAGGAAGCCGCAGCGGAAGCCGAAGCCGAGCGCGGCGCTGGTCTCCATCTCGAAGCTGAAAGACGCGTCGTTGAGGCGCAGTTTGTAGAGGCTGTCGCGGAGCTTCTCGAAGTCGGCGGCGTCGACCGGGAACAGGCCGCAGAAGACCACCGGCTGCACTTCCTTGAACCCCGGCAGGGGGGCGGCGGCGGGCCGCTTGGCGTCGGTGATGGTGTCGCCGACGCGGGTCTCGGCCACCTCCTTGATCTGGGCGGTGATGAAGCCGATCTCGCCGGCGCTGAGCTCGGGGAGGTCGGTGCGCTTGGGCGTGAAGCAGCCGACGCGGTCGATGAGGTGGGTGGTGCCCGCCGCCATGAACTTGACCTGTTGGCCCTTCTTGATGGTGCCGTCCATGACCCGGACGAGGATGACGACGCCGAGATAGGGGTCGTACCAGCTGTCGACCAGCATCGCCTTGAGCGGTGCGGCGGCGTCGCCCCTGGGAGGCGGGATCCTGTCGACGATCGCCTGCAGCACCTCGTCGATGCCGAGGCCGGACTTGGCGCTGGCGAGGACGGCCTGCGAGGCGTCGAGGCCGATGATCTCCTCGATCTCCTGGCGGACTCCTTCCGGGTCGGCGGCGGGGAGGTCGACCTTGTTGATCACCGGCACGATCTCATGGTCGTGCTCGATGCTGGCATAGACGTTGGCGAGGGTCTGCGCTTCGACGCCCTGCGCCGCGTCGACGACCAGCAGCGCGCCTTCGCAGGCGGCGAGGCTGCGGCTGACCTCGTAGGCGAAGTCGACGTGGCCGGGCGTGTCCATCAGGTTCAGCTCATAGCCGTTCCAGTTGAGGCGGACCGTCTGCGCCTTGATGGTGATGCCGCGCTCCTGCTCGATCTCCATGTTGTCGAGGATCTGGCCGTGGGTCATCTCGCGGTCGGTCAGCCCGCCGGTGCGCTGGATCAGCCGGTCGGCGAGCGTCGACTTGCCGTGGTCGATATGGGCGATGATCGAGAAGTTGCGGATCTGCGTGGTCGATTTGGTCATTGTGCGCGCCGCTAGCAGTTGCGGTGAACCGTGTCAGCCGCGCCTGTCGCGGTCGATTCAAAAGTGATAGAGGCGGCGCGTCCAACAGGGGGTGATTCATGCGTAAGATGTTTTCCGCGCTGACCGCTTCGGCCGCGCTTGTCACCATTTCCTCGCCTGCCGCGGCGCAGACCAGCAATACGCGGCCGAGCGAATCCCGCAACATGCAGACCAACGCGACGGCGCAGATCCCGCAATGCGCGCAGCCGATCGGCGTCCTCGCCATCGTCGAGCCCGAGACCCAGTGGTGGCGCGAGCTGAACCTCGGCAGCCCGGAGGCGATCATCAAGGTGTTCGTCCAGAATTCGCGCTGCTTCACCATCGTCAACCGTGGCCGATCGATGCAGAGCCGGGCGATGGAGCGCGCGCTCGCCGACCAGGGCGAGCTGCAGCAGGGCTCCAACCTCGGTCGCGGCCAGGTCAAGGCTGCCGATTACTTCCTCGAGCCCAACATCGTTTCCGCCAACCGCAATTCGGGCGGCGGCGGGGTTGGCGCGGCGGCGGGCGCCCTGGGCGGCCTGTTCGGCGGCGGCGGCAGCTTCGTCGGCGGAATCATCGGCGGCATCAACGTCAAGAAGGGCGAGGCCAACGTCACCCTGTCGGTGGTCAATGCCCGCACGACCGAGGAATATGTGGTCGAGGGCTATGCGCGGAAGAAGGACATCAGCTGGGGCGCCGGCGGCGGCGGCGGCTGGTGGGGCGGCTTCGCCGCGGCCGGCGGCCACGGCTACCAGAACACCGAGATCGGCCAGGTGATCGTGCTCGCCTATCTCGATGCCTACACCAAGCTGGTCGGCCAATTGGGCGGCATCCCGCAGACCTATCCGGCACCGACACCGGGACAGTAGGTTCGGTCCTTGGAGCCTTAAGGAGGCGCGGTCTCCAAGGCCGCGCCTTCTTCTTTCCAGTCATTCATCGAACGCACACGCCGCCTGGCCGATGGAGGTTGCACTCGCGTGTCAGCTGCTTAGGGTGCGGCCGGCAATTTTTCCTTCATCCGGAGCCTCCCTCCCATGCGTTCGACCAAGTTTCGCTTGACTGTCCTGCTTGCGGGCGTGTCCGCCCTCGCCGCCACCGCCTGCGCGCCGTCGCAGCGCGTGCAATCCGCCGCAGTCGCGGATCTGACCGCTGCCGTCTCGGAGGACCTGCCGCCCGCGCCGCCGCCCGTTGCCGAACCTGCGCCGGTCAGCGCGCTTGTCAGCGAAGTCGCCATCCCGCACTCGACTTTCACCATGGACAATGGACTGACCGTCCTGGTTCACGAGGATCACAAGGCACCGGTCGTTGCCGTCAGCGTCTGGTACAATGTCGGTTCCAAGGACGAGCCCAAAGGCAAGACCGGCTTCGCCCATCTTTTCGAGCACCTGATGTTCAACGGCTCGGAAAATCTGCCGGGCGATTTCTTCGAATACCTCCAGCAGATCGGCGCCACCGATTACAACGGCACCACCTGGTTCGACCGCACCAATTATTTCCAGACGGTGCCCAAGGGCGCGCTGGACCGGGCCTTGTTCATGGAAAGCGACCGCATGGGCTATTTGCTTGCGGCGGTCACGCAGGAGAAGCTGACCAACCAGATCGGCGTCGTCCAGAACGAGAAGCGCCAAGGGGACAACCGTCCCGGAGGCCTCGTCGATTACGAGGTGCTGGAGAACCTTTTCCCGGACGGCCATCCATACCAGCACGATACGATCGGATCGATGGCCGACCTGGACAGCGCGACGCTGGCCGATGTGAAGCAGTGGTTCATCGACAAATATGGGCCGAACAATGCCGTGCTGGTGTTGGCCGGCGACATCACCGCGGCCGAAGCCCGACCTTTGGTGGAGAGATATTTCGGGGCCATCAAATCCGGCGCGGTCAACAATCCGGCCCAGGCCGCAGTGCCGACGCTCGCCGCAACCAAGTCGATCGTCATGAAGGACCGCGTCGCCGCGGTTCAGCTGCAGCGCCACTGGGCGGTGCCGGGGATCAACTCGCCGCAGCTGGCGGCGCTCGACCTCGGCGGCTCGATCCTCGGCGGGCTCGCCAGCTCGCGGCTCGACAAGATCCTGGTACGCGACGAGAAGCTGGCGGTGGCGGTGACCGCCGGCCTGCAGCCCTTCCAGCGCGTCGGCCTGTTCGAAGTGACGGCGACGGTGAAGCCGGGCGTCGATCCGGCGATCGTCGACCAGCGGCTGACTGAGATCCTCGCCGAATACCTCGCCAATGGCCCGACCGAAGATGAAGTGCGCCGCGCCGCGACCCAGGACGTCGCCAACCGCATTCGCGGGCTGGAGCAGGTCGGCGGTTTCGGCGGCAAGGCGGTCGCGCTCGCCGAGGGCAAAGTCTTCACCGGCGACAGCGACTTCTACAAGACATCGCTGGAGCAATACGCTTCGGTGACCGCCGCCGACGTCAAGGCGGCGATGCAGCAGTGGTTGAGCCGGCCGTCGTTCAACGTCCGGCTCGAGCCGGGCGAGCGTCCGCCGTACGTCGAGGCCAAGGGATCCAAGGCCAAGCCGGTCGACATTCCGTCGAAGAAGACGGTGCGCGCCATCCCGCCGCTCGCGCAGACGCCGCCGCTCGACTTCCCCGACGTTGCCCACACCGTCCTGTCGAACGGAGTCCAGGTCCATTACGCTCAGCGCAGCGCCATTCCGGCGACACAGATCGCCCTGTCGTTCGACGCGGGTTTCTCGGCCGACGCCCAATCCGGCCGCGGCCTTCAGAATTTGACCCTGAGCCTGCTGGAGGAGGGTGCCGATGGCATGACCAGCCAGCAGATCGCCGAGGAGCAGGAGCGTCTGGGCGCTGCGATCAGTGCCAGTGGCAGCGCCGACCGCTCGACGGTGGTCCTGTCCGCCTTGACGGCCAATCTCGGTCCCTCGCTGGACCTGCTGGCCGATATCGTTCAGCGGCCGGACTTCGTGCCCGCCGAAGTTGATCGGATAAAGACGCAGACTCTGACCGCCATCGCCCAGGCGCAGAAAGAGCCCAACTCGATGGCGGCGCGGGCCCTGCCGGCGCTGCTGTACGGCGAAACCCACCCCTATGCGACGACCTCACTCGGCGATGTCGCGGCCGTCACCGGCTTCACCCGTGATGATTTGAAGCGCTTCCACGACAGCTGGCTGCGCGCGGACAATATGGAGGTCTTCGTCGTCTCCAACCTGCCGCTCGCCGAACTGCAGCCGCAGCTCGAGGAGCGCTTCGGCCGGTGGGCCCCGCCGGCCGTGGCGAAGGGCGTCAAAACCTTCACCACTCCGCCAGCCCGACCGGCGTCGGCCAAGATCGTCCTCATCGACCGGCCGGGCTCGCCCCAGTCCGTGATCCTGGGCGGCCAGCTGACCCCGATCGACCCGTTCGGCGAGATCGTCCCCGTCAGTGGCGCCAACGAGGTGTTCGGCGGCACCTTCCTGTCGCGCATCAACATGGACCTCAGGGAAACCAAGGGCTGGTCCTATGGCGTGCGCTCGTCGATCGGCCTGAACGTCCACGCCGTGCCCTATTTGGTCAGCGCCCCGGTGCAGTCGGACAAGACCGGCGAATCCATCCGTGCTCTCAACGACCAGCTAACGGCCATCCTCGGCAAAAAGGGCGTCAGCGGCGAAGAATTGACCCGGCTCGTTTCCAACAATGTCGACGCGCTGCCGGGGCGCTTCGAGACTTCGGGCGCGGTACTGGGCGCAATGATGTCCAATGACATGTACCGCCGGCCGGACAATTATTACGAACTGCTGGCAGGCAAGTATCGGGCGCTGACACAGGCCGAGCTCGATGCGGCGCTGAAGGCGGCGGTCGACCCAAGGGGCTTCACCTGGGTGGTCGTCGGCGACGCCAAGCAGGTCAAGCCGCAGCTCGACAAGCTGGGCATGCCGGTCGAGGTCATCCAGCCGCGCTGAGGTCGGCTATCGCGAGACGGAAGCGGCGGTCGCTGATGAGGCGGCCGCCGTTTTCGTGTCTCTTAAGGCTGGTTATCGGCCAGCCAGTAAGACCGAAGCCACTGCCGCTGTTGTTCCGCAAAGTCTTCGTCCGAGCGGCGACGCATGAAACCTGCAAGGTAGCCAATCACGTCTTCGTGTGGATAGGCCTGCGGAGTGTCGGGCTCTGTCGTGAGTCGCACATAGGCGCGCTCGGAGAGAAGCTCGACCTGCTCCCAATTGCGCGCCTCTTCCTCGGCCAGGATCGCAATCAGTTCAGCTTTGAGTTCGTCGAGCGTCATGAGCGCTGAAAAGCCGCCTCCGATGTTGCGCGGCATTCCTAGGCCAGTGCTGCGATGATATTTTTACAGATTACGACACGCGTTTCGCAGTTGACGCCAGCGTTGATCCGCGCCGACCGGTGGGCCGGGAAAACTGGTCCCTTTGGAAGCAACCGAATGCGTCCCAGATTGATGCAAGTGACTCAACTCATCGCTGGACAGCCACGGACGAACGCATGGTAAGCAACAATTAACTTTTTCATCGTTACGCAAATCGTTTCAATTCAAGTCGATACGGGAGCGGCATGAGGCGGTTAACAGGGGTATTGGTCTGGCTGCTGGCGCTAGGCGCCACGCCGGCGCTCGCCGAAGCCCCAGCCGGCCTCCGTTTCCTCGAAGCCAACCTCAACTCACTCGCCAACAGCAGCCCCGGCAATATCGGCATTGCCGCAATCGACCTTCGCACCGGCGAACTGGTCGCGGTCCACGGCGACGAGCCTTTCCCGATGGCGAGCACGGTCAAGATTGCCGTCGCCGCCAACTACCTCGCCCAGGTCGAATTCGGCCGTCGTTCGCTCGACGAGCGGATCGGCGGGCGCACCGCCTCGCAGCTGATGCACGCCATGATCACGCGCAGCGACAATCACGCCACGGACCTGTTGATCCGAAACCTGGGCGGCCCGGATCGAATTCAGGAATGGCTTGACCAGCGCAACATCACCGGCATGCGGATCGACCGCAACATCGCCCAGCTGCTGGCCGCCAAGCGCGACCTATGGGATGTGCGCGACTCATCGACACCCAAGGCGATGGTCGAGCTGCTTCGCCGGCTCGACAACGGCACCCTGCTGCGGCCCTGGAGCCGCGCCTACCTGCTGAACCTGATGAGCCAATGCATTACAGGCAGGAATCGCATGCGCGCCATGCTGCCGGTCGGGACGCGGGTCGAGCACAAGACCGGCACGCTGTCCGGCTATTCGAGCGACGTTGGCTTCATCACCCTGCCGGATGGGCGCAGGCTGGCGGTCGCCTTCTTTGCCCGCGCAACCAACAACCGGCCGCGCACGATCGCGGCGGCAGCGCGGGCGGTTTATGACGGCTTCGTCTATTACCTCCGATCGCCGTACACGACTTCCTATGGCTTGCAGTACGGCACGCCCTAAAGCTCTATCCGCGTGACGTGGCCCATCTTTCGTCCGGGCCTGGCTTCTCCTTTTCCGTACAAGTGCACATGCAGGCCCGGATGGGCGACCAGTCGCGGCCAGTCCATGGCCTCCTCGCCAATCAGATTTTCCATGACTGCCCGTCGCGCGCTGAGCGCGGTCGAACCCAAAGGCAGCCCGCAGATGGCGCGGATATGCTGCTCAAACTGGGAAGTTTCAGCGCCCTCGATTGTCCAATGGCCGCTATTGTGGACGCGCGGGGCGATCTCATTGACGACTGGGCCCCGCGCCGATGCGAAATATTCGACGGTAAGCACGCCGACGTGGCCGAGCGCCTCAGCGATAGCGAGGGCGAACCGCCGCGCCTCGTCCACCTGCGCCAGGACGACTTCGCCTGCGGGCACGGTGGAACGGCGCAGGATTCCGCCGTCGTGGCGGTTATCGGGCGAATCCCAAAAGGCGTGGGAGCCGTCCGCCGAGCGAGCCAGGATAACGGAGAATTCCGCATCGAAGGCAACGCCGGCCTCGGCGATCGCCGGCTCCTCGCCGATCGCCGTCCAGGCCGCCTCCGCATCGTCAACGGAACGAATCCAGGCTTGGCCCTTGCCGTCATATCCGTAGCGCCGAGTCTTCAGAACCAGCGGCAGCCCAAGGCGGGTAATGGCGGCGTAAATATCCTCGAGCGTGGCAATGGCGGCCCATGGCGCGACGCGAGCGCCGCTGTCCTCGATGAACTGCTTCTCATGACCCCGGTCCTGGGCGACGGCCAATGACCTGGCGCCGGGACGCAGGCGTTCCCCAAGGACCAGCAGCGGGTCGACCGGCAGGTTTTCGAACTCGTAGGTCGCAACATCGATGGCGGCGCCGAAATCCTCGAGCGCGAGCAGATCGTCATATTCGGCGCACGTGTGATGGGCCGCCACATCGGCCGCGCAGGGATGCTCATGTGGGTCGAAGATATGGCATTTGTAGCCGAGTTGGCTCGCGGCGACGCTAAGCATGCGGCCGAGCTGGCCGCCGCCGACAATGCCGATGGTCGAGCCCGGCGGAACGATCATTCGGGACTGTCTGGAATCGACGCCGTCTGCTCGGCGCGAAAGGAGTCGAGCCGCGCTGCCAGTCTGTCATCGCCGAGCGCAAGGATCGCCGCCGCGAGCAGGCCGGCGTTGGCGGCGCCCGCCTGGCCGATGGCCAGCGTGCCGACCGGGATTCCGGCCGGCATTTGCGCGATCGATAACAGGCTGTCGAGGCCCTTGAGCGCCCTGGATTCGACCGGCACGCCGAGCACCGGCAGGCTGGTCATTGAAGCCGCCATGCCGGGGAGATGCGCCGCCCCGCCCGCGCCGGCGATGATCAGCTTGAGGCCGCGGTCGCGAGCGCCACGGGCATAATCATAGAGCCGCTCCGGCGTACGGTGGGCCGAGACGACCTTCTTTTCATAAGGAACGCCGAGGCGATCGAGCATCTCGGCGGCATGGCGCATCGTCTCCCAGTCGGAGGAAGACCCCATGATAATCCCGACCACCGCCCCTGCCATGCGACCGCCTACACGCAAATGAGTGAGCGCGGGGTTTAGGAACAAGCTGGCGGTGGCGCAATCTGGCACAGCGGTCAAAGTGGCAATTCCGTTTTGCCGCAAACTCGGATATCTAATCGCTGGGAAAGCGGGCAAAAATCTCATGGATCAACGGGTTGTCAGTCTGGACCCCGAGGCGATGGTCGCGGAAATCTCGCGACTGCGCGCCGAGGTGGCGCGGCTCGAATCGCGGGTCGAGGAGCTCGACCGGCTGGCGAACCTGGACGCCCTGGTCCCGGTCGCCAATCGGCGCGGCCTGGTCGCTCAGCTCGACATGATGATCGCCCGCCATGAGCGTCACGGCACTCCCGCCGCGTTGCTGTTCGTCGATGTCGACGGCTTGAAGGCCTTGAACGACGCCTTCGGCCATGCTGCCGGGGACGCAGCGTTGATCCATTTAACCGAGATGATGGTGACAAGCGTGCGGCAGACCGACATGGTGGCGCGGATCGGCGGCGACGAGTTCGCAATCCTGCTCGACCATGCCGACGAAGCGAGCGCCCGCGATACGACCGCGCGCCTGGCCGATAAGGTCGCGGGCTGTGAGTTCTGCTTCGAAGGCAAGTGCTTGCCGCTGAGCATCGCCATTGGCTTCACCATCCTTGAAGAGGGCGATTCGCCAGAAGCGGTTCTCGATCGCGCCGACGAGGCGATGTACCGGGAAAAGGATGCCGCCTAAGCGGGTTCCTCACTCAGGTAATATCGCCGCTCGACCGACAAATTGGCGCCCAGCTCATAAACGATCGGCTCGCCGGTCGGGATTTCCAGCCCGACGATTTCTTCGTCCCCGATATTCGACAGATGCTTGACCAGGGCGCGCAGCGAATTTCCGTGTGCCGATACGATGATGTCCTGGCCCGAAGCCAGCCGGGGCGCGATCTCCGCCTGGAAATAGGGAAGCGCCCGGGCAATCGTGTCCTTCAGGCTCTCGGTCGCCGGGACGGCGATACCAGCATAGCGCCGGTCCCCGGCGACGTTGTAAGGGCTGTCGTCGGGCAGCGGCGGCGGCGGCACGTCGAACGAGCGCCGCCAGATCTTGACTTGATCCGCCCCCACCTTGTCGATCATCTCCTGCTTGTTGAGTCCGGTCAGGCCGCCATAGTGCCGCTCGTTCAGCCGCCAGTCCTTCGTGACCGGCAACCAGAGGCGATCCATTTCGTGCAGGACCAGATGAAGAGTGCGGATGGCGCGCGTCTGGACGCTGGTGAAGCAGCTATCGAAGTCGAAGCCGCGCGACCTGAGCAGCCTGCCGGCAGCGCGCGCTTCGTCGACTCCCTTGTCGGAAAGGTCGATGTCCCACCAGCCGGTGAACCGGTTCTCGAGGTTCCACTGCGACTGGCCGTGCCGCAGCAGGACGAGACGGGGCATCAGGCCTCGACCTTCTCGCCCCTGGCGCGCTCGGCCTGCGCGGCCTTGAGCTCGGGCAAGATGGCATGGAGGGCGTCGAGGCAGGCGAAAGCGAGATATTTCGAGCGTTCCGGGCTCCAGCCATAGACTTCGTCGGGCAGGTCAAAATTGTCCTTGAAGGGCATTTCCAGAGTCATCGACACGCAGCCGAAGCGCTCGGCGAGCTGGGTGGTCGACATCGACATGTTCGCCTGGCCGGGCGCCGGAATCTCATAGCCCTGGCGCGTCTGGAAGTCCGGCGACAGCCGCTCGAGCGTATCGGAAAACAGCCTGAAGAGTTTTGTCTGGCGCTCGGTAATCGACGGGATGCCCTCGAAGCCGGCGAGGAAGTTGGCGGGGATCGCCTCGTCTCCGTGGACGTCCATGGCGAAGGCCGGCGGCTGCCCGTCCATGGCGTTGCGGACGCACAGGACTTCCGGGCTCTTGTCGGCGCTTGGCGCATGCCATTCGCGGTTGAGGTTGACGCCGACGGCATTGGTGCGGAGGTGTCCACGCCGCGAACCGTCCGGGTTCATGTTCGGCACGACATGGAAGGTGCATTCGCGGCGAAGGAGCCGGGCCACCGGATCGTCCGGGTCGGTGAGCTTTTCCAGCGCTCCTTCCATCCACCATTCGGCCATGGTCTCGCCCGGATGCTGGCGGGCGTAGAGCCAGCAGGTCAGCTTGCCCTCGCCAATCGTCAGGCAGTCGATGTCCTGGCCGTCGAGGCTCTTGCCGAGCGATCGGTAGCCGACCCCCGGAAGGGCGGCGATGGTCGACACGAGGTCGTGGTGCCGCTCCATCGAATAAGGCGCGAAATAAGCGAGCCAGACGATGTCCGCCTCGGGCGTGAAGCGGATCGTCAGCACGCCGTCCTTGTAGCTGGTGCCGTCGATCCGCACCCAGTCCTCGCGGTCGATCGACTGGCAAGCCTTGTAGTCGGGCCAGCCGTCGGGATAGGCCGAGGCGCCGCAATTGGTGATCTTCAGGGTCACCTCGCGGCCCGCGCCGCCGGCGAGGCGGAAGTGAAACCATTGGTAGAAGTCTGACATATGATCGGTGGCGATTTCCAACTGGGCGCTGTCACCCGATTGATTGACGACGCGGATATTGCCGGCGTCGAAGGCGCTGGAGATCGTGATGGACATGGAAACCCTTTTGCGAAGCTGGAATGGCTGATTTTTGGGCCTGATAGTGCGGCTGGCCCGCTCTCGCAAACCCTGCGCTTGACAGGCGCCTCTGCGCACATGAGGATTAAGGCATGAGTAACGCCCTGCCATTGCTGACAAGTTCGACGGCCCGCGGCTGGTGGTGGCGTGCGCACTCGTTTGGCGCGGCGCGATGGCGCGGCTGGTGAAGAGCTAAGCTCACCGACCGAAGACCTTCGAAGCCCGCCTCCAAAGGCGGGTTTTTTCATGCCCGTAGCCAAGCGAGAACAAGCCATGTTGTCCCATGTCCAAATTGCCCCGCCATCCCTGCGCCATCCCGTCGTCGATCAGGGGCCTGTGCCAAACCCTTTGCCCCGCCTGCTCAGCGGCCACGACCTGACGTCGGACGAGTCCGAGCATCTGTTCGAGCGCCTGGTTCTCGGCAAGCTCGAACCCGCCGAGATCGCCGGAATGCTGATCGCGCTGAGGATGAAGGGCGAAACGGCCGACGAGATGACCGGCGCGGCGCGTGGCCTGTTCGCCGGGGCGCTGCCCTTCAAGCAACCCGATTATCTGTTCGCCGACTGCTGCGGGACGGGCGGCGACGGCTCTGGCTTGATCAATGTCTCCACCGCCACCGCCTTCGTCGCCGCCGCTTGCGGCCTGCCGGTCGCCAAGCACGGCAATCGTGCCGTCAGCTCGCGCTGCGGGTCAGCCGACGTGCTGGAAGCTCTCGGAGCCAGGATCGAGCTGGCGCCGCACAAAGCCCGGACTTTGCTCGATGAGACCGGTTTCTGCTTCCTGTTCGCCCCCGCCTATCACCCGGGCATGAAGCATGCGGCGCTGGTCCGCCGGCAGTTGCGTGTGCGCACCGTGCTCAACCTGTTGGGGCCATGCATCAATCCTGCCCGCCCGCAGGTGCAGCTGTTGGGCGTCGCCGACCCAGCCAAGCTGCGGGCAATCGCGCTGACCTTAAAGGCCATGGGCGTCAGCAAGGGGCTGGTCGTGCATGGTTCGGGCCTCGACGAGATCGCCCTGCATGCGGAAACACACGCCGTTCGCCTGTCGGACGGCGAGCTCAAGGAGCTGGTCCTAACCCCCGAGGATGCTGGCCTCGA
>DATFEO010000165.1:0-15871 GCA_035250985.1 Sphingomicrobium sp. | reverse complement strand
ACGGCGCCGAGTAGCGCTATCTGGCCCAATCGTTGAAAGCTTGCGCGGCGCTCGCTAAGTGCGCCGCACATCCCTTATCGAAAGCCGCGAATGTTCACCTTCCTCCTCATCGTCCAGACCCTCATCGCCGCCTCGCTGGTCAGCGTCATCCTGATGCAGCGCTCCGAAGGCGGAGGCCTCGGCGTCGGCGGTTCGTCCTCGGGCTTCATGACCGCCCGCGGCGCGGCCGACTTCCTGACCCGGTCGACGGCGGTCCTCGGCGGGCTGTTCGTGATCCTCTCAATCGTCCTTGCCGCCGTTGCCGGTGCGACCAGCAAGCCGACCACGATCGACACGTCGCTTGCCAATCAGTCTGCCCCGGTCGCTCCGGTCACCGCGCCGGCGGCCGTTCAGCCTGCGGCTCCGGCGAGCAGCCAGGCCGCCCCTGCAAACGACCAGGCGCCGGCCGTTCCGCTCGCTCAGTAGCGCGTCGCAGGCAGTCCGCGGGACTGCCGGGCAGCGATATCTTTTTTCGCAATTCCCGATTCTGGCGCTTGCCTTATCGCCGCGCCGCCGCCTAAGGCTCGACTCCCATGGCGCGGTATATTTTCGTCACCGGCGGCGTGGTCTCATCGCTCGGCAAGGGTCTTCTTTCCGCTTCTTTGGGGGCGCTTCTCCAGGCGCGCGGCTACAAAGTCCGCATCCGCAAGTTCGACCCTTACCTGAACGTCGATCCAGGGACGATGTCGCCTTACCAGCATGGCGAGGTCTACGTTACCGACGATGGGGCCGAAACCGACCTCGATCTCGGCCATTACGAGCGCTTCACCGGCGTTTCTTCGCGCCAGTCGGACAATGTCACCACCGGGCGCATCTACCGCGACATTATCGCCAAGGAGCGCCGCGGCGACTATCTCGGCGCCACTGTCCAGGTCATTCCTCACGTCACCAACGCCATCAAGGAATTTGCCCTCTCCCAGACCGATGGCTGCGATTTCGTCATTTGCGAGATTGGCGGGACGGTCGGGGATATCGAGAGCCTGCCCTTCGTCGAGGCGATCCGCCAGCTCAGGAACGATCTAGGCCGCGACAATACGGTCAGCGTCCACACCACTCTTGTCCCGTGGATCAAGGCCGCCGGCGAGCTGAAGACCAAGCCGACCCAGCACAGTGTCCGCGAAATCTCCAGCCTCGGAGTGCAGCCCGATGTGCTGCTCTGCCGTTGCGAGAAGCCGCTGCCCGAGAGCGATCGCGAGAAGATCTCCTTGTTCTGCAACGTGCCGAAGTCGGCAGTTATCCAGGCGCTGGACGCGCGCTCCATTTACGACGTGCCGCTGCAGTATCATGCCGAGGGGCTGGACGATGAGGTGCTGCGCGCCTTCCGAATCGACGACGCGCCAGCGCCCGACCTTGCCCGCTGGCACGATATCATGGACCGGCTCGACCATTACGACAGCGAAGTCACGATCGGCGTCGTCGGCAAATATGTCGGCCTGCCCGATGCTTATAAGAGCCTCAACGAGGCACTGGCCCACGGCGGCATCGCCAACCGCGCCAAGGTCAACATCCGCTGGCTAGATGCCGAGATGTTCGAGCATCCCGACGCCAACCTCGCCGCAGAACTGGAGCCGCTACATGGCATCCTCGTCCCCGGTGGCTTCGGCGAGCGCGGCAGCGAGGGCAAGATTGCCTCGGTCCGCTTCGCCCGCGAGCAGAACATCCCCTTCTTCGGCATTTGCCTCGGCATGCAGATGGCCTGCATCGAGGGCGCAAGGAATACGGCCGGCATTTCCGAGGCTTCGACCACCGAGTTTGGCGACACGCCCGAGCCGGTCATCGGCCTGATCACCGAGTGGATGAGTGAGGAGGGGCTACAGCAACGCGCCGCCGACGGAGATCTCGGCGGCACCATGCGCTTGGGCGCTTATCCGGCGAAGCTTGCCGCCAACAGCCACGTCGCCACAATCTATGGTGCTCGCGACATCAGCGAGCGGCACCGCCACCGCTATGAGGTCAACGTCCACTATCGCGATGCGCTGGAAAAGGGTGGCCTGATCTTTTCCGGCATGTCT
Source organism: Sphingomicrobium sp. (assembly GCA_035250985.1). Taxonomy (GTDB): domain Bacteria; phylum Pseudomonadota; class Alphaproteobacteria; order Sphingomonadales; family Sphingomonadaceae; genus Sphingomicrobium. The sequence continues at coordinate 13,820 of DATFEO010000165.1, read as the reverse complement.
CCCGACGGCCAGCTGCCGGAGATTGTCGAGCGACCCGACCACCCCTGGTTCATCGGCGTTCAATTCCATCCCGAGCTGAAGAGCCGCCCATTCGATCCGCATCCCTTGTTTGCGGGATTCATCGGCGCGGCATTGAAGCAATCGCGGCTTGTTTAGCGCTCCCTAAATTGATCCAGCGCATTTCACTTCGCGATCGAGGAATATATTTGGGGACCACAGAAACGGGAGAAGGTCATGATCCTCACAACCCTGATTGCCGCAACCGTGGCTGCTGCCGAACCCACGGTCCCCGCCCAGCCGGCCGCTGCTCCGGCGCCTGCCGCCGAGAAAAAGATGGCCTGCTGCGAGAAGATGGCAAAAGGCGAGGATTGTTGCTGCTGCAAGGATATGGCCGAGGGCAAGGACAAAGCCGCCGACCATGGCGAGCATCGAAAATAGTTAGGGCGCCCGGCGGTTCTAGCCGGACGCCCTTCCTTCGCTGCCAGGGCGTCAGCAGCAGCCGAGGCCGAGCCCGCAGCAGGCGAGCGCCTCGCAGCAGGCCGAGGCGGCTTTCGCAACGGCAGGTGAGGCCGCAAGGGCCGTTCCCGATGTCAACAGCGCCGCTGCGCCAAGAATCAGCTTTTTCATCATGTTTCTCCTAAATTGATTGGCGTGGACTTTGTGGCTCAGGTCAATCGCGGAGGTGGCGGATCCGGTCCGATTAGCCGGTGTGCGAGAAGGCCAGGATAGGCCGCATGGGCCGCGGCAAGTGGTGTGTGCGGGGGTTCGATTGAGTGCGGTTGCGCGAGGATTGCAGCGCAGAGGACGGGGCATGCCAGCGCGCATCGATCGGCCGCTGATTCCTGATGGCAGTCGCTTTCCTGATGAGAATGACGGTCAGCCAAGCCTGGACATTGGAAATCGGCGGCAGGCGCGCCCGCGGCAAAGGACAACGCCATGACCGCCAGGGCCAGGCGAGCCAGGAGGTGTCCGCAAATCGGACCGACCGTCCGCTTCATCTGCGGATATTCGGCGCGATCGGTCCAATGGTTACATGATCCATTGGCAATGGAGCGGCTCGCTTGTCGCGGGCCTCACCACGACCATCACTCAGGTTCGGCGATTCACGCCGCCCACCAGACTGTAGACCAGAGCGAAGACCGCGCCCGAAAGCCTCGTTGCTGACCGAATCGGGGCCGCCCCCTACAAGTGAGTTCCCCTAAGCCGCAGCGAGTTGCCGATGACGCTGACCGAGCTCAGCGCCATCGCCGCCCCGGCGATGATCGGCGACAACAGGATACCGAACCAGGGATAGAGCACCCCGGCCGCGATCGGCACGCCCGCCGCATTGTATACGAACGACAGGAACAGATTCTCGCGGATGTTGCGCATGGTCGCGCGGCTCAGCCGCCGGGCGCGGGCGATGCCGGCGAGGTCGCCCTTGACCAGGGTTACATGGGCGCTTTCCATCGCCACGTCCGTGCCGGTGCCCATCGCGATGCCGACGTCGGCGGCGGCGAGGGCAGGGGCATCGTTAATGCCGTCGCCAGCCATTGCGACGCGCAGGCCCTTGGCGCGCAGTTCGGCGATCTTCGCCTGCTTCTGTTCAGGCAGCACTTCGGCGAGCACCTCGTCGATCCCGACCTGGCGGGCTACGGCCTCGGCCGTGCTCCGATTGTCGCCGGTCAGCATGACGACGTGAATGCCGGCCTTGCGAAGCGCGGCGACCGCCTCTGGCGCGCCATCCTTGATGGGATCGGCAACGACCAGCAGTCCGGCAAGACGGCCGCCGATCGCAACGAACATCACGCCTTCGCCCCTTGCTCGATGTTCGTCGGCCGCGCTTTCCATCGGTCCGCTGTCGACGCCGATGCCCGCCAGAAGCGCCTTGTTGCCAAGCGCGATCTCGCGCCCGTCCACCGTTCCGGTCACGCCCTTGCCAGTGTGTGAGGCAAAGCCGGAGCTTCCGGGGACTTCGAGCCCGCGCTCACCGGCGCCATCGACGATGGCTGCTGCGAGCGGGTGCTCGCTGCCCTTCTCCAGCGCAGCCGCAAGGCGGAGTATTTCGCCTTCCTCGAAACCGGCGGCCGGCTTGGCCGCAACCAGCCTCGGCTTGCCCAAGGTCAGGGTCCCGGTCTTGTCGACGACCAGGGTGTCGACCTTCTCCATCAGCTCCAGCGCCTCGGCATTCTTGACCAGCACGCCCGCCTGGGCGCCCCGCCCCGTGCCGACCATGATCGACATGGGCGTCGCGAGCCCCAGTGCACAGGGACAGGCGATGATCAGGACGGCGATGGCGTTGACCAGCGCATGACTGAGGCGGGGCTCCGGCCCGACTATCGACCAGATGATGAACGTGGCGATCGCGACCACCACCACCGCCGGTACGAACCAGCCGGAAACTTGGTCGGCGAGCTTCTGGATTGGCGCTCGCGAGCGCTGCGCCTCGGAGACCATGCGGACGATCTGGGAAAGCATGGTGTCGCGGCCGACCCGCTCGGCGCGCATGATCAATGCTCCGGTACCGTTTACCGTCGCCCCTGTGACCTTCTCGCCCGCCGTCTTCTCGACCGGCACGGGCTCGCCGCTGATCATCGATTCGTCGACCGAGCTGTGGCCCTCGACGACCACGCCATCCACGGGGATTTTCTCGCCTGGGCGAATCCGGAGCAGGTCACCGACGTGGACATGCTCCAGCGGAATGTCTTCCTCGCTTCCGTCGGCGCCGATTCTGCGGGCAGTCTTCGGCGCCAGGCCGAGCAGGGCGCGGATCGCCTTTCCTGTGGCGGATCGGGCGCGCAACTCTAGTACCTGGCCAAGGAGGACGAGCGTTGTGATGACTGCCGCCGCCTCGAAATAGACCGGGACCAGCCCGCCCATTGTTCGCAGCGAAACCGGGAAGACCTGCGGCGCAAGCGTTGCGACCAGGCTGTAGCCATAGGCGACCCCGACACCGAGCCCGATCAGGGTGAACATGTTGAGATTGCGGGTCTTCAGGCTTGCCCAGAAGCGTTCGAAGAACGGCCAGCCGCCCCACAGGACGACCGGCGTCGCAAGTGCGAGTTGCACCCACGTCGAGGAGCGCATCGACAGCGGCTCCCAGCCAAGGACGTCCGCGCCGAATGTCAGCATTACCAACGGGATCGAAAGCGCCGCGCTGATCCAGAAGCGCCGGCTCATGTCGGTCAGCTCGGGATTGGGACCCTCTTCGAGGCTCGGCTCGAGCGGCTCCAGCGCCATTCCGCAGATTGGGCAGGTCCCCGGGTGATCCTGTCGGATCTGCGGGTGCATTGGACAGGTCCAGATCGTGCCCTCCGGGACCGTAGCCGGATCGATCGCGCGACTCGGCTGTTCAGAATGGTGGTGATGGCAATGATGCTCGGGTTTCATGACGTGCCTGCTTGCGTTTGCCTGGTCACCTGATATACCCCGCCAAGGTATATTGCAAGGTACCCTGGTAGGGTATATGAGGGCACGCCATGACAGACCATGACCCAAAGCTCGTCAGCCGCCTGAACCGAATCGAAGGGCAGGTCCGCGGCATTTCGCGAATGGTGGCGGAAGGCCGCTATTGCATCGACATCTTGACCCAGATGCAGGCGGTGCGTGCCGCGCTGACGAAGGTCGAGACCGCCATCCTGCAGGAGCATCTCGGCAAATGCGTCGAGGGTGCGATCACCAGCGGCGACGCCGTGGATCAGCGCGCCAAAATCAACGAACTCGTTCAACTGTTGGAGAGAAGCCGGTGAAGTTTTTCGTGTTGAAGTCGACGGTGGGTTTGATCGCGCTCGTCACCGGCAGCGCCGCTTTGGCGCAGCATGAACATCACGGCCAACCAACGCCCGCACCAGCTCCGGCACCGGCGCCGCAGCAGGCGCCAGCCCCTGCGGATCCGCATGCCGGCCATGACATGGCCGCGCCAGCACCGGAGACTGCCGCCGATCCCCACGCCGGTCACGACATGAGCGCGATAGGAGGTCATGCCATGGCGGGCGCACTCGGATCCTATCCGATGGCGCGCGAGGCGTCAGGCACCGCCTGGCAGCCTGATTCGAGCGAGCACACCGGCATCCACCTGAGCAGCGGCGACTGGTCGTTCATGATCCATGGCAATGTCGACCTGGTCTACAGCTGGCAGGAAGCCCCGCGCGGCGATGAAGAGCTTTTCCCGGCCGGAATGATCATGGGCATGGCCCGCCGCCCGCTCGGTGACGGGACGTTGCAGTTCAAGGCGATGATCAGTCCCGATCCGCTGATGGGCAAGAAGGGCTATCCCTTGCTGCTCGCCAGCGGCGAGACGGCCAACGGCCGCGACCCGCTGGTCGACCGCCAGCACCCGCACGACTTCTTTATGGAGCTGTCGGCCAGCGTCTCCCAGAACATCGGGGAGAAGACGAGCCTGTTCATCTACGGCGGCCTGCCTGGCGAGCCGGCCTTCGGGCCGCCCGCCTTCATGCACCGCCAGTCGATTAGCGTCTCGCCGGAAGCGCCGATCAGCCACCACTGGCTCGATTCCACGCACATCACCTTCGGCGTGCTGACCGCGGGCCTGGTCCATGACAATTTCAAGCTCGAGGTTTCGCGCTTCAACGGGCGCGAGCCCGACGAACATCGCTGGGACATCGAGACCGGGCCGCTGGATTCGACCTCCGTTCGCCTGTCGTGGAACCCGACGGCGAACCTGTCCCTCCAGGGCAGCTGGGGCCATTTCGAGGAACCCGAGCAGCTCGAGCCCGGCGTGAACCAGCGCCGTTGGTCGGCGAGCGGTACCTATACGAAGCCGATGCCGAACGGCTGGTGGTCGACGGCCCTCGCCTGGGGCCGCAAGGGCATCGAAGGCGAGAATTTCGATGCCTTCGCCCTGGAGAGTTCGCTCAACTGGAAGGACTGGACGCTGTTCGGCCGCGGCGAGATCACCGAGAACAATGAGTTGCTCGTGCATCACGACGAGGAAGAAGGCGAAGACCATCACGGCGAGGCATTCACGGTCGGAAAGGTCAGCCTCGGCCTGGTCCGCGACTTCCGCTTGGCGCCGAACCTGAAGCTCGGGCTGGGCGGCCTCTACGCCTTCAATTTCGTGCCCGAAGAGCTTGAAGAGGACTATGGCGGCGACCCGCAGGGTGCGATGGCGTTCGTTCGGCTGAAAATCGACTGAGGAGGCGACCATGCAAGAGGCGCACGAGCAGGGCACGATCGGCGCCCAGATGGCCGGCAGGCATTATCTGATGCTGGCCATCAACCTGATCGCCAGCGCCATCGTCATGTATCTCGTCATGTTCACGATGATCGCGACGACGGGCGATTTCTATAACAACCTCAACACCTTCTACATGACCCTGATGATGGTGACGTCGATGGCGATGCTGATGCTGTGGATGATGCGCGCAATGTATCCGAACCGGCGGACGAACATCGTCCTTTATGCCGGCTTCGCCTTGGTCTTCATCCTGTCCTTCGCCGGGATGCGGACCCAGTCGCTAATCGGCGACAATCAGTTCCTCCGCTCTATGATCCCGCATCATTCGGGCGCGGTGTTGATGTGCGAGCGCTCGCGCATCCGCGATTCAGAGATCATCGCATTGTGCGGCGAAATCATCCGTTCACAGAAGTCCGAGATCGCGCAAATGAAGGCTATTCTCGAACGCAAGGCCGGCGGCTGATCGAGGGTTTGAAGCCCGACTGATTCCCCCCTAGATCACCGCCATGACCAACATCGTCTCCACCCGAATGCTGATTCTCGGTTCCGGACCGGCCGGAATGACCGCCGCCATCTATGCTGCCCGAGCCGGTCTGGCGCCGGTCGTCGTCCAGGGCATCCAGCCCGGCGGCCAGCTGACCACCACGACCGACGTCGAGAACTATCCCGGCTTCCGCAACGTCATCCAGGGTCCTTGGCTAATGGAGGAGATGCAGGCCCAGGCCGAGCATGTCGGCACCAGGATGATCTGGGACCATGTCAGCAGCGTCGACCTGTCACGTCGGCCATTCGTGCTCAAGGGGGATGGCGGCACCGAATATCATGCCGACACTTTGGTCATCGCCACCGGCGCCCAGGCCAAGTGGCTGAACCTGCCGAGCGAGGAGCATATGAAGGGCAGGGGCGCCTCGGCCTGCGCCACCTGCGACGGCTTTTTCTACCGTGGCAAGAAGGTGGCGGTCATCGGCGGCGGCAACACCGCCGTCGAGGAAGCCATCTACATGACCAACCACAGTCAGGACGTGACCCTGATTCACCGCCGCGATTCTCTCCGCGCCGAGAAGATCCTGCAGGACCGGCTGTTCGCCAACCCGCACATCAAGATCATCTGGAATGCCGAGGTGGTCGAGTTCCTCTCCGGCGGCATGCCTGAGGCGCTGACCGGTCTCCAGCTACGCGACACGCAGACTGGCGCACTGAGCAAGATCGACGTCGAGGGCGCCTTCGTTGCAATCGGTCATTCACCGGCCACTGAACTATTCAAGGACCAGCTCGAGCTGGACAAGGACGGCTATATCCAGGTCGAGGTGGGGACGACGCGGACCACCGTCCCAGGCGTCTTCGCCTGCGGCGACGTCATGGACAAGATCTACCGCCAGGCGGTGACTGCGGCCGGCACCGGCTGCATGGCCGCGCTCGATGCGGAGAAGTTCCTGGCTGCTCAAGAGTACGAAGCCCTCGCGGCCGAGTGATTACGCCATCTTCATCCGGACGAAGTGCAGCAGGCGGCCGTAGGTCATGAAATCCTCGGCCTCGACCTCGTCGTCCTCGATGAGGAATCCGAGCCGCTCCTCCATCTCGGTCAGGAGGTTGGCGACCGCCATGGAATCGAATTCCGGCAGGGCTCCGAACAAATGCGTGCCGCCGTTGAACTCGGCGACGCGGGCTTCGGGCAGGCCGAGCACGTCCGACAGCAGGCCGCGCAGCGCGACATCCGCCGCGTCCCTCGTGCCGCTGACCTTCTGAGCCTGCTGCTGCATCGCCGCGCCCCCTAGGGCTTGTTACGGACGCGAGCAAGCTCTGCTAGTCCGGCCACATGCCGGGACCCGATCCGACACCGTATCCGCTCGACCATCTCGCGCTGCGCGGTCACCCCGATGCTCCAGCGCTGCTCGCGGACGGCCGGGCCTTCTCCTTCGCTGAACTCGACGAGCAGGTCGGTCGCATGGCATCCGCCCTGCTGGCGACCGATCTGAAAAGGGGCGACCGCGTCGCCAGCTGGATGGGCAAGACACGCCTTGCCTGCCTGCTGCCCTTGGCCTGCGCCAGGGCGGGGCTGGTCCACGTACCGGTCAACCCGATCCTTCGCCGCGCCCAGGCTGCTCACATCCTCGCCGACAGCGGCGCACGGCTGCTGATCGCGAACGAGGCGCGGCTGGAGACGCTTGGAGGCACCGATCGAGCCGAAGCGGCGAGGATTGCGTTGGAAGAGTGGCAAGATGGCGAAGAGGCGCTGCCGCCCTCCACACACGATCCGGACATGCTCGCCGCGCTCTTCTACACGTCCGGCTCCACCGGACGGCCCAAGGGGGTGATGCTGAGCCATGCCAACCTCTGGCTCGGTGCGGCCAGCGTTGCGCATTACCTGCGCCTTGGACCAGTCGACCGCACGCTCTGCGTCCTGCCGCTGGCCTTCGACTATGGCCAGAACCAGCTGCTTTCGACCTGGGCCGCGGGCGGATGTGCCATCGCCTTCGATTACCTCCTTCCCCGCGACGTGGTCCGCGCCGTTGGACGTCATGACGTCACCGTCCTCGCTGGAGTGCCGCCGCTCTGGCACCAGCTTGCCGAGCAGGACTGGGGCGATCACGGACAGGGGCTCCACACGCTGACCAATAGCGGCGGCCACCTCCCGCTGCCGCTGGTGCAACACCTGCGCGAGCTGTTCCCTGACGCCCGTCTGCACCTGATGTATGGGCTGACCGAGGCGTTCCGCTCGACCAGTCTCGATCCCGCGCTGGTGGACGAGCATCCCGATAGCGTCGGCACGGCCATTCCCTTCGCCGAAGTCATGATCGTCCGCGAAGGCGGCAGCGAGGCCGCCCCCGGCGAGGAAGGTGAGCTGATCCACGCCGGTCCGCTGGTCGCCCAGGGCTATTGGCGCGACGAGGCGCGCACTGCAGAGCGCTTCCGCCCGGCGCCGGCCTTCTCGAAGCTCGGCGGCACCGCGGTCTGGTCGGGCGATCGTGCCGTCAAAGGCGAGGACGGCCTGGTCCGCTTCCGCGGCCGCGCCGACGCGATGATCAAGACCAGCGGCAACCGCATCAGCCCGACCGAGATCGAGGAAGCGGCGCTGGCATCAGGCGCCGTCGCCCAGTCCGTTGCCTTTGGCGTTCCCGACGACGAGCTTGGCCAAGCCATAATCCTCGTCGCCGAACCCAAGGGTAACGATGCGGAGAGGCGCCTCCACTCCTGGTTCGCGGCCGAACTGCCCGCCTTCATGCGTCCGAAGCTTGTCATGTGGCGCGACCGGCTGCCTGTCGGGCCCAATGGCAAGCTCGACCGCGCCGCGATACAGGCCGGGATGCAGGAGGAGCGGGGATGAAGGGGATGGGGCCAATCCCGCCGGGCCTTGAGGCCGATGCGCAGGGCCGCCTGCTGATCAGCGGGCAGGACGTCGAAACGCTGGTAGCGGAAGCCGGCGGCACGCCGTTGTTCGCATATGACCGCCACGCGATTGGCGCGCGCGTGGCCAGTTTCCGCGCGTTCTTTCCTGAGGACGTCGCACTCCATTATGCCGTGAAGGCAAACCCTTACGGACCGTTGCTCGAAGCCATGGCAGGACTGGTCGACGGCTTTGACGTCGCCTCGGCCGGCGAACTAGGCCGCGTCGCGCACCTGGGCCTGCCGATCAGCTTCGCCGGTCCCGGAAAGCGCGACCAGGAGCTGGAAACTGCGATCCGGGCGGGTGTCACCATCAATCTCGAAAGCGAGGGCGAGGCGGAGCGGGCGCTGGCGATCTGCAAGGGCGAAGGGCTGACCGCCAGGCTGGCGGTGCGCGTCAATCCGCCGTTCGGGCTCAGGGGTTCGGGCCAGAAGATGGGCGGGCTGCCGAGCCAGTTCGGCGTCGACCACGACCGCGCTGCGGCCCTGATCCGCCGAATCGCCGAAGCGGGCGGCGACTGGCAGGGACTGCACATCTTCGCCGGCAGCCAGGCGCTGCATGCCGACGCGCTGATCGACCTCCAGCGCGAGACGGTGGCGCTGGCCGCATCAATTTGCGAGGAAGCCGGCCGCGCTCCACCGCACGTGAATCTCGGCGGCGGGTTCGGCATCCCCTATTTCGCCAAGGACGAGCCGCTCAACGTCGAATCCGTAGGAACAGCGCTCGTCAACGCTTTGGCAGGGCGTCCGAAAATTCTCGCCGGCACCGAGTTTGCAATCGAGCTGGGCCGCTGGCTGGTTGGCGAGGCGGGCGTCTATTTGACTCGGGTCGTCGACCGCAAGGAAAGCCGCGGCAAGATTTTCCTCGTCACCGACGGCGGCCTGCACCACATGCTGGCCGCAAGCGGCAATTTCGGCCAGCTGCTGCGCCGCAACTATCCCGTCGCCATCGCCAGCAGGTTCGGCGTGTCGGCGAACGAGGAGGCCAGCATCGTCGGCTGCCTGTGCACCCCGCTCGACCTGCTCGCCGACGAAGTCGCGTTACCCGCTGCTGACGTCGGAGACCTGGTCGCCGTCTTCTGCGCCGGCGCCTACGGCCTGTCCGCCAGCCCGCAGGCTTTCCTAAGCCAGTCGGCAGCGCGTGAGATCCTGGTTTAGTGCTCCTGCACTCACGGATACCTTGCCTCGACGAAATAGAGGCCCTCCGGCGGCGCATTGAGGCCGAGCGCGGCGCGGTCTTTCGCCTCCAGCGCCTTGCGAATGTCTTCCGGCGGCCATCGGCCGAGGCCGACGAGTGCCAGGCAGCCGGTCATGGAGCGGACCTGATGATGGAGGAAGCTGCGGGCCTCGGCGCGGATATGGATTTCTTCCTCCTCGCGCTCGACTGTCAGCACGTCGAGCGTTTTTACCGGGCTGTCCGACTGGCACTGCACCGATCGGAAGGTGGTGAAATCATGCCTTCCGACGAGATAGGAAGCGCCTTCGCGCATGGCGGCGAGATCGAGCGGCGGCCCGATCCGCCAGGCGCGGCGGGCGTCGAGCGTCAGCGGCGCCCGTCGGTTGGCAATCCGGTAGAGGTAGCGGCGGCCGACGCAGGAGAAGCGGGCATGCCAATCGTCGGCGACCGGCTCGGCGGCCAGCACCGCAACCGGATCGGGCCGCAACAGTGCATTCAACCCTTCGCGCAGGCGGTGCGGCGTCACCTCCTTGGCGATGTCGACATGCGCCGCCATTGCCAGCGCATGCACCCCGGCGTCGGTGCGGCCGGCGGCATGCGCCGTCACCGTTTCGCCGGTCATCGCCAGCGCCGCCCGCTCGAGCGCCGCCTGCACCGACGGACCGTGGTCCTGGCGCTGCCAGCCCATGAACGGGGTGCCGTCCCATTCCAGGGTCAATTTCCAGCGGGTCACGGCAGGATGGTGCCATTTGGAATGGCGAAACCGCGCAGCAGCTCCTTCACGCTCAGCGCTCCCTTGCCGGCGCGCTGGACGAGCAGCGGTTGCAGCGCGCCCTCGCCGCAGGCGATGCGCAGGGTCTCGTCCAGCACCTCGCCCGGCCGGCCGTCGCCGCCGACGACCTCGGCATCCAGCAGCTTGATGCGCTCGCCCCCGGCTTCGAACCAGGCGCCGGGGGACGGTGCCAGCCCCCGCACCTGGTGCAGGATCTGGAGGGCAGGGAAGGCCCAGTCGATCCGCGCCTCTTCCTTGCGGATCTTGGCGGCGTAGGTGACCTCGTCCTCGTTCTGGGGCTCGGGCGGATAGAGGCCCGGGTCGGCGAGATATTTTACCATCAGTTCTGCGCCAATTTGTGCAAGTTCGTCTGTTAGTTGCGCGGCATTCTTGCGATCGATTGCCGTTTCGCGCTTGAGCAGCGTCGGCCCGCTGTCGAGCCCCAGCTCGACCTGCATGATGGTGACTCCGGTGACCTCGTCGCCGGCCATGATCGCGCGCTGAATCGGCGCTGCACCCCGCCAGCGCGGCAGGAGCGAGGCATGGACGTTGACACAGCCCAGCCGCGGCGCATCGATGATCGCCTGTGGCAGGATCAGGCCGTAGGCGGCCACCACCGCCACATCCGCATCCAGCGCTGCGAACGCCCCTTGTTCTTCCAAGCTTTTCAGCGACTTGGGGCTGCGCACCTCTATGCCCAGCGCCCGGGCGCGTTCCTCGACCGCCGTCGGCTGCAGATGCTTGCCGCGGCCCGCCGGGCGCGGCGGCTGGGTATAGGCCGCTACCACCTCGTGCCCCGCCGCCACCAAAGCGTCGAGCGTCGGCACCGCAAAGTCCGGCGAACCCATGAAGATCACCCGCATGGCGGGCCTATGGCCTAGGACGCCCGGAATTCCTATCAATCAACCATGGCGTCGCAGGAAATCGAAGCTTTATCGCAAGCCCTAGCGCGTCTGCCGGGCCTCGGTCCGCGCTCGGCGCGGCGCGCCGTCCTGCACCTGATGAAAAAGCGCGAGGCCTCGCTGCAGCCCTTGCTCGCCGCGCTCCAGACCGTCTCGGAGAAGCTCTCGACCTGCTCGACCTGCGGCAATGTCGATACGCGCGATCCCTGCGGCATCTGTTCCGACCCGCGCCGCGACCCGAAAAGCCTGTGCGTCGTCGAGGAAGTCGCCGACCTCTGGGCGCTCGACCGATCGCGGCTGTTCCCTGGCCGCTACCATGTGCTCGGCGGCCGGCTCTCCGCGCTGGAAGGAGTGCGGCCCGAGGATTTGGCGATCGACAGCCTGGTCAGGCGCGTCGCCGGCGGCGGCATCGACGAGGTCGTGCTGGCGATGAACGCCACGCTCGAGGGCCAGACCACCGCCCATTATCTCGCCGAGCGGCTGGAGAAGTTCCCGGTTCGCTTGACGCAGTTGGCGCACGGCCTTCCGGTCGGCGGCGAGCTCGACTATCTCGACGAGGGCACGCTCGCCCAGGCCCTTCGCGCCAGGCGTCCCGTCGCTTGAACCCCTTCTGGTGAAAGACTAAATCGCCGCCATGGCCCTTTTGCCCATTTACGAGACGCCCGACCCGATGCTCCGCCAGATTTCGACTCCGGTCGACAAGGTGGACGACGAGCTGCGCACGCTGATCGCCGACATGTTCGAAACCATGTACGCCGCGCCGGGAATCGGCCTCGCCGCAGTGCAGGTGGGCGTGCCCCGGCGCCTGCTGGTCATGGACCTGCAGGAGCCGGAGGACCCCGACGATCCCGACAGCCCGGTGGTCAAGGAGCCGCGGGTGTTCATCAACCCCGAGATCCTCGCAGCTTCGGACCATGAGGTTTCCTACACCGAAGGCTGCCTGTCGGTGCCCGACCAATATGCCGAGGTCATGCGCCCCGATCGCATCCGCGCCCGCTGGATGGACGAGCATGGCGAGACGCACGAGAAGGACCTCGATGGCCTGCTGGCCGTCTGCCTCCAGCACGAGATGGACCATCTCGAGGGCATCCTCTTCATCGACCATCTATCGAAACTGAAGCGCGACATGGTGCTGAAGAAGCTCGCAAAGGCGCGCAAGGAGCGTTCGCTAAGAGCCGCCTAGGCCGGTTCTAGCACCGATTCGGCGGCGTTGCGGCAATCGGTCGCGCACTCCCGGCACATCTGGGCGCAGAGGCGGCAATGCTCATGCCCGTGCTTCTCGCATTCGGCGGCGCAGGCGTCGCAGGTCCGAGCGCACAGCTCCAGCATCTCGCGCACGACCTGGGAATTTTCGCCGGTCCGGCGCAGCGCCAGCCGGCCCGTCGCCTCGCAGACGTCGGCGCAGTCCAGGCAGACGCGGATGCACTGGGTCATGTCCATGGCCTCTGCCAGGCAGGCGTCGGCGCAGCTGGCGCACATCTTTGCGCAGTACATGAGGTGGTGGACGGCATCGCCGAGCGGCTGGTTGACGTGGCTCTGCTCGTTCGGGTGCAGCGCGATCATCTTGCGAATGGACATGGGGCCTCCTCCTTCGCGGCCAACGGGGCGCGGTGCACGAAGTTCCGCTTGAGCGCGGGGGCGGTCCCGCGTATGTTCGCATTTCGTTCCGCGTGGAGGGGCTGGCCATGGACGCGACTCTCACGATCATCCTGGCGCTGATTATTGGCGTTGCCCTCGGCGCGCTGATCGGCTGGCTCTATGCCGGGCGCGATGCCGCCGCCGCCCGCCAGACGGTCGACAACCTTCGGCTCCAGCTCGACGAGGTCGTTAGGGAGCGCGACGCCAATCGCTCCGCCGCGAACGAGCTGGCTGGGTTCCGCGCCGCCCAGGAAGTGCGGGAAAGGGCGTTCGAGGAAAAGATCGCCGAGCTCGTCAAGGCGCGCGAAGAATTATCGGCGCAATTCGCCGAGGTCGGCGGCAAGCTCCTTGAAACCGCCCAGAAGCAGTTTCTCGACCGCGCCGACCAGCGTTTTCGCCAGTCGGAAGAGAGCGCCGGCAGCAACCTCAAGGCCTTGTTGCAGCCGGTTCACGACCGCTTGCAGCGCTACGAGGAGGCGGTCGGCAAGGTCGAGGAGGAGCGCCGCAAGGACTTCGGGCTGCTTTCCGGCCATATCGAAGCGATGAAGAGCGGCACCGAGCGCGTCTCGGCCGAGGCGGCGAAGCTGGTCAATGCCCTACGCAACGCTCCCAAGGCTCGCGGCCGCTGGGGCGAGCAGCAGCTCAAAAACGTGCTCGAAAGCTGTGGCCTCTCCGAACATTGCGACTTCGACACGGAGGTCAGCCGGACGGCGGAGGACGGCGGGCGGCTGCGTCCTGACGTCATCCTCAGGGTTCCCGGCGGCCAGAGCC
>DATFEO010000138.1:0-4963 GCA_035250985.1 Sphingomicrobium sp. | reverse complement strand
TTCGAGCCCTTTTTTTGTAGCCATTCGACCCAGCTGGGCCACCAGCTGCCTTCGTGCCGGGTGGCATTTTCCAGCCACTCCTCCGCGCTTTCGGGCCTGTCGTCGTTGGTCCAGAAGCCGTGCTTGTTGGCGGCCGGCGGGTTGATGACCCCCGCATTATGGCCGGAGCCGCCGAGGACGACGTCGGCGCCCAGGCCCCTCGCGCCCGAATAGACCGCCTGCCAGGCGGAGACGTGATCGTCCTTGAGCGCGATGACGAGCATGGGGGTGGGGATGAGCGCGAGGTCGATCGCGGTACCGCCGACTTCGAATCCCGCGGGGTCCTTCAGCGCATTGTTGAGCAAGAGGTCGCGGTTATAACTCTTGAGGAAGGCGGCCGGGATGCGGGCGCCGTCCTCGAACCAGTAGAGCAGGTCGGATGGCGGGGCGGGCTTGTCGAGAAGGTAATGGTTCACCACCGACGACCAGATGAGGTCGTTGGCGCGCATCGCCGCGAACAGCCGCTGCAGCTCGACGCTGTCGATAAAGCCCTGCGCCTCGAGATGGTCCTCGAGCGCGGCGAGGTGGCCTTCATGGACGAAGGCTGACCAGTCGCGCATGTCGGCGAAGTCGACGAGGCTGCCGATCAAGGTCGCCGAATTGACCTCGTTGGCGCGCTCCTTCGCCGCCAGCCAGGCAAGCGCGATGGCGACCAAAGTGCCACCGAGGCAGAAGGAGAAGAGGTCGGGCGCTTGGCCAGTCCGCTGCCGTACCTGGCCGATCGCCTCGATGATGCCTTCGAGGACATAGTCGCCGACACCCTTGTCCTTGTGCTTCTCGGTAGGATTGACCCAGGAGATGACGAATACGGTGCGGCCCTGTTCCACTAGCCATTTGACCAGGCTCTGCCGCGGCACCAGGTCGATCATGTAGAAGCGGTTCACAAGCGGCGGGACGTACAGGAGCGGCTCTGCGGCAACCGTGTCAGTCGCCGGCTCATACTGGATGAGCTGGAACAGGTCGTTCTGGAACACGACCTGGCCAGGGGTCGCGGCGATCGTCTTGCCCTTCGCGAAAGCCGTCGGATCGGTCCGGCGCTGCACGATCCCTTTACCGCTCGCCAGGTCCTCGATGAGGTGCGCAAAGCCCTGGACAAGGTTGGCGCCATTGGTCTCCTTGGTGCGTGCCAGCACCTCGGGATTGGTCATTGCGAAATTGGTCGGCGCGACAGCGTTCAGATATTGATCGAGCAGGAAGCGTACCGTTGCCTTGCCGGTTTCGCTGCCGCTTTCGCCGACGGAAACCAGTTCGCGCAGCTGCTTCGAGGCAAGCAGGTAAGAGTCTCGGATCGAGCGGAACCAGGGGTCGGCCTGCCATTGCGCAGCAGCGAAGCGGCGATCTCGCGGCGGATCGGTCGCTTCGCCCGCCAGGGCCTTCGACCAGAAGTCGCCCCATTGCTGGGCAGCGGTGATTTGTACCTCGAGCAGGTCGGCCGGTCGCGCGGCTAGGCCGAGCGCGAACTCGCTGCTCGCCTGGGCGATGGCGAACGGGTCGAAGGGCAGGCTGGTCTTGATCTCGCCCTTCAGCATCTTCTCGGCGGCCTCGCTCAGCCGGCGGGTCATTTCAGCAATCACTGGCGGGTTAGCTCCCGGCCGACGATCATCCGCATCACCTGGTTGGTGCCTTCGAGGATCGAATGGACGCGCAGGTCGCGCCAGAAGCGCTCGATCGGATAGTCCATCAGATAGCCGTAGCCGCCATGCAGCTGCAGCGCGCGGTCGACGACCGAGCTGCCGGTGTCGGTGGCAAAACGCTTGGCCATGGCTGCGAACTTGGTCTTGTCGGGCGCATTGGCGGTGACCTTGACGGCGGCCGCGTAGAGCAATTGCCGCGCCGCCTGCAGCTCGGTTTCCATGTCGGCGAGCATGAACTGCGTGTTCTGGAAGTCGGCGATGGCGTGGCCGAACTGCTTGCGCTCCTTGGTATATTTCACCGCCTCGTCGAGGCAGCGCTGGGCGCCGCCGAGGCTGCAGGCGCCGATGTTGAGACGGCCGCCGTCCAAGCCCATCATGGCGATGCGGAAGCCTTCGCCCTCGGAGCCGACGCGGTTGGCAACCGGCACGCGCACCTCGTCGAAATTGACCTGGGCGGTCGGCTGGGAATGCCAGCCGAGCTTCTTCTCCTGCGCGCCGAAGCTGACGCCCTTCATGTCCTTTTCGATCACCAGCGCCGTAATCCCCTTCGGCCCGTCTTCACCAGTGCGGACCATGGTCACATAGACTTCGTTCTCGCCGCCGCCAGAGATGAAGGCCTTGGAGCCGGAGACGACGTAATGGTCGCCATCTTTGACAGCGCGCGTCTTTAGCGCCGCCGCGTCCGAGCCGGATGAAGGTTCGGTCAGGCAGTAGCTGCCGATTTTCTCCATGGTGATCATCGACGGCAGGTATTTCTGTTTCACTTCGTCCGAGCCGAAGCGATCGATCATCCAGCTCGCCATGTTGTGGATTGAGATGAAGGCGCTGGTCGAGGGGCAGCCGTAGGCCATGGCCTCCATGATCAGCGCCGCCTCGAGCCGGCCGAGGCCGATGCCGCCGCTTTCCTCCGACACGTAGATGGCGCCGAAGCCGAGTTCGGCGGCCATGCGGATCGTGTCACGCGGGAAGATGTGCTCCTCGTCCCATTCCGCCGCAAAGGGCGTGATGGCGTCGGCGGTAAACTTCCGCGCCATGTCCTGGATCTGGAGCTGGTCGTCGGTCAGGTCGAATTGGTGCGACATGGGCGCCGCCCTAGCACCGGCGGAACGGAAAATGCCAGTGGGTCAGGCGCAGTGGCGATAGGTGAAGCGGCCTTCGCCGTCAGCCCGCTCGAGCGTGTTCCCGGTTCGGGTCAAAGTCATGACCTTTTCCCAGCGCTGGCCTTCGCCAGTGAAGGTAAACTCACCTGAGAAGCTGTTCGCCTTGGCGGGGCGCCGCTCGCTCAGCGTCGCGGTCGATTCATAGAAACGGATGCGGGTGTCACCGACCGTGATCAGCCCCTTGGCGTCGCCCCTGGTCGACGTGCAGTCCGCCGGAACCATGCCCCAGCGGCCGTGGTATTGCGCCGGGATGACGGCGCCGGGGGTCGGTGGCGCTAGCTCCGGCGCTTCGTCGTTGGTGACCGGCGCTGGCGGTGTGCCGTCGGCCTGTTCGCGGACCGCTTCGGCAGTCGCGTTCGCCTGGGCCACGACCCGGTCGAGACCGGCGGCATTCTCGGCCTCATCTTCGACCGGCTCATTCCTGCCGCACGCGACCGCGCTGAGAAGGAAAACCAATGGAACGGCGGCGAGAAAGGGTTTCATGACCGCTCTAACGCGAGGGTTTTTCCATGGTTCAATCGCTCAGGCGGGCTGGATGAGGTCCCATCGGTTCCCGTAAAGGTCGCGGAACACCGCCACCTTGCCGTAATCCTCGCGCCGCGGCTCTTCCTCGAACTCGACGCCAAACCCCATCATGCGCTCATGCGCTTCATCGAACTCATCCACTTCCAGGAAAAAGCCGATGCGGCCACCGTGCTGGTCGCCGATGCGGGCGCGCTCGCTGTCGTTCTTGGCGCGCGCCAACACGAGCGATCCGCCGCCCTCGGCCTCGACGACAACCCACCTTTTGTGCCCCTGGTCGTCGTCCGCGACTAGGCGGAGGCCAAGAACGCGCGTGTACCAGTCGATCGCCTCATCATAATTGCGGACGAGCAGCGCTGCGGGGCCGAGGCGGATCATCACCCCATCGTCGGGATGATGAAGGCTTCCCTGTGATCGCCCGCGGCCGAGCCGTCCGGCCAGCGCTGGGTGACGACCTTGTTCTTGGTCCAGAAGCGGACGCCTTCCTGGCCGTACTGGCCGATGTCGCCGAAGCCGGAGCGCTTCCAGCCGCCGAAGCTGTGGTAGCTGACCGGCACCGGGATCGGCACGTTGATGCCGACCATGCCGACATTGACTCGCGCGGTGAATTCGCGGGCGGCGTGGCCGTTGCGCGTGAAGATGGCGACGCCGTTGCCATATTCGTGCTGCGAGGGGAGCCTCAGCGCCTCCTCGAAATCCGCTGCGCGGACCATCTGCAGGACGGGACCGAAAATCTCGTCCTGGTAGGATTTGAAGTGCGGCTTGACGTGGTCGAAGAAGGTCGGGCCTATGAAGAATCCTTCCTCATGGCCCTGCAGCATGAAGCCGCGGCCGTCGACCACCAGCTCGCCGCCCTCGTCGGCGCACATCTGGATGTAATGCTCGATCCGCTCGCGATGTGCCTTGCTGACCACCGGGCCGTAATGGGCTTCCGGGTCGGTGGAGACGCCAATGCGCAGGCCCTGGATCGCCGGGATCAGCTTCTCGCGCAGCGCATCGGCGGTGTCGTCGCCGACCGGCACGACCACCGGCAGGGCCATGCAGCGCTCGCCGGCCGAGCCGAAGGCGGCGCCAGTCAAATCGTTGACGACCTGGTCGAGGTCGGCGTCGGGGAGGACGATGCCGTGGTTCTTGGCGCCGCCGAAGGCCTGGACGCGCTTCCCGTTGGCGGTGCCGCGCGAGTAGATATAATGGGCGATGTCGGACGAGCCGACGAAGCTCACCGCCTTGATATCGTCATGGTCGAGGATGGCGTCGACCATTTCCTTGTCGCCGTGGACGACGTTGAGGATGCCGTCGGGCAGGCCGGCTTCCTTCATCAGTTCGGCGAGGCGCACCGGCACCGAGGGGTCGCGCTCGGAGGGCTTGAGGATGAAGGCATTGCCGCAGGCGATCGCCATGCCGAACATCCACATCGGGATCATCGCCGGGAAGTTGAATGGCGTGATGCCCGCGCCGATGCCGAGCGGCTGGCGCATCGAATAGACGTCGATGCCGGGCCCGGCGCCGACGGTATATTCGCCCTTCAGCGCCTGCGGGATGCCACAGGCATATTCGATCACCTCCAGCCCGCGCTGCACATCGCCCTTGGCGTCGGCGACAACCTTG
>DATFEO010000113.1:0-7085 GCA_035250985.1 Sphingomicrobium sp. | reverse complement strand
ATTAAGGCGAATGGGACTATTTTAGGGGCCCATCGAAAGGAACGATTGCACGTGGACGAGAAGCGCAACGAGAAGAAGCCCGGAAACCCCTGGACCCGGTCGCTGCTGATCTGGCTGGCAGTATTGTTCGGTTTGGTGCTGTTCGTCCGTGCCTTCGACAGCGGCAGCGCGGCGCAGGGCGACCCGCTCGCCTATTCCGATTTCGTCCGCCAGGTCGATGAGGGCAATGTCCAGTCGGTATCCATCGCAACTTCGTCGGCTGGCAATGTGACCGTCAGCGGCAAAATGGCCGATGGCAAGACGTTCCGCACGATTGCTCCGCCCAACACCAATGTCGCCGACCGCTTGGTCTCCAAGGGCGTCGGAGTCGCGGTGAAGGCTGAGGAACAGTCGAGCGTCTGGCTCATCCTGCTTTACCAGTCCCTGCCGTTCCTGCTGATCCTGGGAATCAGCTTCTTCGTTATGCGCCAGATGCAAAAGAATGCGGGCGGCGGAGCCATGGGCTTCGGCAAGAGCCGGGCGCGCATGCTGACCGAAAAGCAGGGCCGCGTGACCTTCGCGGACGTCGCGGGCATCGATGAAGCCCGTGAAGAGCTTCAGGAAATCGTCGAATATCTGAAGGACCCGGGCAAATTCGCTCGCCTCGGCGGCAAGATTCCGAAGGGTGCGCTGCTGGTCGGTTCTCCTGGCACCGGCAAGACGCTCCTGGCCCGCGCGATCGCGGGGGAAGCAGGCGTGCCCTTTTTCACGATTTCCGGTTCGGACTTTGTCGAAATGTTCGTCGGCGTCGGCGCAAGCCGCGTCCGCGACATGTTCGACCAGGCCAAGAAGTCGGCGCCCTGCATCGTCTTCATCGACGAGATCGACGCCGTCGGCCGCCACCGCGGCGCCGGCCTCGGCAACGGCAATGACGAGCGGGAGCAGACGTTGAACCAGCTGCTGGTCGAGATGGACGGCTTCGAGGCCAACGAAGGCATCATCATCATTGCCGCGACCAACCGCCCCGACGTGCTCGACCCGGCGCTGCTGCGCCCGGGCCGATTCGACCGGCAGGTGGTCGTGCCTCGTCCGGATATCGATGGCCGCGAACAGATTCTCGGCGTCCACATGAAGAAGGTGCCGCTGGCGCCCGACGTCGATCCTCGCGTCATCGCCCGCGGCACGCCGGGCTTCTCTGGTGCGGACCTCGCCAACCTCGTCAACGAGGCGGCGCTGCTCGCAGCGCGGAAGGGCAAGCGCCTGGTCGCCATGCAGGAGTTCGAGGAGGCCAAGGACAAGGTGCTGATGGGCACCGAGCGCAAGTCCATGGTGATGACCGAGGACGAGAAGAAGATGACCGCCTACCACGAGGCCGGTCACGCCATTGTCGCACTCCATGAACCGGCCTCCGACCCGATTCACAAGGCGACCATCATTCCGCGCGGCCGCGCGCTCGGCATGGTCATGCGCCTGCCGGAGCGCGACAATTACAGCTATCATCGCGACAAGATGTACGCGAACCTTGCCGTCTCGATGGGCGGCCGCGTCGCCGAGGAGATCATCTTCGGGTACGACAAGGTAAGCTCGGGCGCTTCGTCCGACATCAGCTATGCCACCGGCCTTGCCCGCGACATGGTCACCCGCTGGGGCATGTCCGACCTGCTCGGCCCGCTGCAATATGCCGATGCGGAGGAGGAAGTGTTCCTCGGCTATTCGGTCAATCGCCAGCGCAACATGTCGAACGAGACTGCCCAGGCGATCGACAAGGAGATCCGCCGGATCGTCGATGAGGGCTATGCCCGGGCCAAGGCCCTGCTCGAAGAGAATCGCGAGGAGCTAGAGACCCTGGCCAAGGCGCTGCTGGAATTCGAGACTTTGTCCGGGGACGAGATCAAGGTCGTGCTGGAAGGCGGGACGATCGACCGCGGCAGCAGCTCCAGGCCGGCGATCCCGACGGCGGGCTCGTCGATCCCGAAATCGAAGCGCCCAAGGCCCGGCATTGGCGGCGCCGCACCCGCCGGGGTTTAGCTACCCTACTCCATCGTTCCGATCGCGACGGTCGCCACCAGGAACAACGCGGCAGCGATGAAGGCAAACGTCACCAAAGCGAAGGTCCGCATGAGCGCACCCCAGCGCCCGAGCTGGTAAGCGCCCTTGAGCTGTCGGTACATGTGGAAGGGCGGCACGAAAAACAGCAGGCTGGCTAAGCCCGGCATGCCCGCCGCGACCAGCAGGCCGCCGGCGATGACCAGCATCATCATGAACGACAGGGAGTAGGTGACGAACACGGTATGGTCGTACATGCTGCGCCGCCGTAGCGGGAACAACAGCCACAGGAACGGCGCGGAAATCGGGATCAGGAGCCAGCTGTACTTGGATGCCGCATCCTGGATGTTGGTGGTCAAGAGCTCCGGATTCTCCCGTGCTTGCTCGACCAGCGGCCGTACCCAGGCC
The DNA here is from genome assembly GCA_035250985.1 of Sphingomicrobium sp. Lineage (GTDB taxonomy): Bacteria > Pseudomonadota > Alphaproteobacteria > Sphingomonadales > Sphingomonadaceae > Sphingomicrobium. Next base: position 4,652 of record DATFEO010000113.1, on the reverse strand, counting down.
GGGGCGTCCTCGTCACCTTCGTCGATCGTGAAGACCTCGCCGCTCAGCACCTTCTGGCTCTCGGCGATGTCCTCCCGCCGCTTGGTAATCTGCCGGTCGAGTTCCGCAACGTCCTCCTTTGCAGCGACTGCAGTCCGGCGTTTCGCTTCCAGTTTCGCGATGGCGGCCTCTTGCGACGCGATTTCCGCCTTGAGGCCGCGCTCCAGGCCAGCGCCGCCTATCGGGCCGGCGTCGGGGTCGAAGGTGCCCGTGAAGTTCAGCACGGCAAACATGGCGAAGACGGTGAACAGGTAGAGCGCGACCGGCGAAATGAACCGGGCGCGCTCGCCGGCGATATAGCGGCGCGTCATCTCGCCCGGCCGCCAGGCAAGCATCGGCAGTGTCCGCCAGAACTTTCCCTCGAAGTTCATGATGCCTGCCACAAAGTCGCCCAAGAAGGCGCGGAGCGAGCGGTGGACGTGCGCCTTCTGTCCGCACGCCGAGCAATACGGTCCCGTCAGGGGCGTGCCGCAATTGAGACAATTCTTCTCGTGCGTATGACCGGCGGCGCGGGCCTCGCCGGCACTTGGCTCCACCGCGCGAGCCAGCAGGCCCCCGGTCACCGCTTCGCCGATCCCTTCGATTTCGTCCATCGCCCGTTCCCCGCCCCTTTTGTGGCGCAGCAGCGACGCCGATGCTAGCGGGTTGTGCCATGAAGCGCATCGGGCTGCTCGGCGGCTCCTTCAATCCCGCGCATCGCGGGCACCGGCGGATCAGCCTGGCCGCGATGGAAGCGCTCGGGCTCGACGAGGTCTGGTGGCTGGTCTCGCCGGGCAATCCCCTCAAGCCCTCGAAGGGCATGGCGCCCTTCGAGGCGCGGCTTGCGTCCGCCCGCAAACAGGCCAAGGGCTCGCACATCAAGGTCAGCGATTTCGAGCGCCGGTCGGGCACCCGCTACACCGTGGATACGCTGGCCGCTCTCAGGCGCCGCTATCCCGACAATCGCTTCATCTGGCTGATGGGCGCCGATACTGTTGCAGAATTTCATCGCTGGAAGAATTGGCGCAAGCTCGCGGAATCGCTGCCGATTGCGGTGATTCACCGCCCCGGCTATGATGCACGGGCCCGCGCGGCGACCGCGATGGGCTGGCTCAGGTGGTTCGTCCGCCCCCGGAGCCAGGCGAAACAATGGACGGACTGGAGTGCACCGGCGATTCTCTTTCTTCGCCTGCCACCCGACCCGACGTCCGCCACCCGCCTGCGCGCGCTCGATCCCAATTGGCACCGCCGCTTCGCACGCGCGAACCGGCGAGCCCTGTCGTCATAGGAGCAATCTTGGCAGACCCACGCCCCGCGACCGACCAAGCGAAACAACCGATCGACGTAGAAGCGCTCCACGCGCTGGTGATGCAATCCCTCGATGACGACCAGGCGGTCGAGCTTGTCTCGATCCCGCTGGCCGGGAAGTCGAGCATCGCCGATCACATGGTCATCGCCAGCGGCCGGTCCTCGCGGCAGGTTGCGTCGATGGCGACCAAGCTCGCCGAGCGCATTAAGCAGAAGTTCGGCAAGACCGTTCGGCTCGAAGGCCTGCCGGTCGCCGACTGGGTGCTGATCGACGCCGACGACGTCATCGTCCATTTGTTCCGACCCGAAGTCAGGACCTTCTACAATCTGGAGCGGATGTGGGCGTTCGGCGACGAGGCGGCCAAGAGCGGAACCGCCTGAGCCTCAGGTGCTCCTTCACATCATCGCTCGTGGCAAGATCGGCCGCTCGCCCGAAGCCGAACTGACCGAGCGCTATTTGAAGCGCATTTCCTGGCCGGTTAAGCTGAGCGAGCTTCCCGACCGCGGCGGCAAGGTGCCGGAACCGCCCCCAAACAGCGTCACCATCCTGCTCGACGAGCGCGGGGAGCCAATGCCGTCGATGGCGCTGGCGAGAATTCTCGAAAAATGGCGTGACACCGGCAAGCGCGAGGCTCGCTTCTTGATCGGCGCCGCCGATGGGCACAGCGACAAGGACCGGGCCGAAGCCGACCTGTTGCTGTCCTTTGGGCCGGCAACATGGCCGCACCTGTTCGCCAGGGCGATGCTCGCGGAACAATTGTTCCGGGCGACGTCGATCCTTGCGAACCACCCCTATCATCGCGAAGGATAGTCAGGTGAACCGCAGCCTCGCCTTGATGATCGCCGCTCCCCTGCTGCTAGCAGCGGCGAGCGCTCCGGTCGGCAGCGGCGCCGAACCAATCGATGCCGAGCTCAAGCGGGCACGGCAGGAGGCGGAAGCCGCCAAATCCGACATGCGGCGGCTGGAGCTGGCGGCCGCCAAGGCCCGCGACGAAGCGGCCAGACTCGCCGCCGAGCGCCAGGCCGCGGCCGCAGCCATTGCGGCATCGGAGGCCGAGATCAGCGCCGCCGACGCCCAGGTGCGGCTCATCGAGGCGCAAGTTGCCATGCGCGCGGCGCGGTTGGCCGAGCGCCAGGCCCCACTCGCCGCCCTGCTTGCCGGGGTCGTCAGCATGGGGCGCCGGCCGCCGCTGCTCAGCGTCGCCGATTCCACCTCAGTCGGCGAATTCGTCCGCGTCCGCGCCTTGCTCGATACGACCTTGCCGGTCATCAGGGCGCGCACGGCGGCTTTGTCCGGGGACTTGGCCGAAAGCCGGCGGGCCGAGTCGTCCGCACGCCGGGCGCGGGAGCTGCTGGATGGCGCGCGGCAGGAGCTCGAGCAACGCCAGCAGCGCTTCGCAGCGCTCGAGACCAAGGCCACCGCGCGAGCCGCCGAACTCGGTGCCGGCGCGGTCGGGGCGTCCGATGTAATGGTTGCCAGCAGCGAAAGCGAGGCGCGGGCGTTGAGCGCGGCGCAACGGCGCGCCAATGCCCTCAGGCTGGCCGCAGAGCTTGGCGCCTTGCCGCAGGCGCCGGCGCGACCGGGCCCTGCCGATACCCAGCGGCCGCCGCTTCGCTACCGCCTGCCGATAGCGGCCAAGCTGTCCGAGGGGGTTGGAGCAGTCAGCGAAACTGGCATCCGTTCGCGCGGACTCAGTTTCGATGCGGTCCGCGGCGACATGGTCAGCGTGCCTGCCGACGGGACGATCGCCTTCGCCGGACCGTTCCGCCGCCACGACGGCGTCGTCATCATCGACCATGGCCGCGGGTGGATGACGCTCATGACAGGGGTTCGAGCGGATAAGCGCAAGGGCGAGCAAGTAAGGATAGGGGAACCGCTGGGCCGGGCGCTGGGTTCGATGACCGTCGAATTGTCGACGAACGGCACGCCAGTTTCGGCGGCCCTCATCGCCGGTTCATCTCAGATGGTGTCCAAAAAGGGCTAGACCGGCTAAAAGGGCCCAAATTTTGCAGGGATTCGTTCGATGAAAGCCTTTGCCAAGCTGCTTCCTCCGCTGGCCGTGGTGGGCGCGCTGACCCTCGTTCCGGTGACGACCAGCTCGCTCGCCGCCGCCGATGCCGATACGATGAAGGAACTGGACACGTTCATGGACGTGTTCAACCAGGTTCGCGCATCCTACGTCGATCCGGTCGACGATCATACTTTGATCAAGGGCGCCATCGATGGGATGCTGGCCGCGCTCGACCCCCACTCGTCCTATCTGGAAGGCGGCGATTACGCCCAGCTGCGGACCACCACGGAGGGTGAATATGGCGGCATCGGCCTGTCGGTGACGATGGAGGACGGCGCGGTCAAGGTCATCACTCCGACCGAGGACACGCCGGCCGACAAGGCGGGCATCAAGGCCGGTGATTACATCACGCACGTCAACGGCGAGCTGCTCTATGGCCTCAACCTCGACGAAGCCGTCGAGAAGCTGAAGGGCAATCCCGGCACCCAGGTCAAGGTGACCATCGTCCGTGCGGGCCGTGACAAGCCGATCGACCTGACCATCACCCGCGCCAAGATCGTGCTCCGGCCGGTCAAGTGGGAGGTCAAGGACGGTATCGGCATCGTCAACATCAATACTTTCGCCGGCAATACCGGTGCCGCCACCGAGGCGGCGCTGACCGCGATCGACAAGGCGACCGGCGGCAAGCCGCTCGGCTATATCGTCGACCTGCGCTCGAACCCGGGCGGTCTGCTGAATGAGGCAGTCCGGGTCAGCGACGCCTTCCTCGAGCGCGGCGAGATCGTCTCGGAGCGCGGGCGCGACAAGCGCGACATCGAAAGCTGGTATGCCAAGCCCGGCGACATGGCGCATGGCTTGCCGGTGATCGTTCTGGTCGACGTTGGCAGCGCTTCGGCCGCCGAAATCGTCGCCGGCGCCTTGCAGGACCATCGCCGGGCGATCGTCATGGGCGAGCGCAGCTTCGGCAAGGGCTCGGTCCAGGGGGTATCCGAGCTGAGCGCGACGAGCGCGCTGCGCCTCACCATTGCTCGCTACTACACGCCGTCTGGCCGCTCGGTGCAGGCCGGCGGTATCGAGCCTGACATCGGCGTGCCGCAGCTCTCTGATCCGGACTATAAGACCCGTCCGCGGGTTCGAGAGGCCGATCTCCGCCGTCACCTGCTGAGCCAGGCGGGGGTCAAGGACGAGATCCTCGAGAATGACACGGCCACCGATCCGCGATTCGCCGCGACGGCCGCCGAGCTCGAGAAGAAGGGCATCAAGGACTTCCAGCTCGACTATGCGATCAAGACGCTGAAACGCCTCGCGCCGGCT
>DATFEO010000099.1:0-11365 GCA_035250985.1 Sphingomicrobium sp. | reverse complement strand
GCTTCGAAGGCAAGATAAGATCCGCCGATCATCAGGATCGGGATGATCAGCCAGGGCGCGAAGGCGGTGAGCAGCAGCGCGCCCGGCAGCAGCAGCAGCAGCTTGTTCTTGAGGCTGCCCATGGCAATCTTGCCGATGATCGGCAGCTCCCGTTCGGGGGCGAGGCCGATCACGTAGCGCGGGGTGACCGCCGTATCGTCGATCACCACGCCCGCCGCCTTGGTGCTGGCCTTGCCGGCGGCGCCGGCGACGTCATCGATTGACGCCGCGGCGAGCTTGGCGATGGTGGCGACGTCGTCGAGAAGGGCGATGAGACCGGACGGCATGGAGCGCCGTTAGGGAACTTGCGTGACCGGCGCAATTCGCGCATCGCCCCGCCCATGCTGGCAATGGATTTCATCAAGGCCAATCGCGAGACGGTCGAGAAGGCGATCCGCGACAAGGGCGTCGATCTGAGCCTCGATGCGCTGCTCGCGCTTGAAGCGCAGGTGCGCGGACTCAAGACCGAGATCGAGGCGTTGCGGGCAGAGCGCAACGCCATCAGCGCCCAGTTCCCGACCGCCCCGGCGGACCAGAAGGCCGAGCTTGGCCGCAAGGCCAAGGAAGCCGGCGCGCGAGCGGGCCAACTGGAAGAACAGCTGGAGGGCAAGGACTCCGAGCTCAGGGCCATGATGCTGCTCCTTCCTGGCATTCCCTGGCAAGGCGCTCCGGTCGGGCCCGACGACAGTTTCAACATGGTCGTCCGCAAGCATGGCGAGCCACCGAAGTTTGGCTTCGAGCCGCTCGATCATGTGGCGCTGCTGGAAAAGAACGACTGGGCCGACCTAAGCCGGATCGTGCAGGTTTCGGGATCGCGCACCTATTGCCTGAAAGGGCGGCTGGCGCTGCTCGAAGGCGTGCTGATGAACTGGGCGCTGCAGCGCATCGCGGCCGCCGATTTCACTCCGATCACCGTGCCGGCGATCGCCCGCGAGCAGGCCTATTTGAACCAGGGCCAGTTCCCCGGCCACCGCGACGAAACCTACGAAATCCCGAAGGACGAGGTCTGGCTGGCCGGGACGGCGGAGGTGGCCCTGACCTCGCTCCATGCCGGTGAGATCATCGAGGGCGACAGGTTGCCCATCCTTTATGCCGGCTATTCGCCCTGCTTCCGCCGCGAGGCTGGCAAGGCCGGCAGGGACGTTCGCGGCCTGTTGCGCGTCCACCAGTTCGTCAAGGTCGAGCAATATGTGATTTGCGAAGCCGACGAGGAGCAGTCCGCTCAATGGCACGCGAAGCTGATGGAACTGGCCGAGAGTCTTCTGCAGGAGCTGGAGATCTCCTATCAGGTGATCGAGACGTCAACCGGCGACATGGGGCTGGGCAAGTATCGAATGAATGACATCGAGAGCTGGGTCCCGAGCCTGAACAAGTATCGCGAGACTCACAGCTGCTCGACGCTCCACGACTGGCAGGCGCGGCGCGCAAACATCCGTTACCGGGGAAGCGACGGCAAGGTCCGCTTCGCCCACACCCTCAACAACACCGCTTTGGCGTCGCCGCGAATCCTGGTGCCCTTGCTTGAGAACCACCAAATAGAGGACGGTCGAGTGCGACTGCCCAAGGCGCTGCAGGCGTTGATGGGCGGAGAATTCCTCTGAACCGAGGGCGCTGGACTGGCGACGACCGCCCGCCGCCTGGCTGGATGCGACTGAAGGAGGCCGGCTACCTGCTCGCCCGGCTGGCAAGAGGCTTCGGCCACCTTGGCGCGCGCGGGCCGGAGGACGGACCGCCGGCGCTCGTCATCCCCGGCTTCATCGCCAATGACCGCACGACCATGGAGCTGCGCCGCGCTCTGGCCGAGGCCGGCTGGCGGGTGCATGGCTGGGCCTTGGGCTGGAACCTCGGCGTCGAGGCCGACATGCTCCAACAACTTGAGAAATGCGTCGACCGCATGGGGGCAAAGCGGCCCGTCTTGGTCGTCGGCTGGAGCCTTGGCGGCCTATACGCGCGCGAACTTGCTCGCCAATGCCCCGAGAAAGTCCGCGCTGTAGTGACGCTCGGCTCGCCGTTTTCCGGCGACCTTCACCAGAACAATGTCTGGCGGCTCTACGAAATGATCGCCGGTCATAAGGTCAACGAGACTCCGGTCGAGCGAATCCTGGAGAAGCCGCCGGTACCGAGCCTCGCGGTATGGTCGCGCAAGGACGGGATCGTGGCGCCCCGCGCCGCCCGCGGGCTCGATGGCGAGCGCGATGTGACGGCACGGATCGACTGCGCCCACATGGCGTTCGGCGTGTCGCGCAAGGCAACTCGGCAGGTGGTGCGCGAAATCGACAGCTTCGTGAAAAAATACGCGCCGATTCAGTGAGATTCTTGTTCCGTAACCGAAAAGACCCCATTTTGGTGCCATGAAATGGCAGCGCACTCCCGCGCCCGCCGGCCCCGGGGCAGCCGAGGGCGCAATTGATCCCGACGACCTGGCGCCGTCGGCTTGGGGACGCATTCGCGAAGTCGCCTGGCACTTGCCGCGGATGCTTTCGGGCCTCGGACCGCTTGGGCCTCGAGGACCGGAAGACGGGCCTCCGGTCCTGGTCATCCCCGGCTTTTTCGGCACCGACCGGACGACGATGGATCTGAGGCGGGCGCTGGCGCGGGCCGGGTGGCGGGCGCATCCCTGGCTGCTGGGCATCAACATGGGCGCCAAGACGGGCACTCTCGACCTTCTGTGCAAGCGGCTCAAGGATCTGGAGGACCCGCGCAGGGTGCTGGTGGTCGGCTGGAGCCTGGGCGGCATGTTCGCCCGGCAGCTGGCGCATAAATGCCCGGACAAGGTCCGGGCAGTGGTTACGCTGGCATCGCCTTTTTCCGGCGATCTCAAGACCAACACCAACGTGCGCGAGATTTATGAGCGTGTCGCCGGTCATGACGTGAACGAACCGCCCTTTCCAGTGAAGGACGGCAAGCCGCCGGTGCCGACCCTCGCCCTTTGGGGTCTGCGCGACGGCATCGTCGCGCCGAGCGCGGCGCGCGGCCTGGCCCACGAAGTCGACAAAGCGGTCGAGATCGACACCAACCATATGGGCTTCGCCGTGTATCGGCCGGCGTTGAGCCGCGTCGTCGCCGAGATCCGCGCTTTCCTGACCGAGATGGAGGGCAAGCCGCCCGAACTGCGGCCGATGGGCGACCCCACGCCTGCAGCCCCCGCGCGGGTCATCGCCGACTAATCCACTACCTCGCGAGTCGCGCCATTGACTCTGCCCCCGGATTGGCGGGAGTAAGAACAAAAGAAGAACATATGCGTTGCGAGTCGTGTGGCTGCAGAGCTTTCCCTTGTTGCCGGCGGAGAGACACGCCCGGCTGAAAAGCGTCCCAAATCAACGCGTTTGGGCGAGCCGTTCCGGCTGCCCCAACCCTCCGTTCCAACGCTTGGCGAGTTGTTCGCCACCGTCCCGCGCGATGGCGGCTGGACGGGCTTCCTCCTGCCCCAGCTGGAGCCGGGCAAGCCGCTGCTCTGGGTCCAGGACCGCATGGCGATCCGCGAGGCCGGGCGCGTGCATCCGGCGGGGCTTGCCGGGCTCAGCATCATCCATGTCGAGGCGCGCGGCGGCAAGGACGCTCTTTGGGCGATGGAGGAGGGGCTGAGATGCTCCGGAATCAGCGCCGTCATCGGCGAGCTGTGGGGCGATCCGGCCGCACTCGATTTCACCGCAACGCGGCGGCTGGCGGTCGCGGCGGAACGCCGCCAAGTGCCCTGCTGGCTGGTACGCCTCAATGGTTCCGCCAATTTGAGCGGAGCACGGATGCGCTGGCGAATAGGGAGCCAACCGTCACTGCCGCATCCTCTCGATCCCAAAGCGCCGGGATCGCCGGCCTGGGACGCGCAATTGTTCCGGGCGCGGGGTTTTGCGCCGGGTCGATGGGACGTCGCCCATGAAGCGGGTCGCCTCCATCGCCTTGCCATTCCTGGCGATCGAGCGCTGGCGGAAAGCGACCAGCGCGCCGCCTGACCTTCCAGTCGCGCTGGTCGTCGAAGCAGCACACGGCCAACTGATCCATGCTGTTACTGCCTCCGCTGCCGAGCGCGGGGCACGAGTAGGCATGCGGCTAACCGATGCGCGCGCGCTCGATCCAAAGTTGCAGGCCGAGCCCGCTGACCCGGCAGGCGACTCGGCGCTGCTGAAGCGGCTGGCGCGCTGGGCAGGACGCTGGTCCCCTTTGGTCGAGGTAGACGGCGAAGACGGCCTCAGGCTCGACGTCAGCGGCGTGGGTCACTTGTTCGGCGGGGAGGAGAGGCTTGCCCGCGACATGGAGGCATGCTTCGCGGCCCTCAGACTGACGGCACGCGTCGCCATTGCCCCGACGGCAGCGGCAGCCTGGGCGTTGGCACGCTATTCACCGGGCGTCGTCGAGCAAGTGGAATTGCCGGTCGCCCTTGCGCCTTTGCCCGTCGCGGCGCTCAGGCTCGACGAACGGCCGTCCCAGATTTTGCAGCGGCTTGGACTCAAGACCATCGGCCAGCTGGCGGACATCCCGCGCAAAAGCCTGCAACGGCGGTTCCGCGAGGCGGACAATCCGCTCGCCGCGCTCGACCGTGCCCTGGGACGGCGCGACGAACCGCTGACCGCCGAGCGGATCGATCCGCCACCGCGCGCTTTGCTCAGGCTCGCCGAGCCGACCACTCATTCCGAAGCTGCCGCCCAGGCTCTGGAACGGCTGGTGCCCGAGCTGGCGCGCCAACTGGAGCGGCGGAAGCTGGGCGCACGTCGGCTGCACCTCGCCGGCTATCGCGTCGACGGCAGCGTCGCCGGCACTGGAGTCGCCACCGCAATCCCCAGCCGCTCATGGAAGCATTTGCACCGCCTGCTCGCCGACAGAGCCGCAGCGCTTGACCCGGAGTTCGGTTTTGACGCCTTCGCGCTGACCGCCAGCTGGTGCGAGCCCTTGGATGCGACGCAGGATAGCCTGGTCGATGAGCCTGACGGTGAAACCGAAATCGCCAAGCTGGTTGACCGGCTCAGCATCAAGTTCGGGGCTGAACGGGTGCGGCGGCCGCAGCCGGTCGAGAGCCATGTCCCGGAAAGGGCGAACGGGTGGCAGCCGGCGCTTGCCAAGACGCACGCCGTCGAGCTGCCGAACTTGCCGCCTCGGCCTCAGAAGATCCTCGACCGGCCCGAGGCGATCGCCGTCGTCTATGCGACCCCTGAAGGCCTGCCGCGGCGGTTCGTCTGGCGGCGGCTGGTCCACGACGTCGCCCGCGTCGAAGGGCCCGAAAGGGTTGCGCCCGAATGGTGGCGGGAACGGTCAAACGCGCGCCTGCGCGACTATTACCGAGTCGAGGATAGCGAGGGCCGCCGCTACTGGATCTTCCGCGAAGGGCTGATTGGTGACGGGCGCGGCGGCCTGCCCGAGTGGTATTTGCACGGGCTGTTTGGATAATGCCCGAATATAGCGGCTTTTCGCGCAGGAAGCTGGTGCTGGAAGGCGCCGGTCCGATTCCGCGGGCGCCATTCGTGGAACTGGGCGTGACGACGCCCTTTTCGTTCCTGCGCGGCGCGTCGGACGCGATCGAGCTGGTGATGAGGGCTCACGATCTCGGCATGGACGCAATCGGCGTTGCCGATCGCAACACTTTGGCTGGCGTCGTGCAAATCCACAGCGCCGCCAAGGGAGCAGGGATGCGGTCCCTGATCGGCTGCCGGCTGGACCTCAATGACGCCCCGTCGCTGCTTGCCTATCCGATCGACCGCGAGGGCTATGGCCGGCTCTCGCGCCTGTTGAGCCTCGGCAAGATGCGCTCCGGCAAGGGCGAATGCGATTTGCAGCTGGCCGAGGTTGCAAACCACGCCGACGGCATCGCCTTCATCGCCATGCCGGGCGAGGACCTCGACGCCTTCGCCCACGCGCTGCCACGGCTGAAAGACGCTTTGCCGTCGCTGGCCCATGTCGCCGCCGCGCATTCGTATCGCGGCGATGACCTGGCGCGGATCGAGCATCTGGACCGGCTGGCGCGATCCATTGCGAGCACCATCCTCGCCACTAATGACGTTCATTACCATGCGCCGGACAAGCGCCCACTGCAGGATGTCATGACCTGCATCCGCGAGAAGACGACAATCGCCGAAGCCGGCTTCCTGCTCCACGCCAATGCCGAGCGGCATCTGAAATCGCCGGAAGAGATGGCGCGGCTGTTCGCACGCTGGCCGCATGCGGTTTCGGCGACGCGCGAATTCGCCGATGCGCTACGCTTTTCCCTCGACGAGCTGCGCTATGAATATCCGCGCGAAACCGTGCCCGAGGGCCGCACGCCGCAGCAGCATCTCGAGCACCTCACCTGGGAAGGGGCAAAGGGACGCTGGGGCGACAGGATTCCCTACAAGGTGCTCGCCCAGCTCAACCATGAGTTGAAACTGATCGAAAAGCTCGACTTCGCGCGCTATTTCCTGACCGTTCACGACATCGTCGCCTTCGCGCGGAGCCTCGATCCGCCGATCCTCTGCCAGGGGCGCGGGTCGGCGGCGAACAGCGCTGTCTGCTACGCACTCGGGATCACCGCCGTCGACCCAGCGACCAGCGACCTCTTGTTCGAGCGCTTCATCTCCGAGGAGCGGCGCGAGCCGCCCGACATCGACGTCGATTTCGAGCATGAGCGGCGCGAGGAGGTGATCCAGCACATTTACGAGAAATACGGCCGCGACCGCGCCGGCATCGCCGCCACGGTCATCCATTACCGTCCGCGCTCGGCGATCCGCGAGGTCGGCAAGGCCATGGGGCTTTCCGAAGACGTCACTTCTGCAATCGCCTCGACCCACTGGGGCAGCATGGAGAGCGAGATTGCCGAGGAACGGGTCGGGGAGGCGGGCCTCGACTTCGGCGACCCTTATCTTCGGCGCGTGCTCAATATTGCCCGGCAAATGATCGGCATGCCCCGGCATCTCTCGCAGCATGTCGGCGGCTTCATCCTGACTGAGCGGCCGCTGATCGAGACCGTGCCGGTCGGCAATGGCGCCATGCCGGACCGCACCTTCATCGAATGGGACAAGGACGACATCGAGGAATTGGGCATCCTCAAGATCGACGTGCTGGCGCTCGGCATGCTGACCTGCATCCGCAAGGCATTCGACCTCATCGAGCAGCATCATGGCGAGCGCTGGGAGCTGGCGACCGTCCCGCAGGAGGAGCCGCAAGTCTACGACATGCTTTGCCGGGGGGATTCGCTCGGCGTCTTCCAGGTCGAGAGCCGGGCGCAGATGAACATGCTGCCGCGCCTGAAGCCGCGCTGCTTCTACGACCTCGTCATCGAAGTGGCGATCGTCCGTCCCGGCCCGATCCAGGGCGACATGGTCCACCCCTATCTCAAGCGCCGAGGCGGCAAGGAAGCGGTGACCTTCCCCTGTCCCGATCCCGCCCACGGGCCGCCGGACGAGCTTGAGCGAATTCTGGGCCGGACGCTGGGCGTGCCGATTTTCCAGGAACAGGCAATGAAGATCGCCATCGATGCCGCCCGCTTCTCGGCAGACGAGGCCAACGACTTGCGCAAGGCGATGGCGACCTTCCGCTCCAAGGGGAATATCGAGCTCCTGCAGGAGAAGATGGTCGGGCGGATGGTGGAGCGCGGCTACGATCCTGACTTCGCCCAGCGCTGTTTCGACCAGATCAAGGGCTTCGGCGAATATGGCTTTCCCGAAAGCCATGCCGCGAGCTTCGCGCACCTCGTCTACGTGTCGAGCTGGCTGAAGTGGAAATATCCGGCGGCCTTCGCAGCAGCGCTTTTGAACTCGCAGCCGATGGGCTTTTATGCTCCGGCGCAGATCGTCCGCGACGCCCGCGAGCATGGCGTGGAAGTCAGGGCGGTCGACGTCAACCACAGCGAGTGGGATTGCACGCTGGAGTCAGGAGCATTGCGGCTCGGCCTGCGCCAGGTCGAGGGGTTCCATCGCGAGGCGGGCGATCGGCTGGTCGCCAAACGGTCGCGGCCGTACCGGTCGGTCGAGGAACTGCGCTCGCGTGGAGCTGTGCCCGTGCATGCGATCGAGAGGCTGGCGGAAGCCGACGCCTTCCGCTCGATCGGCTTGGATCGGCGTGCGGCCCTATGGGATGCGCGGGCCCTGAAACCGGCAGTGGATTTGCCCTTGTTCGTTGCCGCCGACGCCCGCGACGAAGGCGAGGAGGCAGAGATGGCACAGCTGCCCGCAATGCCGCTCAGCGAGCATGTGGTCAGCGATTACCAGACGGTGCGCCTGTCGCTGAAGGCGCATCCGATGACCTTCCTTCGCGACCATTATGCGCGAGCAGGTTTCATTACCGCCGACCAGCTCAAATCGATCCGCGACGGCAAGCGCGTGCGGCTGGCCGGACTGGTGCTGATCCGACAGCGGCCCGGAAGCGCCAAGGGGGTCTGCTTCATCACGCTGGAGGACGAGACCGGAATCGCCAACCTAGTCGTCTGGCCCGATGTGTTCGAGGCTCAGCGGCGGATTGTCATGGGCGCGCGGCTGATGGTCGTGCACGGCGTGATCCAGCGGGACAGCGACAGCGACGTCATCCATGTCGTCGCCCGCAAGCTGGAAGACGGCACGCTTTTGCTCCGCCACTTGAGCGATGACCTGATGTCCGCACCTCTCGCCCCCGGCGACGGAGGCGGGGCGATGAGGCCTCCCCCCGGCCGCCATCCGCGCAATGTCTCGGTCATCCCGAAAAGCCGGGATTTCCATTAATCGCAGCTTGTCCTGTAAGAGGCCCTGCCGGAGGTGAATCGAATGCGCGTGCTTGCAGCAATCGCCTTTCTTCTCTTCGCCAGCCCACTCGCAGCCGCCGACATAGAGGGCCGCTGGCGCAGCCCCGGCGGCAACAGCATCATCGACATCGCGCCGTGCGGAGCCGAGCTGTGCGGGACGGTCGCCTGGGCGAGCGACAAGGCCAAGGAGGACGCGAGGAAGGGCGGCACGCAAGATCTGATCGGCGCCCAATTGCTGACCGGTCTCAAGGAAAAACGCACCGGGCGCTGGGAAGGCCAATTGTTCATCCCCGACCTGGACCGGCGGTCCATCGCCAAGCTGGAATTGAACGGTCCCGGCCAGCTGAAAGTCAGCGGCTGCCTGATCGGCCGGATGCTGTGCAAATCGCAAATCTGGAGCCGGGCGGACGGCCCGCTTCCGGACTAGGCCTAGGCCGCCTCGACCGTCCCGAACTCACCCGCAAGCACCGCCGATTGCAATGCCGCCATCTCGTCCGCCCAATAGCGGTCGGCGCCGAAATGCGAGGAATGCGAACGCACCGTGGCGTGCACCTTTTGCAGCTTCGCCGAGGTCTTGAGCGGCGCATGATGATCGACGCCCTGGGCGGCGGCAATCAGCTCGACGGCGATGATGCCGGCGGCGTTGCGAGCCACCTGGCCCGCCTTGCGCGCGGCGATCGGGGCCATCGAAACATGATCCTCCTGTCCCGCCGAAGTCGGGATGGAGTCGACGCTCGCCGGGAAAGCGAGGCCCTTGTTCTCGCTGACCAAAGCGGCGGCGGTGACCTGTGGGATCATGAGGCCGGAATTGATGCCCGGATCGTCGGTCAGGAAGGCCGGCAGGCCGCTCATCTTCGGGTCGACGAGCACGGCCGTCCGCCGCTCCGAGATCGAGCCGACTTCGCATAGGGCCATGGCGATGATGTCGGCGGCAAAGGCGACCGGCTGGGCGTGGAAATTGCCGCCGGAAATCGCCGTGTCTTCGTCCGGGAAAACGATGGGATTATCGGTGACCGCGCCCGCTTCGATGGTCAGCGTGCGCGCGGCATTGGCCAGCAGGTCGAGCGACGCACCCATCACCTGCGGCTGGCAGCGGAAGCTGTACGGGTCCTGCACCTTGCCGCAGCGGCCGTGGCTGGCGAGGACTTCGCTGCCCTCCAATAGCTCGCGGATTTCGGCGGCGACGCGGATTTGGCCGGGCTGGCCGCGCAGCGCGGAGATGCGCGGGTCGAAGGGTTTGACGCTGCCCTTGAGCGCATCGACCGACATGGCACCGGCGGCAATCGCGGCGGCGAACACGCGCTCGGCGGCGAACAAAGCATCGAGGGCGATGGCGGTCGAAGCCTGCGTGCCGTTGATTAGGGCAAGGCCTTCCTTGGGGCCGAGCTCGAGCGGCTCGATGCCCAGTTTCTGCAGCGCTTCGCCGGCCGGCATCACCGTGCCGGCAATATCGATGCTGCCGTAGCCCATCAGCGCGGCGATAAGGTGGGCGAGCGGGGCGAGGTCGCCGGATGCGCCGACGCTGCCCTGCGCGGGGATCAGCGGCATGGCGTCGCGGTCGAGCAGGGCCTGGAGCGCGTCGATGACCAGCGGCCGGACGCCCGAATAGCCGCGGCCGAGGCCGAGCAGCTTCAGCACGATCATCAGCCGCACGACATGGCGCGGCAGCGCGTCGCCGAGCCCGCAGCTATGCGACAGGATCAGGTTTCGCTGCAGCTCGGCCAGCCGCTCGGCGGGGATGCGGGTGCTGGCGAGCAGGCCGAAGCCGGTGTTCACCCCATAGACGGTCTCGCCCCCGGCGACGATCCGCTCGACCGAGGCGGCCGAGGCGCGGATGCGGTTCATGCTGGCGGCGTCGAGTTTGCAGTGTGCCCCCTGCCATAGCTGGCGGAGGGTCGCGAGGTCGATGGCTTCGGGGTTTAAGATCAGCATATTCACCCAATTCGTCACCCCAGCGCAGGCTGGGGTCCATGTTTATGCAATTCTGCCAAGCTCACAGCACTTCTCAGACATGGATGCCAGCCTTCGCTGGCATGACGGTCAAGTAAGCATGGGCAAATCGAGGCCCTGTTCTTTGGCGCAGTCGATCGCTTCCTCATACCCTGCATCCGCATGCCGCATCACTCCCGTCGCCGGATCGTTCCAGAGGACGCGCTCGAGGCGCCGGGCGGCGTCGTCGGTGCCGTCGGCGACGATCACCACGCCGCTATGCTGAGAATAGCCCATGCCGACGCCGCCGCCATGGTGGAGCGAGACCCAGGTCGCGCCGCTGGCGGTGTTGAGCAGGGCGTTCAAGAGCGGCCAGTCGCTGACCGCATCTGAGCCGTCCTGCATCGCTTCGGTCTCGCGGTTGGGGCTGGCGACGCTGCCGCTGTCGAGATGGTCGCGGCCGATGACCACCGGGGCGGATAGCTCGCCGCTGCGCACCATTTCGTTGAAGGCTAGCCCTAAGCGGTGGCGCTGGCCGAGGTCGACCCAGCAGATGCGCGCCGGCAGGCCCTGGAAGCTGATGCGCTCCCTGGCCATGTCGAGCCAGCGGTGCAGGTGCGGATCGTCGGGGATCAGCTCCTTTACCTTGGCGTCGGTCTTGGCGATGTCCTCCGGATCGCCCGACAGCGCGGCCCAGCGGAACGGGCCGACGCCGCGGCA
>DATFEO010000095.1:0-12865 GCA_035250985.1 Sphingomicrobium sp. | reverse complement strand
CAGGTCGGGATGACGCTGATCGGCGGACTCCTGACGGCCAGGTAATCGAACCCGCGGATTTCTTTTTCCGATGCGTGGGTGAGCGTCACGACATGATCGGCGGCGAGCAGGAACCTGCGTTCCAGCGACTTGGCGGCGCGGTACAGCCGGCCGCCGTCCCGCCACAGGCCGCCGTCAACCCGCTCGTCGGCCCACAACCCGCGCATGTCGAACAGGAAGGCGGCTCCCGTCAGTCCCTTGGCGGCAAGCGCCATGGCGGCCGCGACATAGCTCCGGGCATGGACAAGACCCAGCTGGTGGCGGCGGACCAGGGCTATCGCCAGCGCCGAGCCGACCGCGACGTCATAGGCCGTCGCTGGCGCCGACGGGCTCTTGTGATAGCGCAAGGGGTGCCAGGCGATTCCGGCCTGCCGCAGCCGCACGCGCATCGCGCCGCGCGCCGCTGCGTCTCCCCAGTCGGCCGGCTTTTCGAAGCTGATCAGATGGATTCGGCGGCCAGGCGCAAGCCGTTCGAGGTAGGCCAGCACCTGAGATTGCCCGAGGGGCTCGAGCATGCCGTCATAGCTTATGTAGAGGATTCCCGGCCCGCCGCCGGCCGGTGTCGGATTCGCGCTCAAGCCGCCTTCTGGAGGTGGCGGCGGCCGAGCAGCTCGGCGATCTGAACCGCGTTCAGCGCCGCGCCCTTGCGGAGGTTGTCGCTGACCACCCACAGGCTGAGGCCATTTTCTACGGTATGGTCCTCGCGGACGCGGCTGACGAACGTCGCATAGTCGCCGACGCATTCGACCGGCGTCACATAGCCGCCCGGCTCGCGCTTATCGATCAGCATCACGCCCGGCGCCTCGCGTAGGATGGCCTGCGCCTCCTGCGCCGAAATTTCCTTCTCGAACTCGACGTTCACGGCTTCGCTATGCCCGACGAAGACCGGCACGCGAACACACGTGGCCGAAACCTTGATGGCCGGGTCGAGGATCTTCTTGGTCTCGACCACCAGCTTCCACTCCTCGGTGGTCGAGCCGTCGTCGAGGAAGTCGCCCGCCTGCGGGATGACGTTGAAGGCGATCTGCTTGGGATAGATGCTGGGCTCGGTCGAATCGCCGACGAAGATGTTGCGCGACTGGTTGAACAGCTCGTCCATCGCCGCCTTGCCGGTGCCCGAGACCGACTGGTAGGTTGCAACGACCACCCGCTTGATCGTCGCCGCCTCGTGCAACGGCTTCAAGGCCACGACCAACTGTGCGGTCGAGCAATTGGGGTTGGCGATGATGTTCTTGGCGCGATAGCCGTCGATCGCCTGGGCATTCACCTCCGGCACGATCAGCGGCACGTCCGGGTCCATCCGGTAAAGCGAGCTATTGTCGATAACGGTGCAGCCGGCTTCGGCTGCTCGCGGCACATAGACCTTGCTGGCCGCCGAACCCGCGGCGAACAAGGCCATGTCCCAGCCAGAGAAATCGAAATGCTCGAGGTTCCGGACCTTGAGGTCTTCGCCGCTATCGCCGAAGTCGATGATGTCGCCGGTGGAGCGCGCCGAGGCAACCGCCGCCAGCTCGTCGAGCGGGAATTGCCGCTCGTGCAGGATATTGAGGATTTCGCGCCCGACATTGCCGGTCGCGCCCACCACCGCCACTCGATATCCCGAAGCCATTTGCGTTCGACGTCCTCAAAAAGCCAGCGGCCGGACGTCCATTTGGAGGCCCGGCCGCGAAATTGCCAGTGAAGAAAGCTTGGGCTCAGCCCTCGCTCTTCTCCGCCTTCTCGGCCTCGCGGCGCGGGTCGCGGCGCTCGGCAATGCGTGCCGACTTACCAGTGCGGCCGCGCAGGTAATAGAGCTTCGCGCGGCGGACGGCGCCGCGGCGCACGACCTCGATCGAATCGATGCCCGGCGAATAAAGCGGGAATACGCGTTCGACGCCTTCGCCGAAGCTGATCTTGCGCACGGTGAAGCTGGAACCGATGCCCTTGTTCGAGCGGGCGATGCAGACGCCTTCGAAATTCTGGACACGGGTGCGGTCGCCCTCGACCACCTTGACGCCGACGCGCAGCGTATCGCCGGGGCGGAATTCGGGGACGGGCTTGTCCTGGGTGAGCGCTTCAATCGCCTCGCGCTCAAGGGTCTCGATGAGGTTCATTGCCTTAAAAACCTTACTTCTTCCGCCGCGCGCCAGAGGGCGGTGCCTGCGATGCGCCCCCGTGGCGCTCGATCAGGTCCGGCCGCCTTAGCCGTGTATCTTCGACCGCGCGTTCGTGTCGCCACGCCGCGATCTTCGCATGATCCCCCGACCGCAGCACTTCGGGGATCGTGCGCCCTTCCCAGTCAACTGGTCGGGTGTAGTGCGGATATTCGAGAAGCCCCGTCTCGAAGCTTTCCTCCTCTCCGCTGGAGGCCGCGCCCATTACCCCGGGCAAGAGGCGAACGCAAGCATCGAGAATGACCATCGCGCCAAGCTCGCCGCCGGAGAGGACATAGTCGCCGACGCTGACCGGTTCGATCGGCCGCGCCTCGAAAATTCGCTCGTCGAATCCCTCGAACCGGCCGCACAGGAGGATCACCCCCTCGCCCGCCGCCAATTCGCGGACTCGGGACTGGGTCAGCGGCTTGCCGCGAGGCGTCAGCGCCAGCATCGGCCGGCCGTCGGACACGCCGTCGAGTGCAGCCGCCACCACGTCGGGCTTCATCACCATCCCCGCCCCGCCCCCTGCCGGCGTGTCGTCGACGCTGCGATGCTTGTCGGTGGCGAAATCGCGGATCTGGACCGTCTCGAGCGACCAGACCCCCGCCTCCAGCGCCCTTCCGGCCAGGCTGACGCCCAAGGGCCCCGGGAACATTTCCGGGTAGAGCGTCAGGACGGTAGCGGCGAACGGCATGGCGTGGGGCTAGTCTGGAACCGGCAGCGCGGCAATCCATTGGGCCGCCAATGAACGGCGACAAACCCCTCGACTGCCTGGTCATCGGCGGCGGGCCTGCAGGCCTGACCGCAGCCATCTATCTCGCGCGCTTCCACCTCGACATCCTGGTGATCGACGAGGGCAAGAGCCGGGCCGGCTGGATCCCGTGCACGCGCAACCATGCCGGTTATCCTGATGGGATATCGGGCAAGGAACTTTTGGATAAGATGCGCGAGCAGGCGCGGAAATATGGCGCAAAGATCCTGCTGGAGCGCGTGACCAAGCTGGAGCGTGACGATACCGGCCTCTTCACCGCCACCTGGGGCTCGGGCGAAGTCGAAGCGAAAACCGTGCTGCTGGCCACCGGAGTCACCAACCGCCGCCCGCCGATGGAGGAGGCGCTGCATGACGATGCACTGGCCCGCGGCCTGATCCGCTATTGCCCGATCTGCGACGGCTATGAGGTCACCGACAAGAAGGTCGGAGTCATCGGCAGCGACAGCCATGGGGTCGCCGAGGCCCTGTTCCTGCGCGGCTATACCGCAGACATTACGCTGATCGCGCCCGACAAGGCCATGAACCTGAAGGCCGATGACCAGCTCAAGCTGAAAGGCGCCGGCATCGAGTGCGTCGACGGCCCGGCCGAGGCGGTCGCCATCTCCAGCGAGTTCATCGTCGTCGATACGGCCGAGGGCCATCATACCTTCGACAGCGTCTATCCGGCGCTCGGGTCGGACACGCATGTGCAGCTCGCCGAGCAGCTGGGAGCGGCACTGAGCGAGCTCGACAACATCGTCGTCGACAGCCACCAGCGGACCAGCGTGCCGGGCCTCTATGCGGCCGGCGACGTCGTTATCGGCCTGGACCAGATCAGTCACGCAATGGGCGAAGGCGGGGTGGCGGCGACCACCATCCGCAACGACTTGGCCAAGGAAAGCCCACTGCTACGCTAGGAAAATGGGGTCGAGGACGATGCGGCCATCCTCCAGGTCTGCAATCCCGGGTTTGAACGGGATCAGAGAGCGTTTGCCGCCGTCCGTCTCGACTTCCAGAAGGTCGCCGGCGCCGTAATTCTCGACGGCGGTGACGGTGCCGACCTTACTGCCGCCGAGGTCGACGCAGCTAAGGCCGATAAGGTCGGAGTGGTAATATTCACCCTCCTCGAGCACCGGCAGCGCCGAGCGGTCGACCTCGACCAGCTCGCCGCGCAGGCCTTCCGCCGCGGAACGGTCAGCAACGCCGGCGAGGCGGGCGATAGCCCCCTTCCCCGCCGGTTTCACCTGCACAAGGCCGAACTCGCGACCCGCGATATATACCTTGGACTGGCAAGCCAGGCCTTCGGGACTGCCGAATAGTTTCAGGCGAATTTCACCCTTGACGCCATGGGCCCCGGCGACCGCTGCCAGCGCGATGCGCTTTTCAGTCGCCGGAGCGGCCATGGATTACTCGGCCTTGGCTTCCGCCTCGCCCTCGGCCGGAGCTTCGGCGCTGGGGCTATCCTCGGTCGCGCCTTCGTCGGCGCCCTCGGCGGGAGCCTCAGCGGATTCGCCCTCGTTCGGGGCTTCGGCGGCGGGAGTCGCTTCCTCGCCCGCTTCGGCTTCGGCAGCCGCCTCGGCGGCCTCTGCCGGAGCTTCCTCGGCCGGAGCCTCTTCGCCGGCGCTCGCTTCGGCAGCCGCTTCCTCTGCGATCGGTTCCTCAGGCGGCAGGTCGGCGGTATCGGCCGGAGCCTGCTCCTCGGCCATCACCTCGGCCGGGGTTTCAGCAGTAGTCTCTTCCGCCACGGTTTCCTCAGCGGGTGCCTCCGCAGCAGCTTCCTCAGTTACAGCTTCCTCAGCTGGAGCCTCAGCCACCACTTCCTCGGCGGCCGGCGCGTTCGCAGCTTCCTCTGCGGCGACGAGCTTGGCGGCACGCTGCTCGGCGCGCTCCTTGGCCTTCTCGCCCGGCTCGGCCCTCTGCGGGTTGTTGCGTGCCGTTCGCTCGCGGATGCCGGCGGCATCGAGGAAGCGCAGCACACGGTCCGACGGCTGGGCGCCGACCGACAGCCAGTGCGAAATGCGCTCGGCGTCGAGCTTGACGCGCTCCGGCGAATCCTTCGCCAGCAGCGGGTTGTAGGTGCCCAGCTTCTCGATGAAGCGGCCGTCACGCGGGGCGCGGCTGTCGGCGACGACGATGCGGTAATAGGGCCGCTTCTTGGCGCCGCCGCGGGCGAGACGAATTGCTAGTGCCATGTCTTCAATCCTTCTTCTAAATCTCTGTTATTTCTTACCAAATTTATCGAAGCCTGGGGGCAGGTTGAACGGCTGGCCGCCGCCGGGAAGCCCTGGGAGCCCCGGCATTCCACCGGGCAGCTGGCCGCCGGGCGCCATGCCTTCCAGCGCCTTTTCCATGCCGCCGCCCTGGAACATCGCCGCCAGCTTGCCGAAGCCGCCAAGCTTCTTCAGCCGCTTCATGGCGTTCGCCATCTCCTGGCGCATCTTCAAAAGCTTGTTCACCTCCTGAACGGTGGTGCCGCTGCCCTTGGCGATGCGGATCTTGCGCTTGGCATTGATGATCTCCGGGCGCCCACGTTCCTTGGCGGTCATCGAACTCATCATCGCTTCGAGCCGCACCAGCGCCTTCTCGTCGACATTGCCGGGAACGTTGAGCCCCTTCATGCCCGGCAGCATCTTGGCCAGCGCCCCGAGCCCGCCCATGCGTTGCATCTGGCCAATCTGCATGCGCAGGTCGTCGAGGTCGAACTTGCCCTTCGCGAGCTTGGCGGCGACCTTCTCGGCTTCCTCGATCTTGATCGTCTCGGCGGCGCGCTCGACCAGCGAAACGACGTCGCCCATGCCGAGGATGCGGCCAGCGACGCGACTGGGGTGGAAGGCCTCGAGCGCGTCGATCCCCTCGCCGACGCCGGCGAACTTGATCGGCTTGCCGGTGACCGCGCGCATGCTGAGCGCGGCGCCGCCGCGGGCATCGCCGTCCATGCGGGTGAGGATGACACCCGAAAGATCGACTTCGCCGGCGAAGCCCTTGGCGACATTGACCGCGTCCTGGCCGGTCAGGCTGTCGACCACCAGCAAGGTTTCAGCGGGATTTGACGCGGCGTAAACCGCCTTCATCTCCGCCATCAGCTGGTCGTCGACATGCAGGCGGCCGGCGGTGTCGAGCAGGACGACGTCATAGGCCTGCAGCCTGGCCGACTGGATCGCGCGCTTGGCGATGTCTACCGGCTGCTGGCCGACGACGACCGGCAGCGTGTCGACCTTCGCCTGCCGGCCGAGCACGGCAAGCTGCTCCTGCGCCGCGGGCCTCGCGACGTCGAGCGAGGCCATCAGCACCTTCTTGCGCTCGCGCTCCGCCAGCCTTTTGGCGAGCTTGGCGGTGGTCGTCGTCTTGCCCGAGCCCTGCAGGCCGACCATCATGATGACGGCGGGCGGCGTGACGGCGAGATCGAGCTCGGCCGCCTCCGAGCCGAGCATCTCGACCAAGGCGTCATTGACGATCTTGACGACCATCTGGCCCGGCGTGACCGAGCGCAGCACTTCCTGGCCGACGGCCTTTTCGGTGACCTGGTCGACGAAGTCGCGGGCGACCGGCAGCGCGACGTCCGCTTCCAGCAGCGCCACTCGCACCTCGCGCATGGCCGAGCGCACGTCGGCCTCGCTGAGCGCGCCGCGCCCGCGAAGCTTGTCGAATACGGTCCCTAAGCGATCGCTAAGGCTGTCGAACAATTCCGTTTCTCCCGCCGATGAAACGCCCTTCAACGCAAAACGCGCCGGCGGACGAAACCTCGTTGGCCGGCGGGTCCCGAAGGACGATCATCGATGTCTGTCCGTTAAGACGCGCCGCCCCTAGCCTATGGCGGGGCGGAGTTCAACTCTTGGTCGACCTGCCAGCGTCCTTACCGGAATCCTTCGGCTCGAAAATTGAGTCGCAGGTGCCCAGTTCGGAAAGAAAGTTGGCTGGGATATTGTCCGGCCGGACCGCTTTCACTCCCAACTCGTCGGCGATTTCGCCCGAGATCGTCATGTTGCCATGCCAAACGGCATTAAGGACCAACGCCTTGCGCAGATGGCCGTAGATTGTTCGGCGGTCGTCAAGGGAGACGGGGCCGGGCAGCGCATACCGCTGAAGTGCGAACCACTCATCCACTTCCCACTTGATCCGTTCCGTATTGCCCTCGAGCTCGTCATAGAATTCCGCATATTTCTGGCGCGCCTTCGCCGGAACATGCGCGAAGACCTTGCCGTCGCGTGTGTCCCAAGCGCTAGTGTACGGGGTCAAGGCCAACGGGCCGCCTGTCGAAATCTTCGGTAATTCCTGGCCGTCCCGCGCCGTTTCCACCCAGTCGAATAGCTCCTTCATGCGTTTTTCGTTGCAGGCGCTGCCTCGGCTGCGAACCTCGTAAACGAACAGGTTGAGGCCGATCTCATGGTCGATCGTCTTGCGAAACTTTCGAACATCCGACCGGATCTGTATGTCCTCAACCACTTGCTGCGCACCGAGTGCAAGCAGCACGCCAAGAACGATAACGCCCACTTCACCGAGGAATACTCGCCAGCCGTTTAGCGGTGTCGGAATCTTCATGCGCACCCCCCTTGCGCTTGCAGATCAACTCTTGGGCTTGCCACCCCCCGGCCGCGGGCCCCGCGGTCCCTTGCCGGGTCCATTCCCGCCTGGGCCCTTGCGCGGACCGCCGGGCCCACCCCGGGGCCGATGCCCCCTGGGCGGGCCTCGACGGTCGCCGGGTCCGCCCCGCTGCCGTTCCGGCACCCGGTCCATCGGTCGCGAATGCTGGATTGCCGCGCGCGGGCCGACCGCATAGCCTTCCTTCAATAGCTCGCCGAAGGCCGAGTGGACGCTCTTGGCGATCGATTCCTGCACCTCCTTGGGCAAATCATCGAACGCAGTGTTGCGGTGGATGCTCTGCAGGTCGCGCAGCATGTTATTGGGCAAACCTCCCGACGAGGCCCGCAGCGCCTCGATGGCGTCGATGACGGCCGAAAAGAGGACGGAGCGAACGACATCGGCGGCGGCTTTGGGCATGGCGCTTCTTACGGCTTCCCTCTAACTCCGTCACCCCCGCGAAGGCGGGGGTCCCGCTTCCTTCAACGCCACGAAAAGCGGATTCCCGCTTTCGCGGGAATGACGAAAGGTGGACGAACGGAATGCCCGTCCCTAAGTCCGCGCTCCAATGGCGACGAAGTTCGACAAGATGCACGGGCTGGGGAACGACTTCGTCATCCTCGACGCTCGGGAGCAGGCGGTGACGATGACGCCCGAGCTCGCCAAGGCATTGGCCGACCGCCAGACCGGCATCGGCTGCGACCAGCTGATCCTGCTGGAGCCGTCCAAGGTCGCCGACTTGAAGATGCGCATCTGGAACCATGACGGCGGCGAGGTGCAGAGCTGCGGCAACGCCTCGCGCTGCGTCGTCGCTTTGACCGGCGCGAAGACGATGGAGACCGGCGGCGGCATCGTCCAAGGCGCAGGGGCAGGTGACGATGTCGAAGTGAAGCTGCCCGCGCCGAAATTCGGCTGGGCCGACATCCCTCTCTCCTATCCGATGGACACCACCAGCCTGCCGATGGGCTGGGGGCCGCTGGAAAAGCCCATGGCGGTCAATGTCGGCAATCCGCATGTTGTCTTCTTCGTGCCCGACCCGCGCCTGATCGAGCTCCGCAGCATCGGTCCTAGCATCGAGCACGACCCGGCCTTTCCCGAGCGGATCAACGTCAATGTCGCCTCGGTAGGCGAGGACGGAATCACCCTTCGCACATGGGAACGCGGCGCCGGCCTCACTCGCGCTTGCGGCACCGGCGCCTGCGCCACCGCGGTCTGCGCCATCGCGTCGAAGCGCGTCCCCTCTCCGGTCAAGGTAACGATGCGGGGTGGGACCCTGACCATCGGCTGGCAGCCGGGCGGCGAGATCAGCATGCGCGGCGGCGCGACCCACGTCTTCACCGGCAAGATCGACCTGGAGGCGTTCGAGGCATGAGCGTCGAAACGATCACGCTCGGCTGCCGGCTGAACTTCGCCGAGAGCGAGGTTCTGAAGCGACAAGCCCCCGATGGCACGATCATCATCAACAGCTGCGCGGTGACCAACGAGGCGGTGCGCCAGACCCGCCAGGCGATCCGCCGCGCTCGGCGCGAGCGGCCGGGTGCGCGCATCGTCGCCACCGGCTGCGCCGTCCAGCTCGATCCGCAGGCCTTCCGCGCCATCCCGGAGGTCGACGAGATCCTCTTGAAGGACTTCGACCGGCCGACTGTCGCCGCCGGCTTCCGCCAGCGGGTGCGCAGCTTCGTTGCCGTCCAGACCGGCTGCGACCATCGCTGTACCTTCTGTACCATCTGGCAGGCGCGCGGTCCGAGCCGCTCGCTGCCGTTCTTAGCCATACGAGACGCCGTGGCCCGCGAGCTCGATAGCGGCGCGGCGGAGATCGTCCTGACCGGAGTGGACATCACCAGTTATGAAGGCGGCCTGGGCCCGCTGTGTGAAAAGTTGCTGGCCGCCCTCCCTAACCTCAAGCGCCTGCGCTTGTCCTCGCTCGACAGCGTCGAGATGGACGAGGCGCTCCTCGGCCTCTTGCCCGAGCCGCGGCTCCTGCCGCACTTCCATCTGTCGCTGCAGGCCGGCGACGACCTCATTCTCAAGCGCATGAAGCGCCGCCACAGCCGCGCCCAGGCCGTGGCGCTGGTCGAACGGATCAAGGCGACGCGGCCCGACGCCACCATCGGCGCCGATTTGATCGCCGGTTTTCCCACAGAAACTGAAGAAGCGGCACTCAACTCACTCAAACTACTCGACGATTGCGATATTGTCGCCGCTCACGTCTTCCCTTTCTCGCCTCGCCCGAATACGCCGGCGGCGCGCATGCCGCAGCTGGAGCGCGAACTGGTCAAGGCCCGTGCGGCACGGCTACGCGATGCGGCGGCGAAGCGGCGCTCGGCCTGGCTCGACAGCCTGATCAACACCACCCAGCCGGTGCTTATCGAGAACAACGCCAAGGGCCACACCGACGGCTTCGCACCGGTTTTCATCGCCGGCTCAAAGCGAGGCGATGGCGGCATGGCCACAATCGCTGGAACGAAGGACGGCAGCTTGGTCGGGGTGTTCGCATGAGTTGGCTCGACCGGCTGACCGCCGGGTTCAAGAAGACCGCCGACAAGGTCGCCGACAACATCACCGGCATCGTCAAGGAGCAGGCGCTCGACACGGCGACGCTCGACGATATTGAGGAGGCGCTGATCGCTTCCGATCTCGGCCCGGAAGCGTCGAAGCGCATCCGCGACGCCATCGCCGCGCGCAAGTTCGAGCAACTGGACGAGCGTGGCTTGCGCACCATCCTCGCCGAGGAGATCGAGAAGATCCTGGCGCCGGTCGCCAAACCGCTCGACGTCTGGGGCTTCCCGCGACCGCATGTCATCCTGGTGATCGGCGTCAACGGCTCGGGCAAGACGACGACCATCGGCAAGCTCGGCCAATGGCTAAAGGAACAGGATTACGGGGTCCTGCTCGCCGCCGGCGACACTTTCCGCGCCGCCGCCATCGAGCAATTGCAGATCTGGGGCGAGCGCATCGGCGCTCCGGTCATCGCCGGCAAGGAAGGCGGCGATGCCGCCGGACTCGTCTATGACGGAGTCAAGCAGGCCACTGCGCAGGGCATCGACTGCCTGATCGTCGACACCGCCGGCCGCATGCAGAACAAGGCGCATTTGATGGAGGAGCTGGCCAAGGTCCGCCGCGTCCTCGGCCGCCTCAATCCCGAAGCTCCGCATGACGTGTTGCTCGTGCTCGACGCCACCACGGGCCAGAACGCGCTGGCGCAGATCGAAGTGTTCAAGGAAACCGCCGGAGTGACCGGGCTCATCATGACCAAGTTGGACGGTACGGCGCGCGGCGGCGTGCTGGTTGCGGCAGCCGAGAAGTTCGGCATGCCGATCCATGCCATCGGCGTCGGCGAAGGCGCGGGTGACTTGCGGCCCTTCGACGCGCGCGCCGTCGCCCGGGCGATTGCGGGGCTGCCGGCATGACCCAGAAAACAGAACCCGCCGGCTTCTCGAGGCTGCTGATCGACATCGGTCCGCTGATCGTTTTCTTCGTCACCAATTTCCTGGCGCCGGTGCCAGGGCCGTTGCGCATCTTCGTCGCCACCGGCGCCTTCATGGCGGCGATGATCGCGGCGATGACCTATTCACAGATCCGCTACCGCCACATCTCGCCGCTGCTGCTTTTCTCCGGCTTCATGGTGGTCGTGCTCGGCGGCCTGACGATCTGGCTCCACAACGACACGTTCATCAAGATGAAGCCGACCGTCTATTATGCCTTGGTTGCCGGCCTGCTTGCCTTTGGCCTCAAGACCGGGCGGCCGTTCCTCAAGATCGTGCTCGGCTCCGCCTATCCCGGCCTCGATGACGACGGGTGGCGGCTGCTGACCCGCAACTGGGCCCTGTTCTTCGCCTTCATGGCCGTTCTCAACGAAGCCGTCTGGCGAAACACGACGACCGACTTCTGGGTCGGTTTCAAGCTGTGGGGCGCCATTCCCCTGACCTTCCTCTTCGCGGCCGCGAACGTGCCTATGCTGATCCGCCACGGCCTGACGAAGGACGAGGCCGAATCCGCGACCGAACCCGGGCCAATCGAATGAGCGAGCCGATCCTGTCCATTCGCGGCCTTCAGAAGTCCTACGCGACCGGCGTCGAGGCGCTGAAGTCGGTCGACCTCTATATCAACAAGGGTGAGATTTTCGCTTTGCTCGGCCCCAATGGCGCGGGCAAGACGACCTTGATCAACATCGTCTGCGGCATCGTCACCGCGTCGAGCGGCGACGTGCTGGTCGACGGCAGGGACTGGCAGACCTACTACCGGCAGGCCCGCACCCGCATCGGCTTGGTGCCGCAGGAGCTGCATACCGACGCCTTCGAGAGCGTCTGGAACACCGTCAGCTTCAGCCGCGGCCTGTTCGGCAAGCCGCGTGACCCCGCCAAGCTCGAGATCCTGCTGAAGCGCCTGTCGCTGTGGGACAAGCGCAAGTCGGAGCTGCGCTTCCTATCCGGTGGCATGAAGCGGCGGGTGATGATCGCCAAGGCGCTCTCCCACGAGCCCGACATCCTCTTCCTCGACGAGCCGACCGCCGGCGTCGACGTCGAGCTTCGCCGCGACATGTGGGACATCGTTCGCGACCTCAGGCGTGATGGCACGACCATCATCCTCACCACCCATTATATCGAGGAGGCCGAGGAGATGGCCGACCGCGTCGGCGTTATCTCCAAGGGCGCGCTGATCGCCGTCGACGAGAAGAAAG
This sequence comes from Sphingomicrobium sp., assembly GCA_035250985.1. Classification (GTDB taxonomy): domain Bacteria; phylum Pseudomonadota; class Alphaproteobacteria; order Sphingomonadales; family Sphingomonadaceae; genus Sphingomicrobium. Next base: position 681 of record DATFEO010000095.1, on the reverse strand, counting down.
CACTGATGGCGCGCATGGGCCGCAAGACCCTGAAGATTACCCTGAACGACCCGATCGACGCGGTCCCGGCGGGTCTCGAGGAATGGGACCTGCGGCTCGACGACGACGGCCACCAGCTCTGCTACGCGTTCGACAGCAACGCCGAGCGCACCGGCATCGCCTCGCTGATGAAGAAGCTCGGCGATTTGCACATCGGCTACAAGGACCTGTCGACACGGCAGTCGAGCCTCGAGGACATTTTCGTCGAACTCGTTCATTCACCGGGGAAAGCCGCATGAACTGGCACGGCATGGCGGCGATCTACCGCTTCGAAATGGCGCGGGCCGGCCGGACCCTGTGGCAGAGCCTGGTGACGCCGGTCATAACGACCGCCCTTTATTTCGTCGTCTTCGGCGCCGCCATCGGGCGCCATATGGCCGACATGGAGGGGGTCAGTTTCGGCAGCTTCATCGTGCCCGGCCTGACCCTGCTCAGCGTCTTCATGCAGTCCATCTTCAATGCCAGCTTCGGCATCTACTTTCCGAAGTTCGTCGGCACGATCTACGAACTGCTGTCGGCGCCGATCTCCTGGATCGAAACCGTGGTCGGTTACGTCGGCGCGGCGGCGACCAAGTCGCTGATGCTGGGCGTGCTGATCCTGGTGACGGCGCGCTTCTTCGTCGCTTACGAGATCCAGCACCC
>DATFEO010000079.1:0-14016 GCA_035250985.1 Sphingomicrobium sp. | reverse complement strand
TCACGCGCAACGCCACCGAGGCGATCAACCTGGTCGCGCACTCGTTGCCCAAGGAAGGGCGCGGGCGGGTCCTGCTGTCCGAGCTCGAGCATCACAGCAATATCGTGCCGTGGCAGCTGGCCGGTTACGAGATCGACGCCGTGCCGATCACCGCCGACGGCAAGGTTGATCTCGACGCGGCCGAGCGGATGGTGAGCGAGGAGCATAGAGTCGTCGCCTTCGCCCATGTGTCGAACGTGCTCGGCTCGATCCTCGATGCGAAACGCGCGGCGGAGATCGCCCATTCGAAGGGCGCGCTGCTGCTGCTCGACGGCTGCCAGGCGGCGCCGCGCATCCCGGTCGATGTCGGCGCGATCGGCTGCGATTTCTACGCGCTGTCGGCGCACAAGCTCTACGGCCCGACCGGCATGGGGGCGCTCTGGGGCCGGAGCGAATTGATGGACGCCTTGCCGCCGTACCAGGGTGGCGGCGCCATGATCGACAGCGTGACGTTCGAGAAGACGACCTTTGCCCCGCCGCCGCAGCGCTTCGAGGCCGGCACTCCGCATATCGTCGGCGCGGTCGGGCTGCATGCGGCGGTCGACTGGGTAAGCGCCATCGGCCTTCCCGCCATCCACGCGCATGAGGCGGCCTTGGTCCGCGAATGCCGCGAGGCGCTGCGCCGCATCAACAGCGTCCGCCTGTTCGGGCCCGAGGACAGCGCCGGAATCGTCAGCTTCGCCATCCAGGGGGTTCATCCGCACGACATCGGCACCATATTGGACGACGCGGGTGTCGCCATCCGCGCCGGGCACCATTGCGCCCAGCCGCTGATGAAGGTGCTCGGAGTGCCGGCGACGGCGCGGGCGAGCTTCGCGGCGTTCAGCGACAGCTCGGACATCGAGGCGCTGGTCGAGGGCATCCACAAGGTGCAGCGGATTTTCGGGACATGATGGGCGAGGAAAAGAAAATTCAGGTGGAGGAAGTTGACCATGTCGACGCCCCGCCGCGCGCGCGCGTCACGCCTGAGACGCCTGCTGAGACTTTTGGGCGCAAGCGCGACTATCTTGCGGGCTTCCTCGCCGAGAAGAAGCCGGAACCCGAGAAGGGCGGTCCAGGAGGCGACCTTCAGGAAGCGGTGATCGAGGCCCTGAAGAGCATTTATGACCCGGAGATCCCGGTCGACATTTACGAGCTGGGCCTGATCTACGACGTCGATATCAGCGAGGATGGGGATGCGGTCGTCACCATGACGCTGACGACGCCGCACTGCCCGGTCGCGGAATCGATGCCACAAGAGGTCGAGCTGCGCGTGCTATCGGTGCCGGGCATCCGCGACGCCGAGGTGAAGCTCGTCTGGGACCCGCCCTGGGACCCGAGCAAGATGAGCGACGAAGCGCGGCTGGAACTGGGAATGCTGTGATGAACAAGGAGTCGAAAGTGCGCGCGCGGCCGGCTGCCATCGCGCTCACCCCGGCGGCGGAGGCGCGCATCGCCGAGCTGATGGCCAATGCGCCGGAGAACGCGATCGGCGTCAAGCTGTCGACCCCGCGGCGCGGCTGCTCGGGGCTGGCCTATTCGGTCGACTATGTGACCGAGGAGAATGCGTTCGACGAGAAGATCGCGACCCCGGGCGGCGCTTTCTATGTCGACGGCGGATCGCTCCTCTACCTGATCGGCTCGACCATGGACTGGGTCGAGGACGACTTTGCCGCCGGCTTCGTCTTCGCCAATCCCAATGCCAAGGGCGCCTGCGGCTGCGGCGAGAGTTTCACGGTTTGAGCTGATTTGGTATCCGGCGATGACGATCCGGCCCGTCACCGACGCCGACCATCCCGTCTGGGCTGCGATGCGCAGCAAGCTGTGGCCCGATGCCGACCCCAGAGAACTGGAAGGCGAACTGGCGAGCCTGTTCGCGCTCGATCCGCCCTACACCGTCTACATTGCCGAGGAGGCCGGCCGCCAGATCGGCTTCATCGAACTGTGGGTGCGCAGCTATGCCGAGGGCGGGCCGCCCGAGCCATCGGCCTATGTCGAGGGCCTGTGGGTCGATCCGGAGAAGCGCCGCACAGGCGTCGCCACCGCGCTGCTGCGCCAGGCCGAGAAGTGGGCGAAGGACAAGGGCTTCAAATGGCTCGGATCCGATGCGGATCTCGACAACCGCGACAGCCATGCCTGGCACAAGGCGGCGGGGTTCACGGCCATCGAGCAGCTGGTCGTGTTCGGCAAGCCGCTTAAATAGCCGACCATTCGTGCTATGAATGGCGCCGTTCCATCGAACGGGGGATGGCCCATGCAACGCAGCTTCAACTTGTTGTTCGCCTTGGTCGCCTATGCGATCTTCTTCGCAACCTTCCTCTATCTCATTGCCTTCGTCGGCAATCTGCCAGTGGCGCCTATCACGGTCGACCGCGGACCGTCAGCGCCGATAGAAATCGCGCTCGTCATAAATATCGGCCTGATTGCCCTGTTTGGGCTCCAGCACAGCACCATGGCACGACAGGGCTTCAAAAAATGGTGGACCCGGGTTGTTCCCTGGTCGGCAGAGCGCAGCGTCTACGTGCTGATGGCCAGCGCCATGCTGATCGTTCTGATGACCCTTTGGCGGCCGATCGACGGCACGGTTTGGAGCGTGACTGGCGAAACCGCCCGCGTCATCGTCTGGTCCTTGTTCGCAATCGGCTGGTTTGTCGTCCTGCTCAGCACATTCCTGATCAACCATTTCGAGCTGTTCGGGCTGCAACAGGCCTGGCTCCACTTCCGCGGACGCCAGGGAGCGGCCCCGGAATTCCGCCAGCCTCTGCTGTACAGGTGGGTTCGTCACCCGCTCTATCTCGGCTTCTTCATCGCCTTCTGGGCGATTCCGGACATGAGCTACGGGCACCTGCTGCTAAGCATTGGGCTGTCGATCTACATGCTGACCGCCATCCGGTTCGAAGAACGCGACCTGGTCGCGCTCTTCGGCGATCGTTACGTCCGCTACCGCGTCGAGGTCGGAATGCTGGTTCCGCGCTTCGGCAGACGAGAAGGCATGCCTCCCGCCGAGTAGCGGCAGGCTAGAAGCCCAGCGTGAACCGGATCGCGCCGCCGACATCCGGGTCAGCGGACTGAATGTGTCCTGGCTGGCGGCGCGCAAAGGCGTTGCCGCTCAGCCAGCCGCCTGCGACCGGAGTCGAATAGCTGATCTCGGCGTCGATCTCCCGCCCGCTCGGGGTGAAAGAAAGCGTCGACCAGCTGTTGGTCGCGCTTCCGGTCTCGTAGCTGTAGGCGGTCGGCAGCATCATGCCGATGCCGCCCTTCTCGATCCGCAGCGGCTGGGAAATGCGCAGGCCGATGCGATCGCCGTCGTAGAGAAGATTCCACTTTTGCAGGTCGAAGGCATAGGCCGCGCTCGCGAAGCTGCCGCCGGCGAAATCGGTCCAGCCGCGCCGCGCGCTGGCAGTGGCGACCAGGCCATGGCCGAGCTCGCGCCGCGCCTCGAGATCGAGGAACAGGCTGTCCGAACCGCGGCCGCCGAGGGCGTCGGCCATGCGACCGCCAAGAAGCGTGCGCTTCTCCTCGAGCCTTGAGATACCGGCCGAAAGCCAGGTCTTGCCGAAGTCGCGGTCGATGGCGAGGCTGGTCCAGCGATAGGGCGAGCCGGTCGCGCTGGTCTCGATTTCCTGCCAGACTTCGCCGCTTTCCGAAGAAATGGTTAGTCCCACCGGGCCAAGCCCGCGCCGCATCGCCATGCTGGTGCCGCGCCTGGCGTCGAAGCCCGGATCGCCGCTGGTGTCGCGGGCGATGAGGAAGGCGCCGGCCTGGGCGCCGGAGAGGCGGCGCTCAAGTGCCTTGGCGCCTTCCGAAATGCCGAATGCGAGAGCGGTCTTGCGATCGAGTCGGGCAACCGCCGAGCCGGCAACGAGCCGCGCCTTGCGGGCATCTTCCGGCCCTATCGTCAGCCGCTGGAGATCGAACTGCCCATTCGACTGCGGCCGCTCGGCTACCGTCATCGCGACGCTGAATGGGCCGGCAGAAACCGCCGAGCTGCGCACCGTATTGCCGCCGTCGAGCGCCCGGTGCAGGGGCTTGTCGACAGCGGCGCTGCGCAGCGATTTCGCCAGGTCCACGGCGAAGGCGCGCGAATAGCCATCGAGGATAACGACCCCGAGCTTGCCGCCGCTGGTGCATGTGCTGCCCTCGGGGCAAGTGCCGCCATCGCCCGCAGCGGGCGGCAGGTCGCCGCCACCGCTGCCGACCGCGACCTGCGTCCCGGCAAGCGTCGTCGTCCCCACCGGCTGGAAGGCGCGGGTTAGGTTGAGACGGCCGCGGCCGTAGATAGAATCGACGCCCGCCGCGCCGAGGTCGTCGGCGGTGTCGAAGAGGATGTCGATGATCTGGTTGGCGCTCAGGTTGGGGAATGCGTCGGCAAGCAAGGCCACCGCGCCCGAGATCACCGGAGCCGAAAAGCTCGTCCCCGACCAATAGAACATTGTCCCCGTGTGATCCGGCGCCAGCACGCGATAGCCGATGGCCGTCAGATAGTTCTGCGCACCGGTTCCCGCCCGGTTCGAAAATGTCGAGATCGCGCCGAGATTCGTGGTGCCGGACGCGTCCACCCCGACGGATCCAGCGATGATGACATTGTTCGGGAAGTGCTGGGCGGGCACTAGCGCGAGGGGATCCGGATTGATGCCTTCTGGGTCTTCGCCGTTATTGCCGGCCGAGATAACGAGGATGATTCCAGCGTTGACCGCGCGCTGCATGGCGTTCAGCAGCGTCGTGCTCGGCGGGGAGCCGCCGAGCGACATATTGATAACCCTTGCTCCGGCGGTGCGGGCAACATCGACTGCAACCGCCATGTCGCTGTCGAAGAAAGCGCAGCCGTCGTCGCTGGCGCAACTGCCCGGCTCATCGGTGCGCAAGGATACGATCGTCGAGTCGAAGGCGACGCCCATCGTGTTGAGGCCGTTCCTGGCCGCAGCCGCGACGGCGCTGACGGCGGTGCCGTGACCGTCGGAATCACCCACGCCCCGGTTCCCGCCCGTGACATCGCGCGAAGCCGGATCGATGCGGCCGGTGAATTCAACAGAGGCCGAATTGATGCCCGTGTCGACCACGCCGATCTTCACGCCCGCGCCGGTGGCGCCGGCATCGTAGGCGGTTATGGCGCCGTGCGCATTGGTGCCGTTCGACCGCTGATACTCCGTCGTATTGTAGTTGATCGGGGTCGGCGTCGGAGTGGGTGTCGGAGTCGGAGTCGGAGTGGGTGTCGGAGTAGGAGTGGGAGTCGGTGTGGATCGGATGGGCGCACTGCCGCCTCCGCCACCCCCGCCGCCACCGCAGGCGGACAGCATCAGGACCAAGGCGCATCCGCTGGTCGCCAGCAACCGTTTCGACATCTCGCCACACCCCGCGCAAACTATTGGAAACTTTAAGCTTTCCTTGCAGGATTATGCTTAACAAAACCTTTCATTTTGATGAAGGGCAGTTTTTGGCTAGGGCGCAGCCCGACCGCCATGGACCCCCGCTTCGCCCATATCCACGACTGGATCTTCGACCTCGACAACTGCCTTTACCCGGCCGGAAGCCGGCTGTTCGAACTGATCGACCAGCGGATGACTGCCTATATCGAGCGGTTGCTCAAGGTCGATGCGGTCGAAGCCCGCCGAGTGCAGAAGATGCACTTCCACGGGTCCGGGACGACGCTCGCCGGATTGATGAAGCATCATGACGTCGATCCCCATCATTTCATGGGCGACGTGCACGACATTCCGCTCGATCGCCTGGCGCGCGACGACCGCCTGGTCGCGGCGCTTGGGAAATTGCCCGGCCGCAAGTTCATCCACACCAACGGCAATGCCGATTATGCCTGGAAAGTGCTCGATCGGCTCGGCCTCGCGGCGGTCGTCGATCACCTGCATGACATTTTTGCCGCCGACCTGACACCGAAACCCGAGCTTCATGGCTATCGGAAGCTGCTCGACCAGTTCGAGATCGACCCTCGGCATGCGGTGATGGTCGAAGACATGGTCCGCAACCTCGCCCCGGCAAAGCAGCTCGGGATGACCACGGTGTGGGTGGACAATGGCTCGGAGCGCGGCAACCACGGCTATGACGATGCGATCGTCGATGTCCGCGTCAGCGATGTCGGCATTTGGCTCGAAGAGATTTTGGGGGACGAGGATGACGATTGAGAGCGTGATCGACGAGGCCTGGCTCCAGCGCGACTCGTTCGGCGCCGAGACCAGGGGCGAAGTCCGCCAGGCGGTCGATTCCGCACTTGCCGCGCTCGACAGCGGTGCGGCGCGCATCGCCGAAAAGGCGGACGGCGAGTGGAAGGTCAACCAGTGGCTGAAAAAGGCCGTCTTACTGTCCTTCCGCTTGAATCCGATGGAGGCCATCGCCGGCGGGCCGGGCGGCGCCCATTGGTGGGACAAGGTTCCTTCCAAGTTCGCGGGCTGGGGCGAGAAGGAGTTTGCCGAAGCAGCCTTTCGCGCCGTGCCGGGAGCGATCGTCCGCCGCGGCGCCTATATCGCTCCGGGCGCAGTGTTGATGCCGAGCTTCGTCAATATCGGCGCCCGTGTCGGCGAAGGCGCGATGGTCGACACCTGGGCGACGGTCGGCAGCTGCGCGCAGATCGGGCGCAACGTCCATATCTCCGGCGGCGCCGGCATCGGCGGCGTGCTCGAACCGCTCCAGGCAGGGCCGGTGATCATCGAGGATGACTGCTTCATCGGCGCGCGGTCCGAAGTCGCCGAGGGGGTCATCGTCGAGCAGGGCGCGGTGCTGTCGATGGGGGTGTTCATCGGCGCGTCGACCAGGATCGTCGACCGGGCGAGCGGTGAAATTATCTACGGCCGCGTGCCCGCCTATTCGGTGGTGGTTCCCGGCACGCTGCCGGCCAAGGACGGCGGGCCGTCCCTCGCCTGCGCCGTGATCGTCAAGCGCGTCGACGAGCGCACCCGGTCCAAAACCAGCATCAATGAGCTGCTGAGAGACTAGAGGCCGGAGTCGATAAGCGCGGCTTATCGGTTTCGTCCGGGCTTTTGTTGGAAGCCGACCCGGACGCTCCATAGCTTGGCATGATGGCCACACGTACCTCCAGCCTGTTTGAGCGCAACTCGCGGGACGCGCGCCTGGAGCCGGCTGCTTACACCCAGCCGATGATCAATCAGGAAATGACCGGCCGCGAATGGGCTATCCTGCTGTTCCTCGCCGTGATCTGGGGCGGCGCCTTCCTGTTCATTGGCATTGCCGTCCGGCACGTCGATCCGCTTACCTATGTCTGGCTGCGCCTGACCATCGCCGCCGGGGCCATGTTTGTGTTCCTGAGGTTGAAAGGCGAACGCCTCGGCCTCCCGCGCCAGGTCTGGGGTTCGATCCTGCTGCTGGCATTGCTCAACAATGCCCTGCCCTTCACCTTGTTCGGCTGGGGCCAGACGCATATCGCCAGCGGCCTCGCCTCGATCCTCAACGCGACGACTCCGATCTGGGGTGTCCTCGTCGCCCATCTTTTCACCGATGACGAGCGGATGACGCCGCGCAAGATTGCCGGCGTGCTGCTGGGATTCGGCGGCGTGGCGGTGATGATCGGGCCGACCCTGCTTGCCAATGTCGGCACCGGCGTGCTTGCCCAGCTCGCCTGCATTGTCGCCGCGCTTTGTTATGCCGTCGCTGCGGTCTGGGCGCGCCGGTTCCGCCGCCAGGGCCTGAAGCCGATGTCGGTGACTACCGGCCAGCTGAGCGCAGGTGCGCTGATGATGCTGCCGCTGGCGCTCGTCGTCGACCAGCCCTGGACCCAGCCGCTGCCGCCTGTTTCGGCCTGGGCGGCGATTGCGGCGCTGGCAATCTTCTGCACGGCGCTCGGCTATGTCTTTTATTTCCGGCTGATCGATTCGGCGGGAGCAACCAATGCGCTGCTGGTCACCCTGCTTGTGCCGCCATTCGCGATAGTGTTCGGCAGCCTGTTCCTCAATGAAGTGCTGGCGCCGCAGGATTTCGCCGGCCTGGCGCTGATCGCCTTGGGCCTCGCGGCGATCGACGGGCGGCTGCTTCGAAAGCTGCGGCGGCCAGCTGCTATTTCCCTTCGCTGAGCAGGCTCGCCGCTTCGGCTCCGGACCAGTCGAGATCACCGATATAGCGCCAGACCTCGCGGCCCTGGGAATCGTAGAGAATGGTGGTCGGCATCACTTGGACGCCAAGCGCTCCCGACAAGCCCATGGTGGCGTCGTGGTAGGCGCCGACGTGGCGGATGCCGAGCTTGTCGAGGAAGGCTTTGACCGAATGCTGCGGGCCCATGTCTTGGCTGACGGCGATGACTCCCAGCTGGCCATCGACCGCATGGCCCTCGGCAAGCTTGTCGAGAGTCGGCAGTTCCTTGACGCATGGCGCGCACCATGTCGCCCAGAGGTTCACCAGGACCGGCGTGCCCTCGAAATCCGCAAGGCTGATCTCACCGCCATCGGGGTTGTTGAAGACCGTATCCGGGGCCGGCTTGCCTTTCTGGCTGCGGTCGACGCCTTTCTCGACCATGGCCGGCGCCACGGCCTCGTTGCCTTGTGGCTGTTGAGGCTTTTGCCTATCGCAACCGGCGATCGGGCCAAGGGCGAGGAGCAAGAAGATCGGCCGCAAGGACAACTCCGCTAACCAGATGTGGGGCGGGCGCTTTGCCGGCGGCCCGGCCGCGGTGATGCGCGAGATCAACGCTTCGATCGCGGTCGACAAAAGGCTATGGCGGGAGGACATCGCCGCGTCAAAGGCGCATGCGGCGATGCTGGGGCACCAGGGCATCTTGTCCGCCGATGAAGCGGCGGCGATCGCCGACGGCCTCGACCGTATCGCCGGGGAATATGTGGCCGGCAAGCTCGTTGAGGATCCCGCGCTCGAGGACATTCATATGCATGTCGAGCAGCGGCTAACCGAGCTGATCGGGCCGGCCGCCGGCAAGCTGCACACGGCTCGGTCTCGGAACGACCAGGTCGCGACCGACTTCAAGCTGTTCGTGCGCAATTGCATCGACCAGGCAGTCGCCGGCATCGACGCGCTGGAGGAAGTGCTGCTGGCCCGCGCCCAAGAGCATGCGACGACGGTCATGCCCGGCTTCACCCATCTGCAGTCGGGTCAGCCGGTGAGTCTCGGCCATCATCTGATGGCTTATGTCGCCATGCTTGGCCGCGACCGCAGCCGTTTCGTGGACGCGCGCGTCCGGATGAATGAATCCCCATTGGGATCGGCGGCGCTGGCTGGAACCGGCTTTCCCATCGACCGCGACGCGACTGCAACGGCATTGGGCTTCGACCGGCCGGCGGCAAACAGCCTCGACGCGGTCAGCGACCGCGACTTCGCCGTCGATTACCTCCACGCGGCTGCCCTTTGCGCGGTGCACCTGTCGCGGCTGGCCGAGGAAATCATTCTCTGGGCTTCGCAGCCCTTCGGCTTCGTTCGCCTGCCCGACGCCTGGTCGACCGGCTCGTCGATCATGCCCAACAAGCGCAACCCCGACGCCGCCGAGCTGGTCCGCGGCCACAGCGCGCGGATCCTCGGCGACCTGGTCGCGCTGCTCGTGCTGCTGAAGGGCCTGCCGCTCGCCTATGCCAAGGACCTTCAGGACGACAAGCCGCCGCTGTTCGACGCCCACGACCTCATGTCGCTGAGCCTTGCGGCCATGGCCGGGATGGTCGCCGATCTGGAATTCGTGCCGGAAAAGATGCGCGCCGCCGCCGCCGCCGGCCACTCGACCGCGACCGAGCTCGCTGACTGGCTGGCGAGCCAGGGCGTGCCGTTCCGCGAGGCGCATCATGTCGCCGGACGCGCCGTCGCCGCGGCCGAAGGCGACGGCAAGGCGCTCGACGAACTGAGCCTTACCGAGCTCCAGGCGATCGACCCGCGCATCGGCGAGGAGGCCATGGAGGGGCTCTCGGTCGAAGCGGCGGTGAGGGCTCGCCGATCGGCTGGCGGGACGGCGCCGGACAGGGTAGCAGAGGCGATCGCGGCCGCCCGGGCCGCGCGCCGGAGTCGGACATGAAGCGCCTTGTCGTCCTTGCAAGCCTCGCCCTTGCCGCCTGCGGCCGGGTCGCGCCGCTGGAACCGCCGCCTGGCCAGGCTCTGCCGGTCAAGCCGGCCTTGGCGCAGAAGACCCCGGACGCGGAGGATCTGCTGACGGCGCCGCCGATCGCGAGGCCCGAGCGCATCGACGAGCTGATGAAGCGCTCCCAGCCGCGCCAGGTCGATCGTTTCGACCTGCCGCCGCCAAGCGGACAGGCGCCGCCGCTGCCCGAAGCCGAGGAGCCGGCAGAGGACGAAACCCGGATTTCGACTCCGCAATGACCATTCGCCCCGTTCGCAAGGCCGTGTTCCCGGTGGCCGGCCTCGGCACGCGCCTGCTGCCCGCGACCAAGGCGATCCCGAAGGAAATGCTGACGATCGTCGACCGGCCGCTGATCCAGTATGCGGTCGACGAGGCGCGCGAGGCCGGGATCGAGGAAATGGTCCTGGTCACCGGCCGCGGCAAGTCGGCGATCGTCGATTATTTCGACGTCGCGTTCGAGCTCGAGAAGGCGATGAAGAACGCGGGCAAGAGCCTCGATCCGCTCGCGCCTTCCAACGCCCGATTCGGCGAGATCGTCACCGTCCGCCAGCAAAAGCCGCTGGGGCTGGGCCATGCGGTCTGGTGTGCCCGCGACATCGTCGGCGACGAGCCGTTCGCGGTGCTGCTGCCTGACGATTTGATGGTGCCTGGCGCCTTGAAGCAGATGGTCGAGTCCTATGAGAAGCTCGGCGGCAATATCGTCCTGACCGAGGACGTGCCGCGCGAGCGGACCGCCAGCTACGGCATCATCACGCCGGGCGAGACGAGGGACGGTGCCGTCGAGGTCAAGGGTCTGGTGGAAAAGCCGAAACCCGAAGACGCGCCGTCGAACCTTGGCGTCATCGGCCGCTACATATTGCAGCCTGAGGTGATGCAGGCCCTCACCGCGCAGGAGCCCGGGGCCGGCGGCGAAGTCCAGCTGACCGACGCTCTTGCCAAGCTGATCGGCAGGCAACCGTTTCACGCCGTGACCGTCGACTCCGTCCGCCACGATTGTGGTGACAAGACGGGCTTCGTGCTGGCGAACGTCGCGCTCGGCCTCGCCGATGCCGAGGTCGGTCCCAGGCTCCGCGACTTTCTCAGTCGCGCCTAGGCCTCCAGCTCGATGTCCCAGTAGAGATAGTCGCGCCAGCTCTGGTGCAAGTAGTTGGGCGGGAAGCTGCGGCCATGATCCTGCAGCTGCCAGCTGGTCGGCCGGATCGGCTCGCGCTCGATATGCATGCCGGCCTGCCGCGGTGTCCGTCCGCCCTTGCGCAAATTGCACGGCGCGCAGGCGGTGGCGACGTTCTCCCAGGTTGTCCGCCCCCCCTGGGCGCGCGGGATGACATGATCGAAGGTCAGTTCGCGATGGCTGCCGCAATAGACGCAGCGGAAACGATCGCGGAGGAACAGGTTGAACCGGGTGAAGGCCGGATATTCGTTCGGCCTCACATATTGGCGAAGCGCGATGACCGACGGCAGCTTCAGCGCCTGGCTCGGGCTGTGCACCTCCCGGTCGTAATGGGCGACGACGTCGACCCGCTCGAGGAACATCGCCTTGACCGCGGTCTGCCACGGCCAGAGCGAGAGCGGATAATAGCTGAGCGGCGTGTAATCGGCGTTGAGCACCAGCGCCGGACAGCTGTCGATGTGACGGATCAGGTCAGGATGATACATGACGCGGGCAATGGCCTTTCCGTGTCCGCCCGCTCGAACACCGCTCCGGCCCTGTCGCACGCAAGGAGGAGTGGGACCAAACGGGCCCGCTTCCCTTGTGACCAGCCGGATGCCAACCCGGCGTGACAAAGCCATGAATCGACCATTGCAGATTCGCCGTCAAGGGGTTGCCTCGCAGGCGATGCTGGGGACTGCCGAGAAGTGCGCCGCTGTTGCGTCCGGGACTCACCCTTGACCACGACCCGCTTCGCGCCCTCGCCATCCGGCCGGCTGCACCTCGGCCATGCCTTTTCGGCGGCGGTCGGCCACGATGCCGCACGGCGTGGCGGCGGCCGATTCCGGCTGCGGATCGAAGACCTCGACCCCGGCCGCTGCCGGCCCGAATTCGTCGACGGAATCTTCGAGGATCTCAGGTGGCTCGGCCTCGATTGGGACGGCGACGTGCTGGTCCAGTCGGAACGCACTGCGCTCTACGCCGAGGCGCTTGAGCGCCTGCGCGAGCAGGGCCTCGTCTATGCCTGCTTCTGCACACGGGCGGACATCGCCGCATCGTTGACCGCGCCGCACGGCGATGCCGGTTCCGGCTATCCCGGCACGTGCCGCGGCCTGCCCGACGATCCAGAGCGGCGAGGCTCGAGCCCGCACAGCTGGCGCCTCGATGCGGGCAAGGCGCTGGCGCTGGCCGGCCTGCCGAGCTGGACCGAGCAGGACGGCACGGGCTTCGAAGCCCTGGAGGCCGACATCGGCGACGCCATCCTCGCCCGCAAGGACGCCCCATCCTCCTATCACCTGGCCTGCGTCGTCGACGATGCGGTGAGCGGCGTCGATTTGGTCGTGCGGGGCGCCGACCTCAGGCCGTCGACGCCGGTCCAGCGGCTGCTGCAGTCGCTCCTTGGCCTGCCGGAGCCGACATACCTGCACCATCTCCTGGTCCTGCATGCCGACGGCCGGCGGCTGGCCAAGCGCGACGTCGCGCCAACGCTGGCGGCGATGCGTGAAGAGCGCGTGGATGGCCGCCAGCTCGCCGCCGACATGATGGCCGGCAAGCTTCCGCTTGGTTTCATTTTCTCCCAAGACTAGAGCGACGCCATGAACATCTTCCTTGTCATCTTGCTCGTCCTGGCGATGGCGGCGACCGTCTATGTGCTGGTGCGCGGCGTCATCACCATGGCCCAGGGCAAGGAGCTGTCGAGCGAGCAGCAGCAGCAGTGGATGCGCAAGCGCGTGCAGTTCCAGGCGCTGGCGGTCGTGTTGGTCATCATCATCCTGCTTGCCGCCGGCATGGCGCGGGGCTGACGCTGGTCAAGCTCAACAAGATCTACACACGCACCGGCGATGGCGGGACCGCCGGCCTGGTGGACGGCAGCCGTGTTTCGAAAGCCTCGCTTCGAATGACGGCGATCGGCGAGGTCGACGAGGCGAACAGCGTGATCGGATTTGCGCTGACGATGATCACGGACGAGGCGCACCGGGGGCGACTGCAGCGGGTCCAGAACGAGCTGTTCGACCTCGGGGCCGACATCGCCACGCCCGGAGACGTCGCGGGCGCGCTGCGGATCACCGCCGCCCAGGTCGAGCGGCTCGAGCAGGAAATCGACACCATCAACGCCGGCCTCGATCCGCTGACCAGCTTCATCCTCCCGGGCGGATCGCCGGACGCAGCAGCGGCGCATCTGGCTCGAACGGTCGTTCGCAGGGCGGAACGAGCCATGGCCGCGTTGAATGAGCGGGAACCGGTTAACCCCGCGGCCCTCGCTTATGTTAATCGCCTGTCCGATTTCCTATTTGTCACCGCGCGTCATCTGGCAAACAGCAAAGGAGGCGATGTCCTGTGGCAACCCGGAGCCACAAGATAGACAGCGAGCTTTCCGGTCGGCTGGCGGCGACCCGGCAGCTTACGCTCGATCTCGCCGCGCCGCTGAGCGAGGCCGATGCCAACCTCCAGCCCTTCGCCGATGCCTCGCCGGCGAAATGGCATCTCGCCCACACGACCTGGTTCTTCGAGACCTTCGTCCTGCGCGACCATGTCCCCGACTACCGGCCGTTCGACGAGCGCTACCATTACCTTTTCAACAGCTATTACGAGGGCGAAGGCGAGCGCCACGCCCGGCCCAGGCGGGGGATGCTGAGCCGGCCGTCACTGGCCGAAGTCCGCGACTGGCGGGCCCACGTCGACGAGGCGCTGGATCGCGCGCTGCCCTCGTTCCCTCAGAATGTGCTGGATCTGATCGAGCTCGGCATCAACCACGAACAGCAGCATCAGGAGCTGTTCCTGACCGATATTCTGGCGACATTGGCCGAGAATCCGCTGG
>DATFEO010000057.1:0-6737 GCA_035250985.1 Sphingomicrobium sp. | reverse complement strand
GAAGTCGGCGAGGACGACGAAAGCCTTCACTTTCTGGCCGCGCTCGGGGCAGCGCACGCCGATGACCGCGCATTCGGCGACGGCGGGGTGGGCGAGGAGGGCGTTCTCAACCTCCGGCGCGCCGATATTGTAACCGGAGCTGACGATCATGTCGTCGCTGCGGGCGAGGTACCAGTAATAGCCGTCGGCATCTTTGCGGTAGGTGTCGCCGGTGACGTTCCAGCCGTTGATGACATAGTCGCGCTGGCGCGGGTCATCCATGTAGCGGCAGCCGGTCGGGCCCTTGATGGCGAGGCGGCCGGTGCCTTCCGCGATCGGCTCGCCCGCCTCATCGAGCACGGTCGCCTCGTAGCCGGGAACGGCGCGGCCGGTGGAGCCTGGGCGGATCGCGTCGCCGCTTTCGGAGATGAAGATGTGCATCATCTCCGTCGAGCCGATGCCGTCGACGATGGCGATGCCGGTGCGGTCCTGCCACGCATGCCAGACGGCTTCCGGCAGATGCTCGCCAGCGGAGAGGCAGGTGATGAGGGATTTCAGCGCCTCGTCGAGCGCCGGCTGCGACAGCATCGCCTTGTAGGCCGTCGGCGCGGTGGCGAGGTGGGTGACCCCGAACTTCGCGACAGCCTCCAGCATCGCCGGCGGGCTCGGCTGCTCGATGGTCGCGCACGCCGCTCCGAAGCGCAGCGGGAACATCAGGGTCGCGCCGAGCCCGAAGGTGAAGGCGATCGGCGCGCTCGTCATGGCGATGTCGCCCGGGCCCATCTTGAAATGCGCGGCGGCGAAGGTGTCGCAGGGCGCGAGGATGTCGCGGTGGAAATGGACGCAGCCCTTGGGGATGCCAGTGGTGCCGCTGGTGAAGGCGATCAGGGCCGGATCGTCGCGGCCGTTGTCGAGGGGCGGTAGCGGTTGGAGCGCGGCGGTGCGTGTCTCAAGCTCGCCCTTGCCGTAGTCGCCATCATATTTGACGATCGATTTGACGCAATGGGTCTGGTCGACCGCCTCACGAAAGTCGCCGATGAAGCGTGAATCGACGATGGCATGGCTGATCTCGGCGCGGTCGATCACCGTCGCGATCTCGCCGGGGCGGAGCAAAGGCATGGTGGCGACGACCACCCCGCCGGCCTTCAAGACGCCGAGCCAGCACGCGAACATCGTGTAGCCGTTCGGCCCGCGCAGCAGCACGCGGTTGCCGGGGACGAGGCCTTCCTCCTCGACCAGCAGCCGGGCGACGCGGCCGGAAAAGTCGTCCAGCTCGGCATAGGTCCAGCGGCCATGGCCATTGGCGACGGCCAGGTCGTCGGGCGCGCCGCCTTTCAGCAATTCCGCCGCCGCGTTAAGCCGCTCGGGATAGTCGAGCAGATGAAACTCGGGCAGCTCGTCGGCCGATGGAAGTCTGTCTTTGACGAACGAATCGTACGCCACTTCTTGTCACCCCTGCGGGAGCGGGGGTCCCGCTTCCCTTCCGTCGCCAGGATACATCACTCCGGAACCACCGCCGTCGCCTCGATCTCGACCATGGCGGCACTGTTCACCAGCCCCTTCACCTCGACCAGGGCAATGGCCGGATAGTGCGAGCCCATGATCGCCTTCCACACCGGCGTGATGTCGTCGCGGCGGGAAATATACTGGAATCGGTCGGTGACGTAGATGGTCAGCCGGACGATATGTTCGACGCCGGCCCCGTCCTCGGCGAGGATGGCGAGGATGTTCTTCAGCGCCTGCCCGAACTGCTGCTCGAAATGGTGGGACTGGACCATGCCAGCCTCGTTGCTGCCGATGATGCCGGCGGTGAAGATCATGCGGCCGCTGGCGGATATGCCGTTGGCGTAGCCTGACGGCCGCGGCCAGCCGGCGGGTTGGAGAATCTTCATCAGCGATACTCCTTCAAAAGGTCGCGGGCGATGATCTGGCGCTGCACTTCGCTGGCGCCTTCGTAGATTCGCAGGGCGCGGATTTCGCGGTAGAGCTCCTCGACCTTGGCGCCCTTGGTGACGCCGAGCCCGCCGTGCATCTGCACCGCCGCGTCGATCACCTTCTGCGCTTCCTCGGTGGCATGGAGCTTGGCCATGGCGGCGGCGCGGCGGTTGTCGCCGGCGCCTGTGTCCTGCTGCCAGGCGGCGCGGGCGATGAGCAAAGCCGAGGCATCGATGGCGGCGGCCATGTCGGCGAGCTTTTCCTGCGTTACTGCGTGGTCGGCCAGCGTGCCCTCGCCGAGCTTGCGGGTGGAGGCGAAGGCGAGGGCCTCGTCGAGTGCCCGGCGGGCGAAGCCGAGTGCGGCGGCGCCGACGGTGACCCGGAACAGGTTGAGCGTTGCCATGGCGATACGAAAGCCGTTCCCTGCCTCGCCGATCAATTCGCCGTGGACGCCCTTGAAGTGGAGGCGGGCGAGCGGGTGCGGAGCGATCACCTCGATCCGCTCGGCCACAGTCAGGCCCGGATCGTCGCCGCTGACGATGAAGGCGGATATGCCCCTGGCGCCCTCGCCCTCGCCGGTGCGGGCGAAGACCGTCAGCACGTCGGCGATGGTGCCGTTGGAGATGTAGCTTTTCTCGCCCTCGAGGACCCAGCCGTCGCCGTCGCGGCGCGCGGTCATGGCGATGTTGGCGGCGTCGCTGCCCGTGGCGGGTTCGGTCAGGGCAAAGGCGGCGATCGCCTCGCCGCCGGCGACCTTGGGCAGCCAGTGGTCTTTTTGCGCGATGTTGCCAAACAAGCGGATCGCGCCGCTGCCCAGCCCCTGCATGGCGAAGGCGAAATCGGCGAGGCCGCTGTGAAAGGCCAAGCCGGATCGGGCGATGGCGAGGCTGCGCACGTCGCCTTCGGTACAAAGCCGCAGCATGCCGGCGGCACCCAGCTCGCAGACCAGCGACCGGCATTCTTCATCGACGTTGGTACCGTGATGCAGGTCGCGCTCGCCGCACCATTGTTTAACTCGCTCCGCCAGCTCGCGATGGCCCGACTCGAAGAACGGCCAGCGAAGCCAGTCAGTCACCCTTGAACTCCGGCTGGCGCTTGGCTGCAAAGGCTTCGTAAGCGCGGTGGAAATCCTTGGTCTGCATGCAGCGGGCCTGCACCTCGGCCTCCATGTCCAGCGCCTGCTCGATGGTCACTGCCCATTCCTCGTCGAGCTGGCGCTTGGTCATGAAATGGGCCTGGCTCGGGCCGTCGGCGAGGCTGCGGGCGAGGAGCTGTGCTTCGGCATGCACATCGGTGACGATGCGGCTGAAGAAGCCCCAGCGTTCGGCCTCTTCGGCGCTCATGCTTCGGCCGGTGAACAGCAATTCGGCGGCGCGGCCATGGCCGATGATGCGCGGCAGGATCGCGCAGGCGCCCATATCGGCGCCCGACAGGCCCACACGCGTGAAGAGAAAGGCGGTCTTCGCGTCCGGCGCGGCCAAGCGGATATCGCTGGCCATGGCGAGGATCGCGCCGGCGCCGGCGCAGACTCCGTCGACCGCGGCGATGATCGGCTGCGGGCAGGCGCGCATGGCGCGGACAAGGTCGCCGGTCATGCGCGTGAACTCGCGCAGGCCCTCGAGATCCATCTTCGTCAGCGGGCCGATGATCTCGTGGACGTCGCCGCCGGAGCAGAAATTGCCACCAGCACCGGTCAGCACGAGGATGCGGATTTCCGGCGTCGAGGCGAGAGCGCGGAACAGGTCGCGCAGCTCGGCATAGGAATCGAAAGTCAGCGGGTTCTTCCGCGCCGGCCGGTCGAGCGTGATGGTCGCGACGCCGTCGGCGAACGCCCAGCGGAAATGGGTGGTTTCGAGCGTGGTGGGGTCGAGGCTCATGCGGTGGTCCCGCCGTCGATAGTGATCGCCGCGCCGTTCACGTCCCGGCTCTGCGGCAGGCAGAGCGTCAGGACCATGGTTGCCACCGCGTCGGGATGCACGAGGCGCCCGCTTGCGTTCATGGCCTTCAGCGCCTCGCGGGCTTCGCTTTCGCTGCGCTTCGAAGCCCGCGCGATGCGGGCGGCGCTGTCGTCGACCATTGGGGTGTCGACAAAGCTTGGGCAGACCGCGTTCACGGTCAAGCTGGTCCTGGCGAACTCGGCGGCGAGGCTGCGCATCAATCCGACCATGCCGTGCTTCGATGCCGCGTAGGGCGCCGCATAAGCCGCCCCCTTGAGGCCCGCGACCGAGGCGACGAAGACCATTCGGCCGTCATCCTGACCGGTCAGGTCGGGCAGCGCCGCCTGCGCACAATCGAATGCCGAAGTCAGGTTGGCGGCGATGATCCTGTCCCACGCCTCGCGGGTCGTGCGGCCGAAGGGCGCGCTGTCACCGATGCCGGCATTGACGATCAGGAAGGAAATCGGGCCGTTCGCGGCGCGGGCCTCGTCGAAGGCGCGGCGAACCGCGTCCCGGTCGGTGACATCGCACGGAACGGCGGTGCCCTGGGTAATGCCTGCAATCGATTCCAGCGGCTCGAGCCGCCGGCCGAGCACGGAAATCCTCGCCCCAGCCGCATGGAGATGGGTAGCGACCGCCGCGCCAATGCCGGTCCCGCCGCCGGTAATCAGCGCGTGCCGACCTTGAAGCCAGTTGTTCTCGGCCATGCTCTCCCCTTCAGTTCAGCATTGGCGCATGGCTCCGACAGTGGCAAGGCGCGCTCAAAAGCAGGGGAACACGACTCATGAAGACCCGCGCCGCCGTTGCCTTCGAAGCCAAGCAGCCGCTCGAGATCATCGAGCTGGATTTGGAGGGGCCCAAGCAGGGCGAAGTGCTGGTCGAGATCATGGCGACCGGCATCTGTCATACCGACGCCTATACGCTCGACGGCTTCGACAGCGAGGGCATCTTTCCGTCGATCCTGGGGCATGAAGGCGCGGGCGTCGTCCGCGAGGTTGGGCCGGGCGTGACCTCGGTCAAGGAAGGCGATCACGTCATCCCGCTCTACACGCCCGAATGCCGCCAGTGTAAGTCGTGCCTGTCCGGCAAGACCAACCTCTGCACGGCCATACGCGCCACCCAGGGAAAGGGGCTGATGCCCGACGGCACCAGCCGTTTCAGCTACAATGGGCAGACCATTTATCACTACATGGGCTGCTCGACCTTCTCCAACTTCACGGTGCTGCCGGAGATCGCCGTCGCCAAGATCCGCGAGGACGCCCCGTTCAAGACCAGCTGCTACATCGGCTGTGGCGTGACCACGGGCGTCGGGGCGGTCGTCAAGACCGCCAAGGTGGAGCCGGGCGCGAATGTCGTCGTTTTCGGCCTCGGCGGCATCGGCCTCAATGTCATCCAGGGCGCGAAGATGGTCGGCGCCAATAAGATCGTCGGCGTCGACATCAATCCCGCGCGCGAGGAGTGGGGCAGGAAGTTCGGCATGACCGACTTCATCGACGGCCGCGACAAGGCGCGAGACGAGATCATCGCCGAAGTGCTGCTGCTTACCGACGGCGGGGCCGACTACACTTTCGACGCGACGGGCAACACCGAGGTGATGCGGACCGCGCTGGAGTGCTGCCACCGCGGCTGGGGCACCAGCATCATCATCGGCGTCGCCGAGGCGGGGAAAGAGATCGCCACCCGGCCGTTCCAACTCGTGACTGGCCGGAACTGGCGCGGCACCGCGTTCGGTGGCGCCAAAGGCCGCACCGACGTGCCGAAGATCGTCGATTGGTACATGGACGGGAAGATCGCCATCGACCCGATGATCACGCACGTGCTGAGCCTCGACGAGATCAACCAGGGTTTCGATCTGATGCACGCCGGCGAGAGCATTCGCAGCGTGGTCGTTTACTAGGAGGAGAAAAGATGTTCAGCCATGTAATGCTGGGGTGCACCGATCGCGGCCGTTCGCGGAAATTCTACGACGCGACCCTGGGCGCGCTCGGTATCAAGCCGGGCCAGGACTTTGGCAAATCCGACTGGTGGATGACCCGCGAAGGCTCGCTTGGCGTCGGCCAGCCGCTCGACGGCCAGCCATGCAGCTACGGCAATGGATCGACCATCGGCTTCCGCGCCCAAAGCCCGGAACAGGTTGACGCCTGGCATGCCGCAGGGGTCGCCAACGGGGGCACATCGATCGAGGATCCGCCCGGGATCCGCGATGCGGGCTTCGGCAAGATGTACCTTGCCTATTTGCGCGATCCGGACGGCAACAAGCTCTGCGGCTTCTACCGGATTCCGGCCGACCGGTGAGCCTGGAAATCGTCTCGGAGAACCGGTCTCACGGCGGCCGGCAGCTGGTCGTCAAGCACGCTTCCAGCGCGACCGGCACCGGCATGACCTTCGCCATTTTCTTGCCGCCGCAGGCGCAAGGCGGGAAATGTCCCGCGCTCTGGTATCTTTCCGGCCTCACCTGCACACATGCCAATGTCATGGAGAAGGGCGAGTATCGGCAGGCTTGCGCCGAGCACGGTGTGGTCTTCATTGCACCGGACACCAGCCCGCGCGGCGAGGGAGTGCCCGACGATAGCGAGGGGGCGTGGGACTTCGGGCTGGGCGCCGGCTTCTATGTCGATGCGACGACCACGCCATGGTCCGCCAACTACCGGATGTGGAGCTACGTCACCGAGGATTTGCCGGCGCTTGTCGCGGCCGAATTTTCGGTCGACATGACGCGGCAGGGGGTCACCGGCCATTCGATGGGAGGACATGGTGCGCTGACCGTTGCGCTTCGTCACCCGGGCCGCTTCCGCTCGGTCTCGGCGCTCGCGCCGATCGTGGCGCCGAGCCAGGTGCCGTGGGGAGACAAGGCGCTTTCCAACTTTCTCGGTCCGAATCGCTCCG
>DATFEO010000018.1:0-14964 GCA_035250985.1 Sphingomicrobium sp. | reverse complement strand
ATCGAGGCGCTGCGGCGGAACACGCCAAGGACGACGATCGAGATCCTGACGCCGGACTTCCGCAACAAGTCGGAGAAGGCGGTCGAGGCGATCATCGCCGCCGGGCCGGACGTCTACAACCACAACCTGGAAACCGTGCCGAGGCTTTATCCGACGATCCGCCCGGGCGCACGCTACTATGCCTCGCTGCGCCTGCTGGAGAGCGTCAAGCGCCACGCGCCGCACATCTTCACCAAGTCGGGGCTCATGGTCGGTCTCGGCGAGGAGCGGCTGGAAGTCCACCAGGTGATGGACGACATGCGCTCGGCGGAAGTCGATTTCCTGACCATGGGCCAGTATCTCCAGCCGACCCCGCGCCACGCGAATGTCGAGGAATTCGTCACTCCGGACGCCTTCAAGGCCTATGCCGCAATCGCTCGCGCCAAGGGCTTCCTGCTGGTCGCGGCATCGCCCCTGACCCGCTCGAGTTATCATGCCGGCGACGATTTCAAGGCGATGCAGGAGGCGCGCGCCGCGCAGCTGGCGAGGGCCGGAGCCTGATGCCTCGCCATAGCGAGACCCGTCATCTCCCTTACACGCCCGACCAATTGTTCGACCTCGTCGCCGATGTCGCCCGCTATGACGAATTCCTGCCTTGGGTAGTGGCGGTTCGAGTCCGCTCAAGCTCAAAAGAGGAAACGGTCGCGGACCTGGTCGTAGGCTTCAACGCCTTCAAGGAGCGCTTCACCAGCAGGGTACAGAAGGAGCGGCCGGGCCGCATCTGCGTCGACTATATCGAGGGCCCGCTCAAATACCTTCACAACGAATGGCGATTCGAGCCTGCAGCCCGCGGCGGCACCAACGTCCATTTTTCGGTCGATTTCGCATTCAAGTCGCGGATCTTCGAAGCTCTGGCAGGGCAGATGTTCGACCGGGCGCTGCGGCGGATGATCGGCGCCTTCGAAACGCGCGCTGCCGCTCTTTACGGCATCAGCAGGTCAAGCGCGCAAAGCGCCGCCTGAAGCCGCACGCCGGCCCGGTTCTCGTTCTCGAAGACCTTCTGGTCGGCGGTGATCTCGTCCGGGCCCGCCTGGCGCTCGGCGCGGGCGAAAACGACGGTGCCGACCGGCTTGGTCGGCGTGCCGCCCTCCGGCCCTGCGATTCCGGTGATGGCGACGGCGATATCCGCTTTCGAGGCGTCGAGAGCGCCCTGTGCCATCGCCCAGGCGGTGGCGACGCTGACGGCGCCGAACGTCTCCACGACCTCCCCCGAGACATGGAGGTCATGCATCTTCGCGTCATTGGAATAGGTGACATAGCCCGCATCCAACACATCCGACGAACCGGGGATTTCGGTAAGTGCGGCGCAGACCAGCCCGCCCGTGCAGCTTTCCGCCACCGCCACCGTCCGACCCGCCTTGCGGTTTGCTTCGACGACGGCGCGGGCCCTGTCGACCAGCTCGGCGGGAAGGAGATGCTGCCTCATGCCCTTGGCTCCATACGGATTGATGCCGCAACCTGTGCGGCGATGCCCTCGCCTCTGCCTGTAAAACCAAGGCGCTCGGTCGTGGTTGCCTTGATGCTGACCGCGCTCTCTGGAAGTCCAAGGATGCGGGCGACATTCCTGCGCATCGCGGAACGATGCGGAGAAACTTTCGGCTCCTCGCAGATGATGGTGCAGTCGACATGGTCGATGACGCCGCCCGCGTCCCGGATCAGCTGGGCGGCATGGGCCAGGAAAATGTCCGACGAGGCGCCCTTCCATCGGGGATCGGAGGGCGGGAAATGCTCGCCGATATCGCCGATGGCTGCCGCGCCCAGCAGCGCGTCGGTGATGGCGTGGAGGACGACATCGGCGTCGCTGTGACCGCTAAGGCCGCGCTCGTGCGGGATGGCGACTCCGCCCAGCATCACCGGCCCCTCTCCAGCAAAGCCATGGACGTCGAAACCGAGCCCCGTCCGCGGCGTCAGGCGCGCTTCGAGCCATTGCTCGGCCCGGGCCCAGTCGGCCGCCGTCGTCAGCTTGTCGAGCAATGGATCCCCCTCCACCAACGCGACCCGGAGCCCAGCCTTTCGCACCACCGTCGATTCGTCCGTCGGGCCTGGGCCTTTCCATGAGGCATAGGCTTCAACCAGCTCGCGAAGCCGGAACGCCTGCGGGGTCTGGACGCGGACCAGATCGGAGCGGTCGACCATCTCACCGAGCATGCCGGAGCCCTTGGCCAAGGTGTCGGCCACGGGCAGGACCGGCACTGCTGCCGCATCCTTGTCCAGCGCGCCCAGCAGGCGGTCGATGACCGGCGGTGGGCAAAAGGGGCGGGCGGCGTCATGGACCAGGACGATATCGCCCTCGACGGCAGCCAAGCCGGCGCGAACGCTGTCGGCGCGTTCGGCGCCGCCGACGATCAGCGGACCGACCTCGCGGCTGCCCAGCGCATCTGCGGCCAGCGCCTCCTGGCCGGCGCCGATGACCACACGCACGGCGTCGATCCCGGCGTGACTGGTGACGGCATCGACAGCATGAGCCAGCACCGGCTTGCCGCCGATCCTTCGATACTGCTTGGGTGGGCCATCGCCCATGCGCGAGCCGGAGCCGGCGGCGACGATCAGGGCCGTAACGTGCATGGATGCCACTTAGGCGCCGCAATCTTGCCCGCCAAGGGCCGCGCCATTATGTGATCGCTCTCCCATGAGCCTCGTGAAGCCCATCCGCGTTGGTCCCGTGACCATCGAAGCGCCCGTGATCCTGGCGCCGATGACGGGCGTCACCGATTTGCCGTTCCGCAAGATCGTCAAGCGTTACGGCGCCGGCCTGACGGTCAGCGAGATGATCGCCAGCCAGGCGATGATCCGCGAAACTCGCCAGTCGCTTCAGAAGGCGGCCTGGGACCCAATCGAGGAGCCCGTGTCGCTGCAGCTGGCCGGCTGCGCGCCCAGGGAGATGGCCGAGGCGGCAAGGCTCAACGAGCAGCGCGGGGCCGCAATCATCGACATCAACATGGGTTGCCCGGTGAAGAAGGTGGTCAACGGCGACGCCGGCTCGGCGCTGATGCGCGACCTGCCGCTGGCGGCGTCGATCATCGAGGCGACGGTGAAGGCGGTCCAGGTGCCGGTGACCCTGAAGATGCGCATGGGCTGGGACCATGCAAGCCTCAACGCGCCCGAACTGGCGCGCATTGCCGAGGATCTCGGCGTCAGGATGATCACGATTCACGGCCGCACGCGTTGTCAGATGTACAAGGGCAGCGCCGATTGGAGCTTTGTCGGCAAGGTGAAAAACGCGGTTTCCGTGCCGGTCATCGTCAATGGCGACATTTGCAGCCTGGACGATGCGCGCACGGCGCTCGCCCAGTCGGGGGCCGACGGCGTGATGATCGGCCGCGGCGCCTACGGCCGGCCCTGGCTGCTCGGCCAGGCGATGAGCGACCTCACCGGTGGCGGGCATCGGCCCGATCCGTCCATGGACGAGCAGCTCGACATCATCCTCGAGCAATATGACGCCATGCAATCGCTCTACGGGTCGCAGACCGGCGTCAACCTCGCCCGCAAACATATCGGCTGGTATACCAAGGGCCTGCCGGGCTCGGCCGAATTCCGGAATCGCATGAACATGCAGGACGACCCGGCGGTAGTCGTTGAAATGCTGCGGGAATTCTACGCGCCCTGGCTGTCCCGCGCCGCCGCCTGACGCAGTCCAGCAACTGTGTTTTTCATGCAACGCATCCGTGCTAGGGCGGGCGCTTGATGGACGCCCAATCCGCCGATTCCGACTTGCAGAGGGCCCCGGTTCGCTGGCTGGGCTGGCTGGAGCGTGAACGCGCGAGCGGCCGCTTCTATCGTTGGGCGACGATCGGCACCGCCATGCTTCTCGCCGCCATCATCGTCTCTACCGCGTCGTTCCTGGGCGGTTCGGGCGAGCCCGGCACATTGCTGTCGCCGCCGTTGATCGCGCTGATCCTGGTGTCGATCCTGATTCCGGCCATCGCCCTCATGGTTCTCCTGTCGCGCCGGTTCGCGAAATCGCGTGCGCGCAAGGGCGGGCTGGAGGGCGGGACGCTCCATACGCGCCTCGTTGCGCTGTTCTCGGTCATTGCCGCCGTGCCGACCGTGCTCGTCGCGATCTTCGCCTCGCTGCTTTTCCAGTCGGGCCTGGAATTCTGGTTTTCCGGAAAGGCGCGCGAGATGATCGAGAACACGGTCGTGCTCGCCCGAATGACCTACGATCGCGAGGTCGAGCGGGTTGCGCTGGAGACCATGACCATGAGCGGCGACCTGGCCGCCTACCTGCGGGCCGTATCGATCGACGATCCGCGTTTTGCCGAGGGTTTCGGCCGGCAGGTGCTGAACCGCAACCTGTCCGAGGCGATCATCATCAACGTCGGACAGGACGGCGCCATTCAGTCGCTTGCGCTGGTCAATCCCTATGACCGGCCACTCGACAAGGTCATCACCAGGGAAAAGCTGGCGGAGCTCGCCAGCAAGGAGAGCGTGGCGGTCAACAGCACCGACCGGATCGGGGCCTTGGCCAAGCTCGATTACACGCCCAACAGCTACGTTTACGCGGCGCGCGTGTTCGATCCGCAATTCCAGCAGCAAATCACGCGGGCAGGGGGCGTCCAGGCAACCTATCGCGAGCTTCTCGAACGCTCCCGCCTCTACCAGCTGCGCTTTAACGCGGCGCTGCTGCTCGGCGCATTGATCATTGTCGGGCTGGCGATTTTCATCGCCCTCCGGATCGCCGACCGCCTGGTCCGGCCGGTCGGCCAGCTGGTCGATGCCGCTGGCCGGATCGAAGCCGGCGACTTCTCGGTCCGCGTGCCGGTCGCG
This sequence comes from Sphingomicrobium sp., assembly GCA_035250985.1. Lineage (GTDB taxonomy): Bacteria > Pseudomonadota > Alphaproteobacteria > Sphingomonadales > Sphingomonadaceae > Sphingomicrobium. The sequence goes on along the minus strand of DATFEO010000018.1, from coordinate 10,158 downwards.
CCGCCGATCGACGAGATCGGCATGCTGTCTTCGGCTTTCAACCGCATGACCGGGCGGCTGCAGGAGCAGACCGGCGCCTTGGTTGCCGCCAATGAGCAACTCGACACTCGCCGCGCTTTCATCGAGGCCGTGCTGTCCAGCGTCACGGCCGGCGTCATCGCCCTTGATGACGATTGCCGCATCCTCCTGGTCAACCGAACGGCCGATACATTGCTGCAATCGGAAGGACAGGATCCCGAGGGACGGCACCTTGGCGAGATGTCCGAGGAGCTGGCCGAGTTCATGGCCGGCGACGCACGCGAGGCCAATGTCAGCATCGCCGCCGCGGGCGAGCAGCGCACCCTAGCGGTCAAGCGCGTCCGCTATGCCGATGGCAGCGTCCTGACCTTCGACGACATCACAGAGCAGCTGAGCGATCAGCGCCGGGCCGCCTGGTCGGACATTGCCCGGCGGATCGCGCATGAGATCAAGAACCCGCTGACCCCCATCCAGCTCGCCGCCGAGCGGCTGCAGCGGCGTTATGGCAAGGAAGTGGCGACGGAGCCGGAGACCTTCGAGCGGCTGACGGGGACGATCATCCGCCAGGTCGGCGATTTGCGGCGGATGGTCGACGAATTCTCCAATTTCGCGCGCATGCCCAAACCGGTCTTTCGCGAGGAGAATATCCACGAGATCGCCCGCGCCGCTTTGTTCCTGCACGAAGTTGCCCATCCCGGCATGACCTTCTCGATCGACCCGCCTCACGCCGACATCCGCCTGGTCTGCGATCGCCGCCAGCTCAGCCAAGCCCTGACAAACGTCGTCAAGAATGCCGTTGAAGCCATTGAAACAAGGAGACATCGTGGCGAGAGCAGCTTTGAAGGCGACAAGGTCGCGGTGAAGGTCCGCGATACCGGCGGACAGGTCGTGATCGACGTCACCGACACGGGCATTGGACTGCCGGAGGATCGCGAGCGGCTGACCGAGCCCTATATGACGACCCGGGTGAGGGGCACCGGCCTGGGATTGGCGATCGTCAAGAAGATCGTCGAGGAACATATGGGCGAGATCGCCTTCCTCGACCGGGCTGGTGGAGGCACGCATGTCCGCATCGCCTTCGACGGTCAGCGCCTGGCGGCGCTGGCGGACGATGAGGACGGGGCACAGGCGGCTCGCCGCGGCGAGGACGGCGAATATGACGAGGAGGTGGAAGAGGGCTGATGGCGCTTGAGGTTCTGGTCGTCGACGATGAGGCCGACATTCGCGAGCTGGTTGCCGGGGTGCTTGAGGATGAAGGATACAGTGTGCGCACGGCCGCCGATAGTTCCGGCGCGCTCGACGCGATCGAGGATCGGCGGCCAAGCCTCGTCCTCCTGGATGTCTGGCTGCAAGGCTCGCGCCTCGACGGCCTGCAGCTGTTGGAGCAGGTCAAGACGCGCGACCCGACGCTGCCGGTGATCATGATCTCGGGCCACGGCAATCTCGACACCGCTGTTGCCGCCATCCGCGAGGGCGCGGTCGATTTCATTGAGAAGCCGTTCGAGGCGGGCAAGCTCCTGCACCTTGTCGGCCGCGCGACCGAGACCGATCGCCTGCGCCGCGAGAACGCCGCCTTCCGCCAGCAATTCGGCCAGGATGACCATCTCGGCGGTTCATCGGTCGCCATCAACACGGTGCGGGCGACCCTGAAGCGGGTTGCGCCGACTGGAAGTCGCGTGCTGATCACCGGCCCGGCGGGGGTCGGCAAGGAAATCGCCGCGCGGATGATCCATAATTGGAGCCCGCGCGCCGGGGCGCCCTTCATCACGGTCTCGGCGGCGATGATGAGCCCTGAACGGGTCGAGGAGGAACTGTTCGGAGTTGAGACTGCGGGCGTCGCCCGTCCCGGGCTGCTCGAGCAGGCGCATGGCGGCACCTTGTTCCTCGACGAGATCGCCGACATGCCGGTGACCACCCAGGCGAAGATGCTGCGCGTGCTGACCGACCAGAGCTACACGCGCGTCGGTGGCCAGCGCCCAGTCAAGGTCGACGTCCGGGTGCTCAGCGCCACGTCGCGCGACCTGGCCGAGGAGATCGCCGCCGGGCGCTTCCGCGAGGATCTCTACTATCGGCTCAACGTCGTGCCGGTACGGATCCCGCCGCTGAAGGAGCGGCGCGAGGACATTCCGGACCTGGTCAACCATTTCCTGACCCGTTTCGCCGCCGATCGCCGGATTGCCCCGCCGAGGATCGCTGAGGAGGCGCTGGCAGCGCTGCAGGCTCACGACTGGCCCGGCAACGTCCGGCAACTTCGCAACATCATCGAGCGGACCTTGATCCTGGCGCCGGGCGACCGGGTCGAGTGCATCGAAATTGACCTGCTGCCGCCCGAGATCGTTGAAGGGCAGGGGAGCGGCAACATCAACACCTCCTCGATCGCGATCATGGGCTCGCCCCTGCGCGAGGCCCGCGAGAGCTTCGAGCGTGAATATCTGAAGATCCAGATTCGGCGGTTTTCCGGCAATATTTCACGGACTGCCTCGTTCATCGGCATGGAACGTTCGGCGCTGCACCGTAAGCTGAAGGCGCTCGGCCTCGGCGACAAGCGCGACATGGAGGAATGAGGAGGGCTTGATGGCCGACAAGGCGCTCAGCCTGCAGGATCAGTTCCTCAACACCATTCGCCGGTCGAAGGCCCCGGTGACGATCTTCCTGATGAAGGGCGTCAAGCTTCAGGGGGTCATCACCTGGTTCGACGCTTTTTCCATGCTGCTGCGGCGCGAGGGGACGGGCCAGTTGCTCTACAAGCACGCGATCTCGACCATCATGCCGTCTGCGGTCCCCGACGGCCTGCCCCAGCCGGCCGTAGCCGCCGGCAAGCGGGTGGCGCTCCAGGACGCCTTCCTCGCCGCCGCCCACCGGCAAAAGGAACCGATGACGATCTTCCTCGTCAATGGCGTCATGCTGCAGGGAATTGTCGAGGGATTCGACCAGTTCTGCATCCTGCTGGAACGCGGCGGGCAGGTTCAGATCGTCTACAAGCATGCCATCTCCACCTTGCAGCCGGCGCAGCCGCTCGACCTTGGCGGCGGCGAGGACGACGGCGCTGGTAGTGGCGAAGGGAGCGGCGCCTGAGCGTCTTCAACCGCAGCGACGAAGCGGGGATCAGCCGCGGCGAGCGTGCCGTGATCGCCCTGCCGGATGACGGCCAAGGCCGCAATCTGCGCAGCGCCGAGGCGCGGCTGGACGAAGCCGAAGGCCTGGCCGAAGCGATCGGCATCGACGTCGTTGGCCGGCGCGCCTTTCGGCTTCGCGATCCACGGCCCGCCACCCTGTTCGGCAAGGGTCAGGCCGAGGCGATCGCGGAGATGGTCGAGAACCAAGAAGCCGGCCTCCTGATCGTCGATGCAGCGCTCTCTCCAGTCCAGCAGAAGAGCCTGGAGGAGATCACCAAGGCCAAGGTCATCGACCGGACCGGCCTGATCCTCGAGATTTTCGGGGAGCGGGCGGCGACGGCGGAAGGGCGGCTTCAGGTGGAGCTCGCCCATCTGGACTACCAGGCCGGCCGCCTGGTCCGGAGCTGGACCCACCTTGAACGCCAGCGCGGCGGCTTTGGCTTCCTCGGCGGCCCCGGCGAAACCCAGATCGAGGCCGACCGTCGGCTGATCCGCGACCGCATGGCCAAGATCCGCCGCGAGCTGGAGCAGGTCAAGCGCACGCGTGGGCTGCATCGCAGCCGCCGCCAGCGCGCGCCTTGGCCGGTGATTGCGTTGGTCGGCTACACAAACGCCGGAAAATCCACGCTTTTCAACCAGATGACCCGCGCCACGGTGATGGCGGAGAACCTTTTATTCGCAACGCTCGACCCCACCCTGCGTGAAATCCGCCTGCCCGGATTCGACAAGGCGATCCTTTCGGACACTGTCGGTTTCGTCTCCGACCTGCCGACCGAGCTGGTCGCAGCCTTCCGGGCGACTCTCGAAGAGGTGGTCGCGGCCGACCTCATCCTCCACGTTCGCGACATGGCGCATCCCGACAGCGAGGCTCAGGCGGCCGACGTCGAGACCGTGCTCGAGACGCTCGGCCTGGGCGAGGCCCATTCGCCGCCGCGGTTGGAGGTGTGGAACAAGATCGACATGATCGGCCCGCTCGAGCGCGAGGCGTTGCTCAACGATGCGCGCCGGCGCGATGACGTCGTCGCCATTTCGGCCCTGAGCGGTGAGGGGATCGATCGGCTGGGCAATGCCATATCGGCCGAGCTGACGGCCGGATCAGAAATCCATCGCCTGCGGCTTCCTGCCAGCGAGGGCGAACGGTTGGCCTGGCTGCATTCGCGCGGCGAGGTGCTCGATCAGCAGGTCGACGGCGAAATGCTGCAGCTGGCTGTCCGTTTGTCGCCCGATAATTGGGCGCGCTTTCAGGCGCTCTGAGCTTCCTTCGCCTTTACCCAGAGCGCTTCCATCTGATCGAGGCTCATGGTTGCGAAGCCGGGCTCTGCCTCAATCGCGCGGAAGCGGGATTCGAACTTGCGATTGGCTTCTCTCAGCGCGGCTTCCGGCTCGATGTTGAGTTTTCGTGCGAGGTTGACGACGGCGAACAGCAGGTCGCCCATCTCCTCGAGCATGCGGGGATGCTCGGTCTCGGCCTCCAGTTCGGCCAGCTCCTCGTCGATTTTCTCCCTCGGACCGCTGGTATCGGGCCAATCGAAGCCGGTACGAGCCGCTCGTCGCTGCAGCTTGGCGGCACGTTCTAGGGCCGGGAGCGCCATGGCTACGCCGGCGAGGGCGCTCTTGTCCTCATTTCCGGCGCGTTCCTCCGCCTTGATGACCTCCCACAGATGATGGCCGCCTTCGGCAGCGTCGCCGAAGATATGCGGGTGCCGGCGCTCCATCTTGGCGCAGATGCGCTCGATGACGTCGTCCAGGGTGAAATGACCGGCTTCCTCGGCCATGCGGGCGTGGAAGACGACCTGGAGCTGGAGATCGCCGAGCTCGTCGGCGAGCGCGTCCATATCGCCGCGGGCGATGGCGTCAGCGACCTCATAGGCCTCCTCGATCGTGTAGGGCGCGATCGTGTCGAATGTCTGGACGCTGTCCCATTCGCAACCCGTCTTCGGATTGCGCAGGCGCCGCATGATCTCAACCAGGCGTTCCAGAGGCACGAGGGGCCCTTTCTTCTGCTATTTCGAAAGTCTGATAATATGCATTATGTAAAGTTACGACATGCCAGGAAGGTGGTGCTTGCAGTGATCTATGGCTGCAACACCAGCCAGCGCCCTTCAACCCCCCAGCGCTCGAGCGACGACAGGAAATTCATGCCGAGCACGTTCAAGTCCTCTCCCTGGGCGACGTGGAGCCGCATGCCGTCGCGTTCGATCGGGCCGACCGAGACCTGATCGGCGTAGGCCGTCGCAACGCGGACGATGCCGCCGCCGGTGCGGACCATCTGGTCGCGGCCTGGACTGATCGCCACCCTTGTGCGCGCGGCGGTCTCGCTGCCGATCGTCGTCATGGTGGCGCCGCTGTCGACCAGGAACTTGACCTTTTCGCCGTTGATTTCGCCCTCGACCCAGAAATGGCCGTCGATCGCCATGGGAATTCGGATCGTCTCGCCCTGCTCGACCGGCGCACCCGTTGCCTCGGCGCGCAGCCGCTGCGCAACCCAGCCCAAATCGTCACGGAAGGTGAAGAGCACGAAGCCGCCGGCGAAGATGGCGATCCAGGCCAGCGCCAGGGTGGCGAGCCTGGCGAAACGCTCGCGGCGGGCCATCAGGCCGCCGGCTACGAGCATGATCGCCATCAATATGTAGAGGCTGCCGAGCATGAGGTCGTTGGTCACGGGCCGATCAACTCCAAGGCTGGCGCTGTCCGGGTCATTGGTTCGCCAGGACCGAGAAAAGCAGGATGACGACGACGAAGATCGCGGCCCAGGCAAGCACCATCTTCAATGAGCTCGCGAGCGGTGGCCGGCGCGCCGCAAGCGCGCTGCCGACCAGTACCATCAGCAAGGCGATGTAAAGGATCCCACCGGCCTGATCGCCGCTCATTGCAGCAGGATATCCTGGCCATCGAACGCAGGCGCCGCCCAGTCCGGCAATTCCGTGCTTAACTCCTTGAAATCCATGCTGTTATCAAGATGCGTCAGGAGCAGCTGGTCGACTTTCAGATCGCGCGCCCAGCCAATGACAGCGTCGAGGTGCGCATGCGTCGGATGCGGCTTCCGGCGCAGGCAGTCGCAGATCCACAGGCCGACCCCTCGGTACATGTCCATCATCTCGGCGGTCATCTCGTGGAAATCAATGGCGTAAGCGGCGCTCGCGGCGCCTTCGTCGATGCGGATGCCAAGCGAGGTGATGCCGCCATGCGGCTGGTCGATGAATCGGAGCCGCGCCTCGCCCAGCTTCAGCTCGTCCTCAATCGGAACGGCATTGGCGACCGCGCTGTAGAAGCGCGTGTCGAAGAAAATGTAGCGGAAGCGGCCTTGGAGGCGTTCCAGGACGTCGGCGCGGGCCAGCAGAGGCACCGGCTTCCCCTTCACCTGGGCGATTGGCCGCAGGTCGTCGATGCCGTGACAATGATCCGCATGATCATGGGTGACGATGACCCGGTCGACGCTATCAAGTCCGGCCGCCAGCAACTGCTCGCGCAGGTCCGGCCCACAATCGACCAGCAACGTCTCGCCACTGCTTTCGATGAGTATGGAAGACCGTAGGCGCCGATTCTTCGGCTCAGCGGGATTGCACTTGCCCCAGCCGCTCCCAAGCCGCGGCACGCCGGTCGACGTCCCGCAGCCGAGGATCCGTATCTTCATGTTTCCGCTTTATTGAACAATTTGAAAAAGTTGTCAGTGGTTTGTTTAGCAAGCGTATCAGCATCCACGCCGCGCAGTTCCGCGACGAAACGGGCGGTGTCGGCAACAAAGGCCGGCTCGCAGGTCCGACCGCGGTGCGGCACCGGCGCAAGGAAAGGCGAATCCGTCTCCACCAGCAGGCGGTCGCCAGGCAGTTTTCGTGCCGTGTGCTGCAGGTCCGGCGCGTTCTTGAAGGTGACGATCCCCGACAGGGAGACATAGAAGCCGAGGTCGAGGGCCTTCTTCGCTAGTTGCCAGCTGCCGGTGAAGCAGTGGAGGACGCCCCTCACCCCGCCCTTGTTCACTGCCTGTTCCAGAATTTCCGCCGTGTCGTCCTCGGCGTCGCGCGTATGGACGACCAAAGGCAGGCCGGACGCCCTCGCCGCCTCGATATGCGCCTCGAACCGGTCGCGCTGGGCTGTGCGGTCGGATTTGTTGTAATAATAATCGAGCCCGCATTCGCCGATGGCGATCACATCCGAATGTGATGCGGCGTCGATCAAAGCCGCCGCGCCCAAGTCGGGATGCGCGTCCGCCTCGTGCGGATGGACTCCGACCGTCGCCCAAATGTCGGCATTGGCCTCGGCGACCGCGATGACGTCGTCCCATTCGCGCTGGCGGGTCGAAATGTTGAGGAATCCGGAGACCCCGGCGGCCCGGGCATTGGCGAGGACCTCTTCGCGGCGCTCGGCCAGGCCCTCGTAATTGAGGTGGCAATGGCTGTCGATCAGCCTCACGCCGCCTCACCCTGCTCGTCGGGGAGCTCAAGCCGCGGGAAAATCGGCTCCGGCTGGGCCATCGGCTGGCCGCCCTTTCCAGTGTCGATTACGGACAGGAGCTTCTCAGCCGAGCCCGGAATGACCGGAGCTACCGCCACCGCCAGCGACCGGATGGCGATAACCAAGGTACCAAGCACTTCCGCCATGCGGACCGGATCGGTCTTCCTGAGCGTCCAGGGAGCCGCTGAATCCACATATTGGTTGCAGGCGAAAACGGCGCCCATCCAGGCGTCCAGCCCCGCCGAGAATGCGAAACTCTCGAATTCGTCCGCCAGTGCCGCGCAAGCCTTCTCGACCTGGACGAGCAGGGCCTTGTCCTCTTTCGCTTCGCCGGCCGCTGGAATGACGCCGCCCAAATTCTTGAAGATCATCGACAGGGTGCGTTGGGCCAGGTTGCCGAAGCTGTTGGCCAGCTCGGCGTTGACGCGGGTGACGATCGCCTCGGCGCTATAGCTGCCGTCCTGACCGAAGGTGACCTCGCGCAGCAGAAAATAGCGCAGTGCGTCGACGCCGAACCGCTCGGCGAGCTCCATCGGATCAACGACATTGCCGAGGCTCTTCGACATCTTCTCGCCGCGGGCGAGCAGGAAGCCGTGGGCATAGACCTGCTTCGGCACCGGCAGGCCGGCCGACATCAGGAATGCGGGCCAGTAGACGGCGTGGAACCGAACAATGTCCTTGCCGATCAAATGAACGTCGGCGGGCCAGTAGCGCGCCCAGTCCCCTTCCCGGTCAGGAAAGCCGACGCCCGTCATGTAGGTCGTCAGCGCATCGACCCAGACGTACATGACGTGGCCCGGCGAGCCCGGCACCGGAACGCCCCAATCGAAGCTGGTGCGCGAGACGCTGAGATCCTTGAGTCCGCCCTCGACGAAGCGCAGCACCTCGTTGCGCCGGCTATCCGGCTGGATGAAGGTGGGATTGTCACGGTAGAGCTCCAGCAGCGGCTGCTGGTATTTGGACAGTCGGAAGAACCAGGTCTCCTCGGCCGTCCATTCGACCGGCGTGCCCTGGGGCGAGACCTTCTCGCCACCCTCCCCCTCGATCAGCTCCTCCTCGTCGTAGAAGGCTTCGTCGCGGACCGAATACCAGCCCTCATACCGGTCGAGGTAAAGGTCACCCGCGGATTCCATTGCTTCCCAGACGGCAATGCTCGCCGCATGGTGGCGAGGCTCTGACGTGCGCACGAACGCATCGTATGAAATATCAAGTCTTGCGCACATATCACGGAAATAGCCTGACATTTCGTCGGCAAATTCCAGCGTGTCGCGACCTTCCCTGCGCGCTGTCTGGATCATTTTCAGGCCGTGCTCATCGGTACCTGTCACGAGCCGGACATCGCGGCCCTGGGCGCGCTGGAAACGGGCGATGGTGTCGGCCGCGATCGCTTCATAGGCATGACCGATATGCGGCCTGCCGTTCGGGTAGCTGATCGCCGTGGTGATGTAGAAGGGCTCACCCATGGGCCGACGCCCTAGCGAGGAGGGCCCTGCGGGGCAACCGAGGCGAGAATCGTTCCCAATTGGAAGACGGTAGCCGCCGCGTCGAGTGACAGGCGCGGTGCCAGCCGGCTGGTTTCACGGGCCCGGGCATAGGCGTCGAGCGCGCGGCGGCGGGCGGAACCGTCGAGCCTCCGGGCCTCGCGGGCGATCAGCGCGGGCGCCATTTCGAGGAAGGCCGCGTAGCGTTCGGCCGCTGCCCTTGGACCAAGCGCCCGCGACAGCCTGGATCTTTTGTCATTGTCGCGGTCGCCGTCCCGCAGGATGGCCAGGGCCTGTTCCTCGAGCGGTGCCAAGTCGAGCGAGGCATAAGCCAAGGCCCTGCCGACGGAGCCATTGGCGAGCGGCACCAGCCTTGCGCGTTCAGCGTCTGTCAGCTCGGACAGCTCCCGCTCCAGAACTGACGTCATGGCGTCATTGCCCAAAGGCCGGAAGTCGAGGCGGCGGCAGCGCGACCGGATGGTGGGAAGCAGGCGGCCGGGCACATGGCTGACGAGCAGGAAGAGGCTGTTGGCCGGCGGCTCCTCCAACATCTTCAGCAAGGCGTTGGCGGCCGAGGCCTCCATGTCGTCGACGCTGTCGATCACAACGGCGCGCCATGGCGACAAGGCGGGCGTTACCGCGAATAGCTCCCCCAGCTCGCGGACCTGGTCGACGCTAATGTTGCGGGCGAGTCCGCTCCCGCTCTTGTTTTCGATGCGCTCGAGCAGGCGGAAATCGGGATGGCTGCCGGCGGCGACCAAGCGGCCAACCGGGTGATCCTCCGGCGTTTCGAGCCCGGGCGCGGCAATCGGCGGCCCCGCGGCTTCGGCGAGCACGCGCTCGGCGGCCGCCGTTGCGAAGCTGGCCTTGCCGACGCCGCGCGGCCCGGCGAGCAGCCAGGCATGGTGCAGCGAGCCCGATTTCCAGGCGCCAAGGAACTGCTCAACGGCTCGTTCCTGTCCGATAACCTTGGCCCGGCCCGCAATCACGGCAGCAGGTCCTGAAGCGCATCGAGCAGGCGCTGCGTCACCTCTTCGGGCGTGCCGGAGGCATCGATGATCCGCACCCGCCCCGGCTCCTCATTGGCGATC
>DATFEO010000203.1:0-2352 GCA_035250985.1 Sphingomicrobium sp. | reverse complement strand
CCAGCTCGGCCGGGCCCATGTCGGCCGGTGCGGTATCGACCAGGTCGCGGACGAGGGCCGTCGCCTCGGCGAGCCGCACCGTCGCCTCGATCTCCGCCGCATCCCGGGTCAGCAGGATACGGGGGCCGGCGGGATCTTTCGGCTTCTTGTACCGAGCAAAGCGGTGCTGGCCGACAAGCCAGCCGAAGGCGGCGATGCCCGGATCGCCCTCTGCAAGGCGGTAGCCGCCTTCGGGGAGCGCTTCGCCGAGCTTCGCCAGGCACCAGGGCGAGAGCTCGTGCGCGTTCTTCACGGTGCTGACGACATCGAAGCGGTTGGCGCCGTCCCCAGGCAATATGGCGAACTGGTAAGCGGTCTTGCCGTCAAAGCGTTGGGCGGCGACCAGGGCGCGCCGTGCCGCCGATTGCTGCTTGAGCCAAGGTTCGAAACTGTCCTTGTCGACGAGGTGAACGGCATGCGCCGGACCGCCGCGGTCGGGCTGCAGGAGCGAAGCGAAGTCGGTCATCCGCCCGCCCTTAGCGAATGGCCGGGTAACTCCCAAATTCGCCCCCGCACCAGCCTGGGCTAACCGAGTTGTCCCCTGAGCGCCCCATCCGGGTAGATCGCATTGTGGACATTGACATAGTAGCTCGCAGGCGACTTCCGGATGGCATCCGCAAGGCTTCGGGACACCGTCTCGCATCCCTCGCTGTCGCCGTCGGTCGGCGCCGTCAGGCCAACCACCACGTCGCCGGCAATGCCAGCCAGGCCGATATGGATGTGAGCGGCAGACGCCGGCTCGATATCGCGGACATTGATGACCCAGCAGATCTGGGCCTTGCCGGGGTTGATGATGATCTCGGCCTCGCCGCGCCCGTCGGGATCGCCCGGCCCCGGAACTTCGGCGGAGCCGGTAAGCGTGGTCTTGAACTTGGCGCCGCCCTGGACTGGCTGTGCAAGGGCGGCGGTGGCGATCAGGGCCGCCGAGGCTGCCAGCGACGCGGCAAGCGTTTTGGCGGGGGTCATGCTGCTCTCCTCATTGAAAAGGCGCCATAAAAACCTGCGGCCGGCGTGGCTGTTCCGGCCATGCCGCGCAAGAAAGGCGGGAGCCGAAGCTCCCGCCAAGGTTGGGTTGAAGTGGATCCGTCATTAGCGGCGGTTGATGTCGACGTCGCGGATTCGGCCGCGATAATCGACGGTGCAGCTGAACGACAGGTCCGGCACATAGCCGGCGCCGACTGCGCCGTAATAGCCGATGCCATAGGGGTTGTAGGCATAGCGGCCGCTGCTGGCGAGACCGCGCACACGGATGTTGTTGCGGCGCGGGTTGACCTGCGTGATGCTGAGCACGCGGGCCGACGTGCGGGCGCCGACCAGGCTGCCGATCAGGCCGGTGATGCCGGTGCGGTTATACAGCCGGGCATTGACCTCGGCGGTGCAGCGGTTGGCGGCGTACTGGGTGACGTTGGCATTGTTGTAATAGCCGTAAGCGTTGCCGTACGGCTGCTGGTAATAGCCGTACTGGGCGCTGGCGGGCGCGGCGGCGGCAAAAGCGGCCAGGCCGGCGCCAAAGCCAAGCATTTTCATCTGGATGGTCATCGATCGTCTCCTTTTCCCAAAACAACGGGAAGTTTGTGCCCATTAAAACGAATGGGCCTTAGGGGACGGGGGCAAGTTTCATCGTGGGCGACGGGCGGTTCGTCGTGGCGAAGTTAATCTCAAATGAACCACCTCATGTGCTTGTGATCGTTGCACAATCCTCTTCCCGCGCAGGCCATCGAAGCGTGATTGAGCCGAGCCGGGGATTCGCTGGATTGTCTTGGCTCGAACCACGGCGCAGAGGGTCTTTGAGAGGCAGCCATGGCCGAAGGACCGCGTCACAGAGAGCCGCAGGCGGACCGCGAACTCGAACAGGAGATTCGCCAAGGGCGCAAGTTCACGGCGAAAGAAGCCGTCGCGCGGCTGGCGGGCCCGGGCGCGATGAAAGGCGCCTCGCCAGTCTCGGCTGTGCAGCAGGCCGAGATGGAGATTGGCGCCTGGCTGAGAACTCATGTCCCGGACCCGGCGGGCGCCTTGCAGGTCGTGCTCCATCGTCAACTCAAGGGCAGCGAAGAGTTGCTCAATAAGCTCGATCGGCCGCTGGCCGTCCTGGCGGATCATTGCCAATGCGCGCTCGAGTCCGGTCATTTGCTGAGCGAGCTGGTCCGCGAGGCCGACGTCGAATGGGGCCGGGCCATGGACGAACGTCCCTATTTCGAACGGGCCGGTTCGCCGCCGCACCCGGACGACCCCTATTCATTGGAGACGGTGCGGAAGGCATTGCGGGAGGCAGTCGCGAAGCTTGGGGGCGAGGCTTCGACATAAGCTTCAGCC
>DATFEO010000202.1:0-13143 GCA_035250985.1 Sphingomicrobium sp. | reverse complement strand
GAGAGCCGCGACGCCACTAAGACCTACAACAAGCTGACGGTCGCCGAGCTCCAGAAGCGCGCCCCGGGCTTCAATTTCCGCGCCTATCTCGACGGTATAGGGGCCCGGTCCAACCAGGTGATCGTCTACCAGCCAAGCGCGTTCACCGGCATCGCCGACGCCGTGGCCGACACACCGCTCCAGGTGTTGAAGGACCAGCTGCTTGTTCGTTCCATCAGCTCCTATGGCGCGGTCCTGCCGAAGAGTGTCGATGATACGGTGTTCGCCTTCTACGGCACCACGCTCAACGGGACCCCGCAACAAGAGGAGCGGTGGAAACGCGGAGTTACGTTCACTACCGGCGCCCTCGCCGATGAGATCAGCCAGGTTTACGTCCAGCGGCACTTCCCACCGGAAACCAAGGCCGCGGCCGACGAGCTGGTCCGCAATGTCGTCGCGGCCATGGGACGCCGCATTGACCAGCTGACGTGGATGCAGCCCCAGACCAAGGCGCGAGCCAGGGCGAAGCTCGCCAACTTCACGACCAAGATCGGCTATCCGAGCCAGTGGCGTGACTATGCAGGGTTGGAGATCCGGCCAGGCGACGCGTTCGGCAATGCGGTGCGTTCGGCGCAGTTCGAGCATGAGTATCAGCTCGGCAAGCTCGGCGGCCCGGTCCGCAAGTGGGAGTGGTTCATGACTCCCATGACGATCAACGCCTACGCCAATTTCAACATGAGCGAGATCGTCTTCCCCGCCGCCATCCTGCAGCCGCCGTTCTTCGATCCGCACGCCGACCCGGCAATCAATTATGGCGGGATCGGCGCGGTGATCGGCCACGAGATCAGCCACCATTTCGACGACCAGGGCGCGAAGTATGACGAATACGGCCGGCTCGCCGATTGGTGGACTCCCGAGGACCTGAAGGCGTTCGAAGCGGCGGGCAAGGCGTTGGTCGATCAATACAACCAGTACCAGATTTTCCCGGGCGCGAACGTCAACGGCGCGCTGACGCTTGGCGAGAACATCGGCGACCTCGCCGGGCTCACTGTCGCCTATGACGCCTACAAGCATTCACTCGGCGGGCAGGAGGCGCCCTTGCTGGACGGAACGAGCGGCGATCAGCGCTTCTATCTGGGCTGGGCGCAGGTCTGGCGGCGCAACTATCGCGAGGCTAATCTCCGCCAGCGGTTGATCACCGATCCACACTCGCCCTCGGAGCAGCGCGTCGCGGTCGTCCGCAACCTCGACCCCTGGTATCAGGCCTACAATATCCAGGCCGGCCAAACGCTTTACCTTGCGCCCGAAGCGCGGGTGCGTATCTGGTAAGGAGTGATTGACCGGCAGCTAGCCCTACTCGAAGCCGAGCCGCCCGCCGGCCTGCGCTGGTTGGTCCCGGCGCTGGTCGCTGCGGCGGCGGCGAGCGGGGCCTTGCTGTTCGCATCAGTCGGCGAGCCGCTGTTCGCGGGCCTGTTCCTGGCCGGAGTCGTGGCGATGCTGGTCGCGGCTTTCATCCTCGAGAAGCGAGGCGGTGAGGCTCAAACGGCAGCCTTGGGCGTCACAGTGCCGGACTATGCGCTCGCCTCCGCTGCCCTGAACCTGACGCGCGATCCATCGGCGTTGACCGATCGGGAAGGGCAGTTGCTCGGCACCAACACCGCCTACCGAGCCCGCTACGGCGATGCCGGGCCCAGGGATTTGGCCGGCTCCGCCAAGATCGGTGAGCTGATGAAGGCCTTGGGCGACCAGGCCTGGCGAGATGGGCGAGCCGCCGGCGAAGCGCCGCTGAAGGGCGGCCGTTTGCCGGTTTCGGTCGAGCGGGTCGGCTCGGCAGGTGACCTGCTTCTATGGCGGATCGCCCGCAAGCAGCCCGACATGCTGGCGACTTTGGTCAAGCGTGTCTCCGGGCTGGAGGGCGAGTTGTTCTCGCACAGCGGCGTCCTTGCGGCCGCGCTTGACGACCAGGGCCGCATCCTTGCCGCCAATGCGGCCTTCGTTGAGCGCCAGGGCGGCAACCGTGCCGAGCTCGTCGGCCGCCACTTCGGCGAAATTGCGGAGGTTCGCGACAATGCCATCCGGCTTTTGGCCGAAGGCGATTCCGCGCCGCCGATGCGGTTGGTCCATGTCCCGGTCGACGGCGACAAGCACGAGGGCGCAGGCCTGATGCTGCTGATCGACACGGTCGAGCAGAGCCAGCCGGACTCGAGCAATATGCTGGCGTTGCTCGACCTCCTGCCGCTCGGCCTGGCACTGGTTGACCGCGACGGCCGCTTCCTGACGATGAACAAGGCGTTCAAGGTTGCCGGCGGCATCAGGGACGGTAGCCAGCCGGTCTATCCCGGCGACCTGGTCATCAAGGAAGACAAGGCTGCCGTCGCCGATGCCGTGCGGCGCAATGCCCGCGGCCCGGCCATGTCGGGCGACCTGCCGATCCGCCTCAATGCCCAGCCCACCGAGCCGGTGGCGCTCACCGTCGCGGGCTTGAGGGGCCTCGGCGAGGCTGCGGTCCTGCTGCTGCTGAAGGACAATAGCGAGGAAGCCAAGTTGAAGCGCCAGGTCGCGCAGGCGACCAAGATGCAGGCGGTCGGCCAGCTTGCCGGCGGCGTGGCCCACGACTTCAACAATATCCTCACCGCGATCATCGGCCACTGCGACCTGATGCTGATGCGGCATGCGCCCGGCGACAGCGACTATGACGACATCCAGCAGATCAAGTCGAATTCCAACCGCGCTGCCGGCCTGACGCGGCAATTGCTGGCCTTTTCGCGACAGCAGACGCTGCGCCCGCAAGTCCTCCAGCTTCCGGACGTAGTCTCGGAAGTTTCGCACCTGTTGAAGCGCCTGCTCGGTGAGACGGTACAGCTGGTCGTCAAGCATGGCCGCGACCTGTTTCCGGTCCGCGCCGACCCCGGCCAGCTGGAACAGGTCATCGTCAACCTGGCGGTCAACGCCCGCGACGCCATGGCCGGCAAGGGCGGCGGGACGCTGACCATCCAGACTTACTCGGTGAAGGTAAACCAGGTCGCCGAGCTCGGATCCGATATCCTGCCGATTGCCGATTATTCGGCCCTGTCGATCGCCGACACCGGCACGGGCATTCCCGCCAATGTGTTGAGCAAGGTGTTCGAGCCCTTTTTCACGACCAAGGAGGTTGGCAAGGGCACGGGCCTCGGCCTCTCAACCGTCTACGGCATCGTCAAGCAGTCCGGTGGCTATATTTTTGCCGATTCCAAGGTTGGCGAAGGAACGCGCTTCACAATCTACCTGCCGGCCCACCAGGTCGAACCCAAGACCGGCCGGTCGCGCGCGGCCAAGCCCCAGGAAAGCGAGCTTTGGGGGACTGGTACGGTCCTGCTGGTCGAGGACGAGCCGATGGTGCGCACGGTCGCGGAGCGGGCGCTGACGCGGCACGGCTACAAGGTGCTGACCGCCAATAATGGCGAGGACGCGCTCGAGATTCTTGGCGCTGGCGAGGAAGTGAACCTGCTGATCAGCGACGTGGTCATGCCGCTGATGGACGGCCCGACCATGGTCCGCGAAGCCCGCAAGGACCGTCCGGAACTGCCGATCCTGTTCATGTCCGGCTATGCAGAGGAGCAGCTGAGGAAGTCGATCGACATCGACAATGTCGCCTTCCTGCCCAAGCCTTTCTCGGTCCAGGAGCTCGCGGAGGCCGTCCGTGACGTGCTGGCCGACGAGGCGGGCAAATAGGGTCTTTCCAGCGTCACACGGGCTGCGTATTCGTTTCGCTGTGAGCGAAATCCGTAGCAGCATCCTGATCGTCGAGGACGAGCCTCTCATCGCCATGATGTTGGAGGACTTCCTGCTGGCGCTCGGCCACGAGGTACGGGCGACCTGCGGCAGCGTCGGCGAGGCGCTGAAAGCGGTCCAGAATGCCGACTTCGACGTCGCCATCCTCGACGTCAACCTGAAGGGCGAGAGTGTTTGGCCTGTGGCGGCCGAGCTCCGCGACCGCGAGATCCCCTTCATCCTGGCGAGCGGTGGGCATGTCGATCCGCCGCCGGCCGAGTTTGCCGGCGTGCCGATGATCGACAAGCCCTATACCATCGATCGTGTGACGCCGGCGCTGGAGGCGGCGCTCGCCGGATAGTGGGCTGGCCAGGCCGCTACTTCCGCTCGTTGCCGTTGCCGCTGTTGCCGCGATTGCGCTGTTCGTCGTGATCGCCTCACTGCAAGCGCAGATCCTTTTCCCGACTGGCGCCGTCGGACCGCCAGGGCCGCTGCCAGCCGGCGCCGAGATGGTCAGTACGCCGTCAGCCAACGGTGAAATGCTGCGCGGCGTGCATATCCCCGGCCGCGGCAGGGGGACCCTTATACTCGGCTTCGGCGGCAACGCCTGGAACGGCTCCGACGTCGCCTCTTACTTGCACGAGCTTTACCCCGAGGCCGACGTCGTCGCTTTCCACTATCGCGGCTACCGCCCGTCTGAAGGCAGCCCGTCGGCCGCTGCGCTGTTGGCCGATGCGCCGCTGATCCACGATTTCGCGGTCGAGCGGGTGAAACCGAAGCGCACGATCGCCGCCGGCTTCAGCATCGGCAGCGGTGTCGCCGCCAGCCTCGCGCGCCAGCGGCAGCTCGATGGGCTGATCCTTGTTACGCCGTTCGATTCCCTCAAGGCCGCGGCCAGCGACCTCTATCCCTGGCTGCCGATAGGAGCCTTTTTTGAGCATGAAATTGATGCGGCGGCGCTGCTCAAAGCCAATGCCGTGCCGGTGGCCATCCTTGCCGGCGAGCGCGACAGCCTGATTAGCCCGAAGCGGACCGACGCCCTGCGCCGCCAGGTACCGAACCTCGCTTATGACCGCACCATTGCCGGCGCAGGCCACAACGACATCTATTCGCGTAGCGACTTCCAAATGGCGATGCGCGAGGCGCTGGAGGCGGTCTCTCCGAGGTAGCCGTCCTTGCCACCGGCATTCGCGGAAGCGATAGTCCGCGCAAAATCGGCGCGTGAAGCATGGCGGACGTCTTCATATCCTATGCCCGTTCGACGGCCCGGATCGCGAAAGCGGCCGCCGATGCGCTTTCCCGGGATGGTTTCTCGGTCTGGATGGACGAGGAGCTGCCCGCCAATCGTGCTTATGCGGATGTGATTTCCGAGCGGCTGGACGAGGCAAAGGCGGTTCTCGTCCTTTGGTCCCGAGAGGCTGCCGAATCTCATTGGGTCCGGTCGGAGGCCAATCGCGGCAGGGAGCAGGCGAAACTCGTCCAGGCCAGCGTCGATGGGGCGCTGCCGCCGATGCCGTTCGATCAAATCCAGTGCGCCGACCTGCGACGCTGGCGGGGAAATTCGGCCGCGCCGGCTTGGCGCAAACTTCGCGACAGCATTGCGGAGCTCGCTGATCAAAAGAACACCGCGCCGGATGCGGGGAAACCACAAAGGCCAGAGCAACCAGCCATTCCGCGACGAACCATGATCATGGGTGCCGGCGCCGCGACCGTCGTCGCCGGGGCTGGATTCTTCGCAATTCAATCACTTCGTGAGTACAAGCCGCCGGCGGAGGCAGAAGTCTTACGGCAAAAAGCCCTCGCAATCATGCAGGATGGCCGTCCTACCGAGCAGAATCAGGCGATCATATATTTGAAGGAAGCGACGAGGATCGCGCCGGACTTTGCCGCCGCATGGGGTGGGCTTGCGCTAACCTACGCGCTTCGGAAGTATCAAGTGCCCGTCGCGGCCCGAGCCGGAGAAGAGGCGCGCTGCCGGTCAGCGGCGCAGACAGCCTTGGACCTGGATTCCAAAGAACCTCTCTCGCACTGCGCCTTGCTGCTCCTCAAGCCGGTCTATCGTCACTGGGGCGAAGTGGAGCAGGCAGGGAGGGCCTTAATTGGCCGCATTCCCCCATTGCCCCTCGTGTTCCACAATGTCGGCGATCTCTTGGTGGACGTCGGCCGCAATTCCGATTCCCTCGCCGTCTACGAAAAGATCGAGAGGAAGGAGTTTCTCATTCCTCTCAGCGAACGCACCGTGATCCAGGCTTTGTGGAACGCCGGCGAACTCCAGCGTGCCGAGGAGAGGCTTGACGAGGTGGTCGCACGTTGGCCGCAACATTATGCGATCTGGCACCTGGCGGCCGCCTTCCTGACCTACACCGGGCGCGCGGACGAGGCTGTTCGAATGCTTGAGGATGCTTCGGTGCGGCCCACGGGGGTTCCTGATGATCAGCTGGACGCGGCGCTCATAACGGCACGGGCAATGGCGGGGTCGGTCGCTCCTGCGGAGGCGATCCGGGCTAATTTGAAGAGCCTGGAAACCGGGTCGCCCGATGTCCTGACATACCTGAACCGCAAACTCTCCCTGGCTCAGCTGGTCGCCCAGAGATGTGCGGCGCTTGGCGACAAGGATTCCGCATTCGCCCTGCTCGACGGCTATTATTTCGAGGAAGGAGAGTGGGCCAGAGTCGCGCCGGTGGCAGGTGATATGGACCGGTCGACCTCTGCCTTGTTCGAACCGCCGATGAAGAACCTCTGGACCGATTTCCGATTCGCCAGGCTCACGCGCCGGATCGGCCTCGATCGTTATTGGCAAGCCGCTGGAAAGACGCCAGACTTTCAGCGTAAAAGCTGAAATAACCCGAATACCTGTTCTTCTCTTGTTCTCATGGAACAAATCAGATACAGATAATGAAATCCGTATCCGATTTGACGAGGAGACAGGGGAATGGCAGCGCAGCTGAAAGTCGTCGCAGGCGGAGAATCCATGAGCATTGACAGGCAGAAGGCGCTCGAGGCGGCACTGGCGCAGATCGACCGGGCGTTCGGCAAGGGCTCGGCGATGAAGCTGGGCAGCCGCGAGCAGATCGAGATCGATACGGTTTCGACGGGCAGCCTCGGCCTCGACATCGCGCTTGGCGTCGGCGGCCTGCCGCGCGGCCGGGTCATCGAAATCTACGGACCGGAAAGCTCGGGCAAGACCACCTTGGCCCTGCACGCCATTGCCGAGGCGCAGAAGGAGGGCGGCACCGCCGCCTTCGTCGACGCCGAACATGCGCTCGATCCCGCCTATGCCAGGAAGCTGGGGGTCGACATCGACGAGCTGATCGTCTCCCAGCCGGACACCGGCGAGCAGGCGCTCGAGATCGTCGATACATTGGTCCGCTCGAACGCCATCGACGTGCTGGTGGTTGATTCGGTCGCGGCGCTGGTGCCGCGCGCGGAGATCGAGGGCGAGATGGGCGACAGCCATGTCGGCCTCCAGGCCCGACTGATGAGCCAGGCGCTGCGCAAACTCACCGGCTCGATCAGCCGGTCGCGCTGCACGGTCATCTTCATCAACCAAGTGCGGATGAAGATCGGCGTCATGTACGGCAATCCGGAGACGACGACCGGCGGCAATGCCCTGAAATTCTACGCCAGCGTGCGGCTCGACATCCGCCGCACCGGCCAGATCAAGGACCGCGACGACATCGTCGGCAACACGACCCGCGTCAAAGTCGTCAAGAACAAGGTCGCGCCGCCGTTCAAGCAGGTCGAGTTCGACATCATGTACGGCGAGGGCATCAGCAAGGTGGGCGAGATCCTCGACCTTGGCGTCAAGGCCGGCCTGATTGAGAAGTCGGGAGCATGGTTCAGCTATGACTCCGTGCGGATCGGCCAGGGTCGCGAGAACGCCAAGCTATACCTCAAGGAGAATCCAGAAGTGGCGCAGCGTATCGAGGGTGCGATCCGTGGGCGTACGGACGAGGTTGGCGAAGCGATGATGGCCGGCCCGGACGCGGATGGCGACGAGGTCGCCGCGGAGTAGTTTAGCGCGACCGCAGACTGGTGGGCCCCCGCGGGCCTGGCAGTTACTCCGGGAACTGGGCCTGTTCTTCGACGGTGATGGCCGGCTGGCGCGGTTCACGCATCAGCCGGCCTTTTTCTATGACCAGCACCAGTACCAGTGCGAGGGTGCCGCACACGGCGGTGCCCGTAAGGAAAGGCAGCTGGGTGCCGTCGAACGACTGGCCAATGACCAGGCCAATTGCTGCCCCGCCCATCGTTCCGATCACGCCCTGGACAGACGAAGCAGTGCCGGCGATCGGTGCCATATGCTCCATTGCCAGCGTCGACAGATTGGCCGAGCAGAAAGCGAAGGCGCACATTGCCAGGCTCTGGAGGACGACGAATAGCCACAATGGCTCATCCAGGCTCGCGGCCAGCACGGCATGCGCCAAGGTGACGACCGCAAAGGCGATCACACCGAGGTGGCCGACATGGCGCAGCCCGAAGCGGGTGACGACCTTCGCATTGTACCAACTCGCGAGTGACATGGGCGCGGCGACCGCGGCGAAGACGAGCCCGATTGCCTGAGGTAATCGGAAGACGTCGAAAACGATCTGCTGGATCGAGGCGATGTAGGCGGTGAGACCACCGAAGACGACGGTTAGCGCAACCGTATAGCCCAGGGATTGGCGCTCGGTCAGCGTCTCGCGGATGCCAGATCCGATTTCGCCAAGGCGGAGAGTGCGCCGATACTCTGGGTGCAGGGTCTCGGGCAGGCGCAGCCACGACCACAGCAGCATGCCGAGTCCGTAGGCGGCCAGGACGAGGAAGATTGCCCGCCACGGCGCGATGAGCAGGATCAGCTGGCCGACGCTCGGCGCCAGCACCGGCACGACCATGAAAACCATGAAGACCAGGCTCATGATCCGGGCCATGGCCTCGCCGTCGAACAGGTCGCGAACGACGGCGACGACCAGCACGCGGGTCACCGCCGCTGACGCGCCCATGGCGACCCGGCTGGCGATCAGCAGCTCGAAGCTGCCGGCAATCCCGCATAGCAGCCCGAAGCCGGTGTAGAGCAGGATGCCGATCGCAAGCACCGGCTTGCGGCCAAAGCGATCGGCGAGCGGTCCCCAGACCAGCTGCGTCGCGCCGAAACCAAAGAAATAGGCGACGACCACCAACTGCCGCCGATTGTGGTCGGTAACGCCGAGGTCGGCGCCAATGTCGGGCAGCGCCGGAAGCATGGCGTCGATCGCGAAGGCATTGAGCGCCATGAGCCCAGCGAGCATCACAACCGTTTCCTTGGTGCCGGGAAGGCCGCGTTTGAGGCTGTGGGTCGCAGGGTCGAACATTGGGGCGCTGCTGGCGGATTCAGCACGGCTGTGCAACAGACGAGGGACGAGGAGGGGCCAAAGATGCGGCTGAACCGTCGGACCATGCTTGGCACTGGCGCGGCAATGGCTGCGACGGCCCTGCTTTCCCGCGGCTCTCATGCCTGGGCTGCCGTGCAGGAAGCGGCCGAGCTCAGGCCTATGACCCTGCCGCCTCCAATTGGCGCGTCCGAACGCATGGCTCGGCTGCGTGGAGCACGAGACCTTCTTCGCCGCCACGGCATAGGTGCGGCGCTGGTCGAGTCCGGTCCCAGCCTCGATTATTACACGGGCGTGCAATGGTGGCGCAGCGAGCGGCTAACCGGCGTCGTCATCCCGGCCGAGGGCGATCCGATCATCGTCACGCCCTTCTTCGAACAGCCCAGCATCAAGGAGATGCTGGCCGTACCGGCGGAAATCCGCACCTGGCAGGAAGATGACGAACCGCTAAAGCTGGTGGCCGACTTCTTGAAGGAGCGGAGGCTTGCCTCGCTGCCCGTCGGCTTCGAGGAGACCAACCGGTTCTTCCTCGAGGACCGGCTAAAGCAGCAATTGCCGGGGGCGAAGATCGTCAGCGCCAACCCCGTCGTGCGTGCGCAGCGGATGATCAAGGCGCCGACGGAGCTCGCGCTGATGAAGGCGGCCGCCGACGTCACAGTTGCCGCGTTCCGTCACACCTGGCCGCGGGTTCGCGAAGGCATGGCCCCGGCCGAGATCGACGCCATCATTGGCGAGGCGACCCGGGCGCTAGGCGGTTCTTACAGCGGCGGCCTGGTCTTGATCGGAGAGGGCACCGCCTATCCACACGGCACGCGCACCCCGATGCGAGTTGCCAAGGGCACCAACGTCCTGTTCGACTGCGGGTGCGACGTGCACGGTTACCAATCCGACATCAGCCGGACCTTCGTTTTCGGAGCCGATCCGACGGCCGAGCAGCGCAAGGTCTGGGAGCAGATGCGCCGCGGCCAGGACATCGCCATGGCCGCCGCCCGCGTCGGTGCTCCGGCCGGAAGCGTCGATGACGCGGTACGTCGGACTTACGAGAGCTGGGGCTACGGCCCGGGCTACAAGCTGCCGGGCACCTCGCACCGCATCGGTCACGGCATCGGCATGGAGGGGCATGAGCCGGTCAACCTGGTCCACGGCGAGACAACGCCCCTGGCGCCCGGCATGTGCTTCTCGAACGAGCCGGGCATCTACATCCCGGGCAAATGGGGGGTTCGGCTCGAGGATTGCTTCCACATGACGGCGAGCGGGCCGAAATGGTTCACCGTGCCGCCGCCAAGCATCGACCGGCCCTTCGACTGACCGCTTGACCGCGGGGCCTCCAGCCGCAATGCCAACCCGCGAAATTCGAGGGGTTCAGTATGGAAGAGCGTGCGAAGGGGGGCTTCAGCCTCCAGTGGCAGATGGCGGCGGGCTTCCTGGTTGGCCTCGTCGCCGGCCTGATCGTCTATTCGACGCAGCGCGACGCCGCCTGGGTCGAGACCTTCACGACCTATGTGACCCAGCCGATCGGCCAGATCTTCCTGCGCCTCCTGTTCATGCTGGTCATCCCGCTGCTGTTCTCGGCGCTGGTCGTCGGGATTTCGGAAATGGGCGAGGTCCGCTCGCTGAAGCGCATCGGGCTCAGGACTTTGTTCTACACCGTAATCGTTTCGTCGATTGCCGTCGCGGTCAGCCTGGTGACGGTGAACCTATTGAAGCCAGGGGCCGGCGTCGACCGCGCGGCGGCAGCTGCCATGCTCGAAGATTCAGCGGGCCGCGCTGGCGAGATCGTCAAGGGCGGCACCGAGCAGCCATCAGGCATCGATGCCTTCATCAACATCGTCCCCAACAACCTGGTCGAGGTGATGGGGTCAAACAGCGCCATCCTGTCGGTGATGTTCTTCGCTCTATTCTTCGGCATCGGCCTGCTGCTTACCGACACGCCGGCCGCACGAACGCTGCAGCGGGGTTTCGAAGGCCTGTTCGACGTGACGATGCGGCTGATCCTGATCGTCATCAAGCTGGCGCCGATCGCGGTCGCCTGCTTCATGTTCAACCTCGCCGCCTTGTTCGGCTGGGACCTGCTGATCCGCCTCTCGGCCTATGTCGGCGTCGTCCTCCTGGCGCTAGCGATCCAGATGTTCATCGTGTTCCCGGCGCTGCTGGCAACCCTGGGCAAGAAGAATCCGATCGCCTTCTTCCGCGAGACGCAGGAGGCCAGCCTGATGGCCTTTTCGACCGCCTCGTCGAATGCAACCCTGCCGACGTCGCTCCGGGTTGCGGACACGCGGCTGAAGCTACCGCCAAAAGTCGCGCGCTTCGTCCTCACCGTCGGGGCCACCGCCAACCAGAACGGCACGGCCATGTTCGAAGGCGTGACGGTCATCTTCCTCGCCCAGTTTTTCGGCATCGATTTGAGCCTTGGCCAGCAGCTGACGGTCATGCTGGTCTGCATCCTCGGCGGCATCGGCACCGCGGGCGTGCCGGCAGGCTCGCTGCCGGTAGTGGCGCTGATCCTCGCCATGGTCGGCATCGACCCGCAGGCAATCGCGCTGGTGCTCGGCGTCGACCGCTTCCTCGATATGTGCCGCACGACATTGAATGTGATTGGAGACCTTGTCGCGGCGCAGGTCATCTCGGCCCATGAACCGGATGGCGAGCCGGCGGCCGCATGATTAGCTTCGGCCGCGAGCTGGTCCATGACGAAGCCCGCGCGCTCGATGCGCTGGCGGAGTCACTGGGCCAGGAATTTGAGAAGGCGTGCCGGCTCATCCTCGATGCCAATGGCAAGCTGATCGTCTCCGGGCTTGGCAAGTCGGGACATATCGGTCGCAAGATCGCCGCCACTTTCGCCTCGACCGGCACGACGGCCACGTTTCTCCACCTCGCCGAAGCGATCCACGGCGACCTCGGCATTGCCGCCGCCGGCGACGTCGCCCTGCTCATCTCGCAGAGTGGAGCAACGGCCGAACTTGAGCCGGTCATCGACCATTTCCAGGCTGTTGGGATCCCCATCATCGCCATCACCGGCAATCCCCGCTCGATGCTGGGCGAGGCGGCGACCGCGCCGCTGGTCCTGCCGCACTGGCCGGAGGTCGGTCCGGAAGCGGTTGCGCCGACGACCTCCACCACCATGACCCTGGCGCTGGGCGACGCGCTGGCGATGACGGTGATGCGCGAGAAGGGCGTCACCCGCACGGATTTCGGGCGGTTGCATCCGGGCGGCTCGCTCGGCGCCCGGCTGAAGCCGGTGAAGCGGCTGATGCATGGCGGCGAGCAGCTGCCCCTGGTCGGCAAGGACACCAACATGCACGACGTAATCGTCGTCATGTCCGAAAAGCGGCTCGGGGTGGTCGGGGTCACCGGCGACGAGGGCCAGCTGATCGGCATCATCACCGACGGCGACCTTCGCCGCCACATGGAGCAGGGCCTGGATCATCCGGCGTCCGTCTTCATGTCGGCGAATCCCAAGACGGTGACGCCGGATTCCCTGATCGACGACGCTCTCACCCTGTTCGACGAGCACCGCATCACCACCTTGTTCGTGGTCGATGATGGAAAGCCGGTCGGCGTCCTTCACATTCATGATTGCCCGGCGGTGCGATGAAGGTCGTCATACTGATTCCGGCGCGCTTCGCCTCGACGCGCTATCCCGGCAAGCCTTTGGTCGAGGTGAAGGGCGCCGGCGGCACGCCAAAGACTCTCATCCAGCGCAGTCACGAGGCAGCGATGCGCGTACCAGGTGTGTCCGCGGTCCATGTCGTCACCGACGATGATCGCATCCGCAATGCTGCCGAGGCGTTCGGTGCGTCGGTGATCATGACATCGGAAGCCTGCCGCAACGGCACCGAGCGCTGCGCGGAGGCCGCAGAGGCTATCGACGACGTCGATCTCGTCATCAACCTGCAAGGCGATGCCTTGCTGACCCCGCCGGGGTTCGTCACGGCGCTGATCGACCATATGACCGCCAACCCTGAAGCGCAGGTGGCGACGCCGGCCATGCGCCAGCGTTCGTCGGAGGTTCGTGCGTTGCAGGCAGAAGAGGCGGCTGGCCGCGTCGGCGGGACTAGCGTCGTTA
>DATFEO010000201.1:0-36844 GCA_035250985.1 Sphingomicrobium sp. | reverse complement strand
TTGGCCAAGACCCGCTCGTCGAGGCCGTGAATGCCCCAGGGCTCGCCAATATAGCCCCACAGGCCAGCGACGCCGTAGGTCGGAATTCCCGCCGCGCGCGTGAAAACGCCATCGGTGGCGCCCGCCGACATGTTGGGGATGACTGGCGCGCCCGGATGCTTGCTTTGCACGGCGTTGCGGAAAGCGGTTACGACATCCTCCCGCATCGGGCTTGGCGGCGCCCAGCTGCCCCCGTCAACGCGGGTGACCTTCACTTCCTTGCCGGCAATCGCCTGCAGTTCCTTGAGGATCGTCTCCGGATCGATGCCGGGGAAAATCCGGCAATTGACGTTCGCCTCCGCTTTTTGCGGGAGGGCATTGGGCGCATGGCCGGCGGAAAGCTGTGTCGCCACGCACCGCGTTCGGGTGCGACCGGAATCAATCGCCTCGACGTCGTCGGCCTTCTCCATGTTGGCAGGCTCGTCGAGCCAGGCCTGGACGATCGAGCCGTAAATCCCCTTGTCGTTCTTCGCGATATACTCGAACTGGCCGCGATTGGCGTCGTTCAGCATCGGCGGGAAACGATACTCCTCGAGATTCTTGAGCGCCCCCGCGAGCTGGTAAATGGCATTGTCGGATCGCGGCGCGGAGCTGTGCCCGCCGCGATTGGTCGTTTCGAACTTGAAGTCCGCATAGGTCTTTTCCGCGACCTGGATGTAGCATCCCTGGACCCGCCCGTCCTTGTGAACCCCGCAGCCGCCGTCATCCACGTTCAAGGCGAACTCCGCGCCCTTGAGCAGGCCCCAGTCCGTCGCGGCGAGCCGCACGCCGTTACCGGCATTCTCCTCGTCCCCGGTCAAAAGGACGATGATGTGGCGATTGGGTTCGAAGCCGGACGCCTTCAGCCGCTGGAGTGCGGCGACGATCGCGACCACGCCCGCCTTGTTGTCGGAGGCTCCGCGGCCGAGATAATAGCCGCCCTCCTCGCGGAAGGTGAACGGGTCGTGCTTCCAGTCGGAGGGCTTGGCGTCGACCACATCCATATGAGCCATCACGACGATGGGCGCTTTCGCCGGGCTTTGGGCGTGCCACGTCGCAACCAGCGTTTGCGTCTTGTCGCCGGGCCGACCTTCATGATCCTTGACCGTAATATCGCTGATACCGGCCTTGCGGAGCTCGACTGACATCAGCTGGACCAGCCGCGGCATCTGGCCGCGAAACTGGACGGTCGGGATTTCGATCACCTTTTCCAGAAGGTCGCGTTCGGCCTTGCCGCCAGATTGAGCCGGTTGGGCGGCCGCAGGCGTGGCAATCAATGAAACACCGGCAAGAAAGCGAAGCAACATGGCAGACCCTCCCTCGAGGGAAGGCTAGGCGGCGCCGTGGCCCTCCGCAAGGTAATCGGCGCTGCGCATTTCCTCCAGCCGGCTCACGGTGCGGGCGAACTCGAAGCTGCCGTCGCCTTCGGGGTAAAGCTCCGCCGGCTCGGCATCGGCGGCGGCAAGCAGCTTCACCTTATGTTCGTAGAGTGCATCGATCAGGGTCACGAAGCGCGCCGCCTCGTTGCGCATCACGCGCGTCATCACCGGGATGCCGACGATGATCACGGTATGGAAGCGCTGGGCAATGGCGAGGTAGTCGGCCGCGCCGCGCGGCTCGCCGCACAATCGCTTGAATGAAAAAACGGCCACGCCCCTGAGGCTCTTGGGCACGTGCAAGGTCCGCCCGCCGCCGACATCCAGTTCCTCACTTGGCACCGCCGTACGGTCCTCGACTGGATGGTCCGTGAGCTTGAAGAAGGCATCGCTGAGGGCCGCCGTCGCCTCGGGACCGTTGGGTACGTGCCAGGTTTTTACCCCTGCCAGACGGTCCAGCCGGTAGTCGGTCGGCCCGTTGACCGTGACGACCTCCAGCTTCGACTCGACAAGGTCGATGAAGGGCAGGAACAGCTCGCGGTTCAGCCCGTCCTTGTAGAGGTCCTTCGGCGGACGGTTTGAGGTCGTCACCACCGCCACGCCTTCGTCGAGCAAGGCGGTGAACAAGCGCGACAGGATCATGGCGTCGGCTGCATTGGTGACGTGCATCTCGTCGAAGCAGAGCAGCTTCGCCTCGGCGGCGACCGAATGCGCGACGGCCGGGATGGGATCGCCTTCCGCCTTCGCCCGCACTTTTCTCAGCCGCTGGTGAATATCGAGCATAAAGGCGTGGAAATGCACCCGCCGCTTCGGCTTGGCCGGGATATGGTCGAAGGCGAGGTCCATGAGCATCGACTTGCCGCGACCAACCCCGCCCCAGAGATAGACTCCACGGGCATGCTTCGCCGGTTTTCCCAGGAGCCTCTCGAAAAGGCCCGGCCGGCCGTCGGCCAGCTCGCTTGCAAGCCGGTCAAGCGCCTGGACCGCCTTTTTCTGGTCGGGGTCGGGCCTCAGTTCCCCGGCCGCGACCAACGCGGCATAGGCCCTATCGACTGGGCCCATTGCGCGTGGCGACGCGCTTCAGCGTGCCGGTAAAGCTGTAACAGGCCTCGCCATCCTGTTTGACGACCCCCTGCAGGAAGACATGGGCGCGGGTCTGCCTGACCAGCTCGACATGCGCGTCGAGCGGCATGCCCTCCATGCCGCGGGCAAGGAAGTGGGTGGTGAGGTCGAGCGTAACATAATGGCCTGCCGCCATGCCCGCGCAGCGGCCGCCGGCGAAGCAGGCCATGTCGATGAAGCTCATCACCGCCCCGCCATGGATCGATCCGCCCATGTTCATATGCGCTTCGGTCGGGAACATCCGGCAGACGCCGCGTCCAGGTCCGTCCGGCTTGAACAAGAGGCGGCCGGTGGCCGCGGCGAAGGATCCGCGCGGAAAATCGCCCCAGCTGTACCAGCCGGGATGGTCGGGGTCGGGCCGGGCGCCGGTCGGAAGCTCGACGTCTTCCAAGCCTTCGCTGTCGAACCTGTGGCCGTCGCCGCTCACGCCGCTCTTTCGGCGATCATCTTCTTGGTTTCGGCGATCGCCTTGGCCGGATTGAGGCCCTTGGGGCAGGCGTTCGCGCAGTTCATGATCGTGTGACAGCGGTAGAGGCGGAACGGGTCCTCCAGCTGGTCAAGGCGCTCGCCGGTCATTTCGTCGCGGCTGTCGGCGAGCCAGCGATAGGCCTGCAGCAGGATGGCGGGCCCGAGGAAGCGGTCGCTGTTCCACCAATAGCTGGGACAGCTGGTCTGGCAGCAGAAGCAGAGAATGCACTCGTAGAGGCCGTCGAGCTTGCGGCGATCCTGCGGAGACTGCAGCCGCTCCTTGCCCGACGGCTCGGGTGTCACCGCCTTCAGCCAAGGCTCAATCGAGGCCAGCTGGGCATAAGCGTGGGTGAGGTCGGGGACGAGATCCTTGACGACGTCCATGTGCGGCAGCGGCGTGATCCGGACCTCGCCCTTGATGTCTTCGATGGCGGTCGTGCAGGCGAGTCCGTTGCGGCCGTCCATGTTCATCGAGCAGGAGCCGCAAATGCCCTCGCGGCAGGAGCGACGGAAGGTCAGGGTCGGATCGATCTCATTCTTGATCTTGATGAGGGCGTCGAGGACCATCGGCCCGCATTTGTCGAGGTCGATGGTGTAGGTGTCATAGCGCGGATTGGCGCTGCTCTCCGGATCGTAGCGATAGATCTTGAAGCGCTTGAGGCGCTTGCCCTCCTCCGCCTTGTAGATGCGGCCCTTGCGGCTGATCTTGCTGTTCTTCGGAAGAGTGAACTCGGCCACCGGCGGCTCCTGAAATGGCGTGCTGCGGAGCGGCTACCACCCATTCTCCCCTCCCCGCAAGGGATGGAGACCACGCACAAAGCGAGGGCCGCGAACGCCCGAACGCTCGCGACCCTCCCTTCTCCACTGGGTCAGAAGCGGAAGCGGAGGTCCGCCTGCGCCCGCTGGTCGATCATCGCCCCGCCGGTCGCATGCTGACCGGAGAGGCCGAGCGTCAACGGACCCTCGCCGAAGGTGACCCCGCCCCGAACCTCCGCCCAGCCGGCTGACGTTTCAGCCAGCGGCAGGTGGAAGGCCTCGCCGGGCGCGACCGCGAAGCGCACCGTGGCGCCCATCTTGCGGCCCGAGAGCAGGGACACATAGTCCGCCGACAATTGCGGGACGACTTTCACGCCAGCGAAGCGAGTCTCGCCTTCCAGCCTGGCGCCGAGGCGGGCCTCGACGCGCGACACGGTGACGTCCTCAAGCTGGAGCGCGGTTTCCCCTCCCTCCTCGGTGAAGCCGCCGAGCGTGTAGCGGCTGTAGCCCAGCTGGGCGCGCGGCGTCAGCGTCAGGCCACGGCCGATGCCGGTCGCGAAGCCGGCCTCGGCAACGGCGGAGTAGCGCGTCGCATCGGTCGCTCCGCTGAGGCGTAGCATCTGGTTGCCGTCAGTCGCGGCACGATCGGTCGATGCCCGCGACGATTCCGCCGACACCAGGCCACCGACGTAGAAGCCCTTGCCGAGCGGCATCGACGCATAGGCCGCGGCCATGGTCGTGCGCGAGACGTTGCGATCGCCGGCCGGCGAGCTTTCCCCTTCGGCGAAGCCTGCAGCAGTACCGAAGGCGCCGTCATCGCCAAGCGCCGTTTCCAGACCCATGGCCATGTGCCAGCCACCCTGGCTGTTATAAAGCTGCTGGCCGCCATAGCTCGAGCTTGAGCGGTCGACGCCGCCGGCAACGAAGCCGGTCAAGCGGCCCGGAAGCTTCCCGACGGTCATCCCACCGCCATTGCCGGCGCCGAAACCGAGCCGTCCGGACTGCAGACCCTCGCTGCGCGCACGAAAGGCGGCGGTGAGGTCGCCGACCATAGTCAGGCCTTTCGCCTTGCCGGAGGCGAGCAGCGACAGGCGGTCGCCGACGGTGTTCAGCAGCAACCTGCTCTGCCGGTTCTGCAGCGCATCGACATCGCCGACGATGCGCGGCGTCAGCGAAGCGAAGGTCGCCGACAGCTGGGCGGGGTTCATCCAGTCCACGGCACCGTAGAGGTTCCACAGATCGGAGTAGCTGTTCGCCCGGAGCCCATCGAGCGCCTCGGCGAAAGCCATGGTCGCGCCATTCGCACCCCTAAGATAATCGGCAAAGCGGCCCGCCTGCAGCGAAACGCTGATGTTGCCGGCGGCATGAGTCAACGCTGGGACGAGGACCCCTTGGTAGGTCGAAGCGCCGTCGAATGTGCCAAGCACGCCGCCGGTTGCCGTCGCCAGCTCGAAGCTGTCCCCGTGACGAGGTCCTGATCCGCCTGCGACATTATTGAGGACGAGCGACGAGCCGCCGACGTCGAGGATGCCGCTGTTGGTGGCGTCGCCCGTGACTCTGAGCTGATCGAACCGGCCGTTGCTCCCAACGTCGAGCAACAGGGTGGACGCGGATGCCATGATCATGTCGCCCTGCACGGTGAGCGTGCCAATTCCGGGGCCGCCCGGAGCGACGATGCCGCCGACCACTGTCAAGTAAGTCGGATCCCAGGTGCCCTTGCCAGTGACCAGGCCGCTGACGACAACCGCCTCGCCTGTGGTCAGCCTGCCGTCGATGTTCGCCCAGCCGGCCGCCTGCGTATAGTCCGCCAGGACGGTGAGCGAACCTTTCGGCCGGATGTCGATCGCGGCCGACGAGTTGCTGATCGTAAAGCGGTCGATTGTCGCCGCCTTGCCCAAGCTCGTCGTTCCGGGCTGGCTCAACGTAACGTCATAGTAGCGCGCCTGGACATATTGGCGCGGATTGGCGCTGTTGACCGGCTCGACATTGTTCGGGACGAAGTTGCTCGACCCCGGGCCGCCTGGAATCGTCACGTAGGTGCCGCCCGAATAGGGCGTACCGGTGATCGTCCCGCAGCTCCGATTGAGGTAGCAGACCTCGCCGAACCTTCCGGCCGGGCTGTCCTGGCCCAGCTGGACACCCGGCAGGCTGTTCACCAGCTGTCCGGCGGCGCCGATCACCATGTAGTTCGGATCCATGTCCTGGACCCAATGCGTCGGATCGAACCAGTCGCCGTTACCGGCCTTCGCCGAAACATATTTGTACGGATTGTTCTGAACGATGCTCGCCCAATAGAGGAAGAGCGGCGGATAGACGGAGAAGTCGCCGTAGTAAGTGTCCCCGCCGAACGACCAGCCTCCGGTAAGAACGCCAGCGAGGACGTCAATGTCCCAACGCTGGTCGACGATCAGCGGCCCGCCGGAATCGCCACCCGCGGTGCCGCCTTCGCGCGGCAACGCGCCGTCACCCAGGCCATTGAAGTCGTAATAGCCATTGTCGGGTTGGCCCTCGGCAGCCGTGTTGTTGAAGAAGTTTGGGTCGGAATTGGCCCGGCCGACGGTCCAGTCCGGATCGTCGAAATCGAACCAGTAGAGCGAGTGCTGGTGGGCATTGAGGCCCGTGTAATCCGGTCCGGCGATGGCCGGCGTGCGAGCCCAGTCGTTCGACGACATCAGCGCATCGATCATGTTCTCGGCCGCCCGGCGGCGATAGTCGATGCCCGCGGCCGCGCCGATTCCGGATAGGCCGACGCCGGTGCGGCCATAGCCGACGATGCTGGCGTGGGTCGGCCCATCGAGCGGCGAGAACAGCAGCGCCCAGGTCGGGATGTCCTGGGCATGCGTGTCGAGCGTGACAAGCGCGATGTCTCCGAGAGCGAACTCGGTCACCGAGGCCGGATGATACCAGACCTGGTTGGCGTTGTAGATGTTGAGAGCGATGTTGGTCTGGAAATTGTTGTCGCGCCAGACTTCGTAAGGCCCCGTGCCGGACGCGCAGCCGTTGGTGCCAATGCACCGGTTCGTGGCTGAAAAACCGAAGCTCAGGGGAATTCCGCTGGTTGAGCCGTAGGCTGCCGCAAACTGGCCGTAAAGGCCGCCACCGCTTCCCGTCTCGCTGCCGTACATATGCGCCGGGAAATCGAACACGCAATGCGCCGCCGTGATAACGGTGCGCGGGTTGATCAAAGTCCCTGTGCAGAGCCCAAGCCCGGCCGTGCTCGGGCTCGTTTGATAGAAGCCGATCATCTGGCCGATTCCGGTCACGCCGGTATCAAGGACTTCGGGGCTGTTGGCATAATTGGCGCCGGTGGCTGTATTGCCGGTGCCCGGCGTCACTTCATGATTGGTGACGATATCATAATCGGCGACCGGCTCTGATCCGGCCTGGGCAGCGACCGGCGCTGCGAGGCTCATTCCAATAACGGACGACGCCGCGAGCAGGATACCGCGGCGGGAAGCGATGAATTTACGCATGGCATACTCCCCTCTGTTCCCAGGCAGGAGCGGCACGACTCTCCCCTGGTAGACCGTTCAGATTAGGGGGAAATTTTGACTCGCCAAGCGATTCTTAAGTTTTCGTTTACAACGTTTTTCTGACCGAGCCGCGGGGGTCAATCAGTTCGGTCCCCTTCCGCGCGCCGCGCCACCGCCTTGAGCGGCGAGAGGACCCACAAGGTGGAAAAGGTAATTGCGGCCAGAATTACGGCTACGTCGAGGTTGCCAATGCCGACCGCTATGCCGATCGCGCCCGTCACCCACAGGCTCGCCGCCGTCGCAGTCCCCTTCACGGATTCATGGTGGCGAAGGATGGCGCCTCCGCCAATGAAGCCCATGCCGGTGATTACCCCTTCAATGATCCGTGCCATCGCCTCGGGCGAACCAATGGTTAGTGCTTCCGAAGCCTGGACGATTCCGCAGCTTGCGACCGCGACCAGCGGGAAGGTGCGGATCCCGGCGCTTCGCTCGGCCTTCTCTCGGTTCCAGCCGATCGGCAGCGCCAGGAGATATGCGATGATGAGCGGGCCGAGGTGCGGGAGCACCTCGAACCGGTCAGCACCGAGGAACTCGAGCATCAGCGCTGCACCGACTTGAGCACGTCGTGCGCGTGACCCGGCACTTTGACCTTGCGCCAAGCGCGAACCACCCGCCCGTCCTTGTCGATCAGGAAGGTCGAGCGCTCCATCCCCATATATTTGCGACCGTACATGGACTTTTCGACCCAGGTGCCGAAGGCATTGCTGATGCGGCCATCCTCATCCGAGGCCAGCGGCACCTTCAGCCGATATTTGTCGATGAACTTCACGTGCCTTTTCATGGGATCGCGCGACACGCCGACTACCCGTGCGCCGGCCTTGGCAAAATCACCAGCCAGCTCGGTAAAGTCCTGTGCCTCCTTGGTGCAACCCGACGTGTCGTCCTTCGGGTAGAAATAAAGGACCAGTGGGGCGCCTGGCGCGGCGAGGTTGACGAGTGAGCCGTCGCTCGCGGTGACGTCGATGTTCGGAGCCTTGTCGCCTTCGTTGATCATATCTCGCCTTCCTTCACGCGCCCCCAGAGTGCGGCGACCCTTTGCCGCGCCTCATCGTGCGCCGCAAGCAGCGCATCCCAGTCCGGATAGCCGCA
This sequence comes from Sphingomicrobium sp., assembly GCA_035250985.1. Classification (GTDB taxonomy): domain Bacteria; phylum Pseudomonadota; class Alphaproteobacteria; order Sphingomonadales; family Sphingomonadaceae; genus Sphingomicrobium. Next base: position 28,482 of record DATFEO010000201.1, on the reverse strand, counting down.
GACCTCGGCAACGAGCGGCCGGGATTCCGTTGGCGGCACGCTGCCGTCCGGCGCCACCAGCCGCATGGTGACGAGGATGCGCGACAGGAGCCTTAAGTCCGCGTCCACCTGCATCGTCAGGTGACCGGTATCGACCAATGCCGCGATCGCGCATTCCAGCCGGGGATCGAAACCGAGGCCAGTGGTCAGCTGCAGCGTGTGCACCGCAAACTCGAGGTCCACCAGTCCGCCGGGGCCGAGCTTGATGTCGAGCGGGCCCGATGGCGGCTTGTGCCGGGCCATGTCGGCGCGCATCTTCGAGGCATCGGCGCGGACCTTATCGGGATCATGGGCCGAACCGAGCACGTCCTCGATGACCGCCTTTAGCCTGGCGCGTCCCGCCTCGGATCCATGCACCGGCCGCGCCCGAAGCAGCGCCATATGCTCCCAGGTCCAGGCCTCGTTGCGCTGGTAATCGGCGAAGGCATCCAGGCGCACCGCCATCATGCCTTCCTTGCCTTGCGGGCGGAGGCGCGTGTCGACGTCGTACAAAGGTCCAGAGGCGGTCGGCACGGAGAAGGCCGTCACCGCCCGCCGCGCGAGCCGGTTGTAATAGTCGGTGGCGCTCAATGGCTTGGCGCCATCCGATATGATGCCTTCCGGCGCGTCAAAAATGAAGATCAAATCCAGGTCTGAGGCATGGGTCAGCGCCCGGCCCCCGAGCCGGCCGAGGCCGAGGATCAGCAGCTCGCCGCCCTCGATGCGGCCGTGCAATTGCTCGAACTCCCGGACTGTCGCTTCGGCCAGCGCCTCGATCGCGCCTTCCGCGACATTGGCATAGCCCATCATGATGTCGAGCGGTTCGCGATGCCTGAGGACCAGCTGGACACCTAGCGCGAAGCGCCGTTCGTTGACCAGGCGCCGAATCCGGTCGAGCTGCTGGTCGTAGGTCTCGCCGCGAGGACCTTTGAGTAGCCGTGCGGCAAATTCCGCTGGCTCCGGCGGCGCCGCGAAGCTCGACGCGTCGATCAGACCGTCGAGCAACACCGGACGCCGCGCCAGCTGGTCGGCCAGCACCGGCGCATGCGCCAGGATTATCGCCAGCATGTCGGCGAGCGGCGCCTGCGCGAGCAACAGCCGATAGAGGTTCACTCCGCTCGACACCCGCTCCACAATGTCGCTGAACCGGTTGAGCGCGTGGGTCGGGTCCGGGCCATGCGCGATCGCGCGCAGCAGCACCGGCAGCATCGCCTCGAACGCCTTGCGCGCTGCCGGCGAGCGCAGCGAGCGGATTCGGCCGGATCGCCATTCGCCGATGCGTTTTAAAGCCGGTTCGACCTGCCGGAAGCCGAGGTCGCTCAGCTGGCGAACCAGGATTTCCGGATCGTTCGACAAATCCTGGCTGGGCTCGATTGCCAGCGCATCGAATTTTTTTCCGACGAAGTCGACGTGCGACCGCAAGGAGGTGAGCAGCGCGGCCCCATCCGCAAGCCCGTCAAGCCGGGCCACGGCATCGAGCTCTGCCGGCTCGACCGGGAGGCGGTGCGTCTGCTGATCGGCGATCATCTGCACGCGATGCTCGACAGTGCGGAAGCGCCGATAGGCTTCGGCGAGCTGCTCCGCGACCTCACGTTCAAGCCGCCCTTCGCGCGCGAGCGCGGCGAGCGCATCGAGCGTCGCCGGCTGGCGCAACGCGGTTTGGCGGCCGCCGTGGACCAGCTGTTGGACCTGGGTGAAGAACTCCGCCTCGCGGATACCGCCACGGCCCCGTTTCAGGTCGAATCCGGGCCCGAATGCCTGGCCTTGGGCATAGTGGTCGCGGATGCGCAGGCTGATGTCACGGATCTCGTCGATGGCGCCGAAATCGAGCGCGCGCCGCCAGATGAAGGGCTGAATCTCTGACAGGAAGCGCTCGCCGAGAGCGCGGTCGCCTGCGGCGGCGCGGGCCCGGATGAAGGCCGCCCGCTCCCACGGCAGGGCCTGCGATTCATAATAGGAAATGGCAGCCTCGACCGGCAAGGTGATCGGCGTCACCTCGGGCGAGGGCCGAAGACGCAAGTCGACGCGCGCGACATAGCCCTCCTCCGTGCGCTGTTGCAGAAGCTCAACCAGCCTGCGGGCGATGCGAACCGCGGCTTCGCCGGGTTCATCGCGGTCACGGCGCGGCAGGCGCTCGGGGTCGAACAGCAAGATCAGGTCAACGTCGGAGGAATAGTTGAGCTCGCGGCTGCCGAGCTTGCCCAGCGCGAGCACGGCAAAGCCTTCGACTTTGGCTTCCGGGATCCGCTCGTTGATCGCCGTGGCCAGTGCACGATCGATCGCTTCGTCCGCGAAATCGGACAAGGTCCTGGTCACACCTTCCAGGTCCAACTCGCCGGAAAGGTCGCCGAGCGCGACGGCGAGCGCGAGCGCGGTCCGGCGACGGCGAATCTCGGCGGCAATGTCCTCCGCCTCGATCGCCAGTGACCTGGCAATGGCATCGCTCGCCCCGCCTTCGGCGAACGCCGAGGCTATCTCCGGGAAGGCGGCCGCAGTCTCGCGCAGGAATGGCGAAAAGGCCTCCGCGCGCTCCAGCGCCGATCGCCGTCTTCCGGTTGCATACATGCGACAGGCTCTGCCCGATTTCCGCTACCGGCGAAACCGCCCGGCCCGCGCTGCGTTAATCCGCAATGGCCAGCAGAGCTGACAGGAAGGAGGCGGCGGCCGGGCGTCACATGGACAGGCGTGTCATCCATGTTGAGAACTTGCCCGACCAGGCCGGCATTGCCGCGGCGCTTCGCCGCGCCTTTGTTGCTGGATCAAACCGCGAGGACGATTGCGATAGCCTGTTCGGCGACCTTCTGCGGCGGCTGCACTGACTTTTTAGGCCTCTTCGTTGTCCCCTGCGCCCGGGCGATTGCTGATCGCGTCGCTACCGGCGCTTAGCTCGTCAACCTCTCCCATGATCGTCTGCAGCGCAGATTTGTCGGGATCGGTCTTGTGCTGCCGGCGCGACGGCAGCTTGCCGCCGGACAGCAACGCCTCCAGCGCAACCCGGCCGCGGGCGACGCGGCTCTTGATGGTCCCGACGGCGCAGCCGCAGATTTCGGCTGCTTCCTCATAGGCGAAGCCCCCCGCGCCAACGAGAATCAATGCCTCGCGTTGGGGCTGCGGCAAATGCATCAGGGCCCGCTGCATGTCGCCAAGCTCGATGTGGCGGTCCTGGCTGGCCGGCGCCGCCAAGATCTTCGAGGCGGTGATTTCATCCCATTCGCCCTTGAAGCGGGCGCGGCGCATCTGGCTCAGGAATAGGTTTCTCAGGATGATAAAGGTCCAGGCCCGCATGTTGGTCCCGGCCTGGAAGCGCTTGCGCGCCGCCCAGGCCTTGAGCAGCGTCTCCTGGACAAGGTCGTCGGCAAGGTCGCGGCTGCCGGACAGGGACCGTCCGAAAGCGCGCAGGTGTGGGATGACCGCAGCAAGCTGTTCCTTGAAGTCCGGGTCCGACAGGGGCACCGGCTCAGGACGCGGCTCGTCGACAGATTTATCCTGAGCGTCGTCGGACACTTTACCCCACCCCGTTACTCGGCCGTTCGCAGGCTGCGCGTTGCTCATCGATCGGTCTGCTTGAAAATAGGGGCTCAGCCCGCGACCAGCAATATGAGCGCGAATATCGCGATCACGAGCAGCAGCCCGACGCCGAGTACAACTCGGGTGACGTGCGGCGTCGCGCCGGCGCGCGCTTCGGTCGTCGATACATGCTCACTTGGCTCGGCCATCGAACGGAATATCCCAAAGAAATTGACTTCCCACGCCAACGCGGCGTGCGCGCGACTGTTCCCTTGGGGAAACGAAGGTCAGCCGGCCGGGACGGTCGCTGCGTCGAAGAACAGGGCCTGGCTGATCGCCGCCTTCACTGTCGAACGCTGGAAGGGCTTAGTAATGAGGAAGGTCGGCTCGGGTCGAGTGCCGGTCAGCAGCCGCTCAGGGAAGGCAGTAATGAAGATCACCGGCACCGAAAATTCGGCAAGGATGTCCTTGACCGCATCTATCCCCGAGCTGTCGTCGGCGAGCTGGATGTCCGCCAGCACGAGCGTCGGCGGCGACTGGCGCGCCTGCGCGACGGCCTCGCTGCGCGTTACGGCGACTCCGGTGACATTGTGACCGAGGTCGCGGACGATCATCTCGATATCCATTGCGATGATCGGCTCGTCTTCGATGATCAGCACGTCGGCATGCGTTTGCCGCTCAATCTCTGCGAGTGCCTCGGCGACTAGGCTGTCGACGTCCTCCGGCGACACCTGGATCAGATAGGCGGCGTCCTCGGTCGAAAAACCTTCCAGCGAGGTCAGGAGCAGCGCCTGGCGCGACATTGGCGTGATCCGCGACAGCCTTGCTTGGGCAATGCCTTCGGCACCACCAAAGCCGGCACCTCCCGACGGCTCCTCGCCCGCCTCGATGTTGGCCGTCGACCAGATAGCATGGAATGTGCGGTAGAGGCCGAGCCGGGTATCGGCGTCGCGCGGGAAGTCGTCCGGCGAGGCAACGATGGCTTCGAGCGTGGCGCGCACGAAGGCGTCGCCGTGCGCCTGGCTGCCGGTCAGCGCCCGCGCATAGCGGCGGAGGAAGGGCAGATGCGGGGCAAGTTCCTGTCCAAGCGACATTTTCGATGACTCTCCCTGAATTCCGTGGGGGCCCTATTGGGCGCACCCGTTTTTCGTTGCAACCCCGGACCAAACGTCACCCGGCTCGGCCGTGCGCATCCCCCCGGTGTCATGTCGATGGTTGGAACAAAGCACCGCGCTTTTGGTTTCCACGCTTCAATTGGGGGCTAACTTCCGCAAGATTGACGAGGTGCCAAGGGGGGATATAGGTGCGCGCCGAAGCTGCTTTCGACCCATCGCAAATACTGGGTGTGAATTGGAGAATTGCAGGTCGAGCAACCGAGCACCCAGGCGAGGGGGATTGAGTTGAGTGAACATAACGACAAGGATTCCCCGATTCCCGAACGCCCCAGGTCCAAATCGCGGCGGTCTCGCAAGCGAGATGGCACGAGCCGTTCCAGGGCTGGCGATGTCGGCAAAGCCCTGCGTTCGGTCTATGACAGCACGCTCCGCGAAGACGTTCCCAGCGATTTCATCGATCTGCTGGGCAAGCTCCGCTAGGCGCGCCGCGCTCCTGGGCGGGCGTCGATGAACGAGCGGTTTTCCCGTTTCGATCAATGGCCGACCGGCACCAAACTTCTTCTCATTCTGTCCGCCGCGCTGCTGCCCCTTGGGTTGGCCCTAGTTTGGGCGGCCCGCGGCAGCATTGATGACGCCAACCGCGCCAATCGCGCGGCCGCCGAAGAACAGGGCCGTGCCGTGGCGCGCGCGATCGAAAGCCTGATTGCCCGCAACGCCCTGGCGCTCAGCGTTGCCGCCAACGCCGCGTTTCGGGATCGGGCGGATGACCCGTGCGGAGCGACCACGCGAACGCTCGCGCTGACTCCGGCCATCGACAGCCGCTTCACCATCCGTGACCCGCAAGCCAAGCTTATTTGCATCGCCGGCGACTTTCCGGCGCGGCGGGACGACCTGCCCATAGCGCCCGGCGACATCCGCCTGTGGGTCTCGCCGCTGGATCATGCCATCGACTATCGCGTGGGCGTCATTGGCGGCATGGCCACCAGCGACCTCAATATTTCGACCCTGCGCGCCGCCGCCACGGAAGTCGGCAAGGACATCGATGAACTGGTTATCAGCGATGGTGCCAGCCAGCTTCGAATCATCGACTCGCGGCGGCCACGGCCAGAGGTCGAGCCGATTCGCCGGGCGCAGCCGATCGGCCGCGGCCAGCTCAGCGTTCATACGGCCATCTCCGTCGAAAGGACGACAATCTTTGACCAGGTGGCGATGCTGCTGCCTTTGCTTATGTGGCTGCTTGCGGCGCTCCTCAGCTGGTGGCTGGTGAAGCGACTGCTGATCCGCCCGCTCAATCGCCTCAAGCGCGCCGTCCTCGCTTACCAGCCGGGCGAGGAGAAGCTGCAGCTTCCGGACCGCCTGGGGCCGACCGCGGAAATCCGCGAACTCGGTTCCGCTTTTGAACGGGCGGTCGACCGCATCGAGCAATCAGAACGGCAGATGGCCGAAGCTCTAGGGGGGCAGCGGCGGCTTGTCCGCGAGGTCCACCACAGGGTGAAAAACAACCTTCAGGTCGTCGCATCGCTGCTCAACATCCATGGCCGTAGCGCCACGACACAGGAGGCCCGCGCGGCCTACGCGGCAATCGGACGCCGGGTCGACGCCTTGTCGGTCGTTCACCGCAATCATTTCGCCGAGGTCGAGGAAAGCCGCGGCATTTCCATGCGGCCACTCCTGGTCGAGTTGGGCGCGACGCTGCGCGCTTCGGCTCCCGACGATGCCCGTGCGACATCGATCCAGCTCGACATCGACCCCCTCTACACGACCCAGGATGCAGCCGTAGCGACCGCCTTCTTCGTCACCGAAGTGGTCGAGTTCGCCATGCTGCAAAGACCGGGCGAGGCCGTCGAGATCGAGCTCCGCCGAGTGAGCGAGCTGGCCGCTCGACTCACCATATCCAGCAATGCGTTGATGCGGGAGGAGGAAGAGCGCGGAGAGGGGCCGGGTGAGCAGGAGCAATTTCGCAGGGTCATCGGGGGCCTGGCACGGCAGCTACGATCTCCACTTGACGAGAAAATCGGGCGGCTCAGCGTGGATATTCCGGTCTTCCCCGACTGATGCGCCGCCGCCGCGTCAAGTCACTCAATTTTTTTTCAAAACCTGCGGAACTCTCCAGAAACCAGAGACGTTATGCGCCTTGGATAGTGACCTTTTGCCCCCCCGCTCTCGCTATCCGCTTAAATGGGCCCGGACTCGCCAACCCTCCCCCCCCCCGGTGGCGAATCCGGGCCCACGTTTGTCTGGGGCTCAGCATCTCTTTTCTCGCCCGAAAATTTCGCGGCTCGCGCTGCGCGCCAATGGGTCACGCGAATGGCGATGATCGCCAATTCGTAGAGCAAATAGAGGGGCACCAGCAGCATCAGCTGCGAGACGACGTCGGGCGGGGTCAGCACCGCCGACACCACGGCGCAGGCCACGATTGCGTAGCGGCGCGACTTGGCCAGCTGCTCGCGCGTGACGATGCCCGCTCGTTCAAGGATCATCAGCAGCACTGGCGTCAGGAAAGCGACGCCGAAGCCGAACAGGAAGCGGGTCGAGAAGCTCAAATAATTGCCGACCGCCGGCAGCGCTTCCTGTTGGATGCCGCCGACATCGCCCTGGTAGCCGAGGAGGAAATGCAGCGCCCAGGGCATGGCCATGAAATAGGCGAAAGCGGCTCCTGCGCCGAAGAAGATCGGGGTCATGAGCAGGAAGGGGAGGAACGCATTTTTCTCCTTGGCATAGAGACCGGGCGCCACGAACTTCCACAACTGGGTCGCGATGACGGGGAAGGAAATCATCATCGCCGCGAACAACGCGACTTTGATCTCGACGAAAAAGGCCTCGAAGACATCGGTGTAGATGAGCCTGCCCTGTCCCGCAGCCAGCAGCGGCTGGACCAGCACGGCGAAGATGTCGCGGGCGAAATAGAGACAGACGAAGAAAGCGACTGCCAGCGCGGCCAGGCACCACAGCAGCCGGCGGCGGAGCTCGACCAGATGGTCCATCAGCGGCGCCTTGGTTTCGTCGATGTCCCTCACGGCAGGGGCCGTTCGTCGGGCGGCCGCGTGTCCGGATCTTCCAGCGGCAGGCCGGGCTGGTCGTCGGCAAGCGGTGGCGGCGGAACGTCGGCCGACCCCGGCAGCATGACCTGATCGACGCTCGGGAACTCGCGCATGATGCGCTCATTCTCGGCGCGCCACTGTTTCTCCATTTCCTCGAGCTCGGCCTCGCGGACCATCGCTTCGATCCCCGTATTGAAGTGGCGCGCCATGCCGCGCACCTTGCCGAGCCAGCGCCCGACGGTGCGCATTGCGCGCGGCAGATCCTTGGGGCCGATGAACACGAGCGCCACGACCGCGATCAGGAGGAGTTCTGACGTGTCGACGCCGAACATCGGCGCACTCCAACTTTAGCTGCGCGGGGTTTCGTCGCCTGGCGACGGCGGGGTCGCCGGCTCGGCTGGCTGCTTCGGCGTGATGTCGATCGGCTGCTGCTCACGCGGCAGCTGGCGGGGCTCGGTCGGCTTCGCCTTGTCTTCATCCTCGGCCATGCCCTGCTTGAAGCTTTTCAGGCCCTTGCCGATGTCGCCCATCATGTCGCTGATCCGTCCGCGCCCAAACAGCAGCAACACAAGAATGATAACGACGAGCCAATGCCAGAGGCTCAAACCACCCATGAGATTTCTCCGTATGCGAGTTGGGGACGGCTTCTAGCCCTCCTCCTCTTCGCTTTCCAGTTGCAGCGTGAAGATGGTGTCGTCGAGTGGATCGAGAAGGCCCGCGGCCTTCAAATCGTCGATTCCCGGCAGGTCGCGCCGTGACCCGAGACCGAAATGCGTGAGGAAGTCCGGCGTCGTTGCGTACAGCAATGGCCGGCCCGGCGCCTCACGGCGGCCGGCGGTCTTCACCCAGCCCGCCTCCATCAGCACGTCGAGCGTGCCCTTTGAGATCTGGACGCCGCGGATCGCCTCAATCTCGGCGCGGCTGACCGGCTCGTGATAGGCGATGATCGCCAGGGTTTCTGTTGCAGCGCGCGACAGGCGGCGCGGATCCTCGCGCGTGCGGCGCAGCAAATGCGCCAGGTCCGGCGCCGTCTGGAAGTGCCAGCGGCCGCCTCGCTCAACCAGTTCGATGCCGCGGCCCTCGTAATGGGCGGCCAGCTGGCCGAGCGCGATCTCGACCTCGCCCTCACCGACATAGGCGACGATCTCGTCGATGGTCAGCGGCTCGGCAGCGGCGAACAGGGCCGCTTCGACGGCGCGGGCGTATTCGTCCATTGCCTAGGCCGCCCGTACCCTCAGCGGGGCGAACGCCTCGTCCTGGGCGATCTCGATCCGTCCCAGCCGCGCCAGCTCTAGCGCGGCGACGAAGGACGAGGCCAGGGCTGACTTCAGGAAGGCGGCATCGTCGCTCGACGGCAGGAACTCTTCCAGCACCGTCCAGTCGAGATGGGCGCCGACCAGCTTCGACACGCGCTCGAGCGCATCATCGAGCGTCATCACCCGCCGGTCATGGACGACGTGCATTGCCGGCTGGGTCCGGGCCCGGACCACGCCGTAGGCGGCGAACAGGTCGAACGGGCTGACCTGCCAGGCCGACTTGCGAACCAGCCGCAGGCCCTCTGGTGCGCCGCGAGCGAAGACGTCCCGGCCCAGGCGGTCGCGACCCATCAGCCGGGCGCCGGCCTCGCGCATCGCGTCGAGCCGCTGCAGCCGGAGCTGCAGGCGCAGCGCCAGCTCCTCGGGAGTCGGATCCTGCTCCGGGTCCTTGGGCAAAAGCAGGCAGGATTTCAGGTAGGCAAGCCAGGCCGCCATGACGAGATAGTCGGCGGCAATCTCCAGCCGCAGCTTCCGCGCGCCTTCCAGATAAGCAAGATATTGCTCGACGAGCGCCAAGATCGAGATCTGGTGGAGGTCAACCTTTTGCGCCCGCGCGAGGTTTAGCAGCAGGTCGAGCGGCCCTTCCCAGCCGTCGAGATTGAGGTTCAGCGCCTGTTCTTCGCGGACCGGTCCCTCGAATTGTTCGGATTCCATTTGCTCGGAACCTATCCCAGCGCTCACACCAGCGCCAGCAGCGCGTCACGCTTGGCGACGGCAGCGGCATAATCGAGGTCGTCCTCCTCGTTGAGTGTGACCGCCATTGCGCGCGCCAGTCGCGCCTCGCCTTCCGCCGACAGTGCTGGCACGGCCCCGGCGATGGCCTCCATTTCCTCCATCTCGCCCGAACAATGAAGAGCGATGTCGCAGCCGGCGGCAACCGCGCGCTCGGCCCGAACTCCGAAGTCTCCGCTCAAGGCATGCATACCGAGATCATCGGTCATCAGCAGGCCGTCGAAGCCGATCCGCTCGCGAATGACCTGTCCAATGATTGTGGGGGACAGGCTGGCCGGCAGGTCAGGGTCCCAGGCGGTGTAGACGACATGGGCGACCATCCCCATTGGCGCCCAGCGCAGCCGCTCGAAGGGCTCGAGGTCTGTGCTAAGTTCCTCGTCGCTAGCGGTGACGACGGGCAACTCCTTGTGGCTGTCGACCAAAGCGCGGCCATGTCCGGGCATATGCTTCACAACCCCGACCACGCCAGCCGATGCCATGCCGTCAAGTACCGCCCGGCCCAAGGCAGCAACCTGCATCGGTTCATCCCCCAATGCCCGGTCACCAATGATATCGCTGGCGCCGGGCTGGCGGACGTCGAGCAGTGGCAAGCAATTGACGTTGACGCCAACGCTTCTGAGCGTCAGCGCAATCGCCCTGGCGTTGACACGCGTCGCCTCAATCGCCGACGACGGCGCCAGCCCGTACAAAGCTGAGAAAGCCGCGGCGCGCGGAAAGCTCGGCCAAGCAGGCGGCTGCATGCGGGCGACACGGCCGCCCTCCTGGTCGATCAGGATCGGCAGGTCCGGACGCCCTGAGAGCTCACGAAGACTATCATTCAAGCAGCGCAACTGTTCCACGTCAAAACAGTTGCGTTTGAACAAAATATACCCGGCCGGTTCGGCGTCGCGAAAGAAATCGCGTTCCTTTTCCGTCAGTTGCGGCCCCGAGAGGCCGTAGATCGCCGCTTGCATCTACGTCCGGCCTTATTGCGCCACGAAGCAATTTTCGCCGCCGGCCGCCACCGCGCGGCATGCCGCCTGGGCCTCGGCCACTGACCCCGCCGTGGCGCGCAGGCGATATCCGCCGCTGTAGGGAACGACGAGCTTGGTCAGCTTCGCCACCTCGGGGAAGCGCGACGACAACATCCGCCAAGCGGTCTCCGCCTTGGCGGTGGAGCCATAGGCTCCGAGCTGGATGACCGTGCCCTTGGCGGCTGCCGCCGGCGGGGGTGCAAGCGCCGCCGGTTCCGGAGCCACCGGCTCCTTGGCTTCGTTCGGGGGCAAGCGCTTGGGATCGCCATGAGGCGGCAGCGGCGAATCATTCAACCGGCCGACGTCAAGCAGGGCGTCATTATCCTCGCCCGCCCCAGTGGCATAAGCGGTGCCGCTATCGCCGGCGACATCGAGGCCTCCGGGATCGTCCGGGCGCACCTTGTATGGGCCCGGTTCCGCGCGGATCAGTTGCGGCGGGCCCGTTCCCTTGTCCTGCTGGCCCAGCCAGAACAGCGCTCCGGCGACGATGGCGACGCCCAGCAATACCAACGCCAGCGCCGCAAGCATCTTGCGCGCCGAGAAGGCCGGCGGCTCATCCTCATCCTCGACGGCCTCCAGCCAAGGCAGGGCCTCGTCACCGCCTGAGCGGGTATCGCTCATTCAATTCTCCATCAGCCGATCACCAGGCAATGGTCGCCGCTCCGCCGCAGGTTACGGCAAACGGTGTTCGATTGTTGGCGCGAGGTGGTGCCAAGGCGCAAGACATAAAGAACGCGCCCGTCGGGCTTGGTGATTACAGGGACGATGACCTTCGGCATGCCGATCAGCGCCTTGTAGCGGTGGATCCGTGCATAATAAGCATTGCTCGCACGGCTCGGTGTGGTGAAGGCGCCCAATTGGATCACCTGGCCGGCCGGACCCGGCGAGGGCATCTTCGGCCAGACCGGAGCCGGCGCCGGGCGCGGAGGTGCCGGGCTTTCCTGGGAGGCGCGAACGGCGTTGAGCCGGTCGCTCTCAACCCCTGCAGTCCGGATTTTCTTCGGGCGCGGACGCTTACGAGCCACGGCCTTCTTCCGGGCGGGTTTGGTGACCTTGGCCGGGGTGGGAATGGGTTCCTGCACGGCAGGCTCAGGCTTCGCCGGCGGCGCCTGCGCGACCTGGACCGGTTCGGGCCTGGGCGCCGGCAAGGCGATGGTTTCGGACGAGCGTGGCGCAACCGGGGATTCGCTGCGCTGTCCGAGCCAATAGCCGCCCGCTCCCACCCCGATCAGAAGTGCAGCGACAAGCCCGACCGCGATCGGCTTGTCATATCCGCGGCGTGGCAGCGGCTTGCCCGGCGTCTCTTTCTCCCGGTACGGTTCCAGCCAGGGCAGCCGGTCCTCGTCGGCCGGCCGGCTCGCTTTCATCAGCGCATCTCCTCGACGGCCTCGACTCCCATGATTTTCAGGCCGTTCTTGATGATTTGCCCGATGCCGCGCGCCAGTTCCAGCCGGGCGCGGGAAAGTTGTGGATTGTTTTCAAGGAGAAAGCGCCGCAACGGGTCGTCATTGCCGCGATTCCATAGCGCATGGAATTCGGCGGCGAGGTCATAGAGATAGAAAGCGACGCGATGCGGCTCATGCGCCATCGCCGCGCTTTCGATCACTCGCGGATATTGGGCCGCCGTCTTGACCAGCGCCAGTTCCTCGGCGTCGAGCAACCCCAGGTCCGGCGGCATGTCGAGCGCAACCCCCGCCTCGGCCGCCTTGCGCTGCAGCGAGCTGATCCGCGCATGCGCATATTGGACGTAGAAGACTGGATTGTCCTTCGAGGCCTCGATCACCTTGGCGAAGTCGAAGTCGAGCATCGTGTCGGCGCGCTTGGTCAGCATCATGAAGCGCACGACGTCCTTCCCCACCTCGCGCACGACGTCCGCCAGAGTGACGAAATTGCCGGCGCGCTTGCTCATCTTGAGCGGCTCGCCGGCGCGCAGCAGCTTGACCATCTGGATGATCTTGACGTCGAGGTCGACGCGGCCGTCGGTCAGAGCGTTCACCGCCGCCTGCACGCGCTTGACCGTGCCGGCATGGTCGGCACCCCATATGTTGACCAGGTGATCAGCGCCTTCCGTCTTCTGGAGATGGTAGGCGGCATCTGCGCCGAAATAGGTCCATGAGCCGTCCGACTTCTTCATCGGCCGGTCCTGGTCGTCGCCGAACTCGGTCGACTTGAACAAGGTCAGCGGGGTCGGCTCCCATTCGTCATGCGGATCGAGGCTCTTCGGTCGCTCGAGCTGACCCTCATAGACCAGCCCCTTGGCGCGGAGGTTCGCCATCGCTTCCTCGACCTTGCCCGAGGCCTGCAGCTCGGCTTCCGAGGCGAAATGGTCGTGGTGGATGCCGAGCAGGCCGAGATCGTGGCGGATAAGGTCGAGCATCGCCGCGACTGTTTTTGCCTTGAACAACGCCAACCATTCGTTCTCAGGCGCATCGGCGTATTTGTCCCCATATTCGGCGGCGAGAAGCGCCCCGACCGGTTTCAAATAATCGCCGGGATAAAGCCCTTCGGGGATCTCGCCAATGTCCTCGCCCAGCTTCTCGCGGTAGCGGAGGTGCACCGACCGCGCGAGCGCATCGACCTGGCTGCCGGCGTCATTGACATAATATTCCTTGGTGACCCGGAAGCCCGCCGCCTCGAGCAGCCGCGCCAGCGCATCGCCGACCACGGCGCCGCGGCAATGGCCCATGTGCATCGGCCCGGTCGGGTTGGCTGAGACATACTCGACATTGACCCGCTCATTCTTGCCGATGGTCGACAGGCCGTATTCTTCCCCCTCGGCAAGGATGCTGGTCAGCTCGTCGCGCCAGGCGCCGTCGGCGAGCTTGAGGTTGATGAAACCAGGCCCGGCGACCTCGACCGACGTCACGCCGGGGATGGCCTCCAACTTGGGCTTGATCGCTTCGGCGAGCGCGCGCGGATTGGTGCCGGCGCCCTTGGCCAGCACCATCGCGGCATTGGTGGCGAGGTCGCCGTGCGACGGATCGCGCGGCGGCTCGACCGCAACCGCCTTGCGATTGGCGTCGGCGCTCAATCGCCCTTCGACAACCAACTCGTCGAGGATGCCGTCAAGAAGCTGGGAAAAGCGGGCGTAGAGGCTCAATTCACATCACCGGATACGGAAAGTCGCGCCTCTAGCAGTTAGAAGCGGTCGGGCAAATGCACCGGGCCCACCAGCTCCTCATGGCGGGCGATGGCGAAGCGGTCGGTCATTCCGGCGATGAAGTCGCCGATGCCGCGCAGCCGATGAATTTCGTCTTCGCCTCTGGCCCAGCCGGCGGGGAGCAGCTTCGGGTCGTCGCGAAAGGCCGCGGCGAGTCCGGAAATGACCCGCTGAGCCTCCTCGCGGACCGGGATCAGCGCCGGGCTGTTGTACAGCCGATCGTAGAGCAGTCGTTTCAATTGCCGCTCCTCGGCAGCAAGCTCTGGCGAGAAGCCGGCCAGCGCCGAGCCGAAGCTCCTGACCTCGTCGATGGTCGCGACGCCGGCCTCGCGCACCCGTCGCTCGGTTTCCTCCAGCACGTCGCCGACCATCGTGCCGATGCCGTCCCGCACGAGCGCCTTGGCTTTCTTCGGCGGATCGAGGCCGGGGTGCCGCTGCTCGATCGCCAGCCACAGCCGCCGCACGAACGGCAGGTCGAGCAATTCCTCAAGCCTCAGGATGCCCGCCCGCAGGCCGTCGTCGATATCGTGATTGTCGTAGGCGATGTCGTCGGCGATGGCCGCGACCTGAGCCTCCAGGCTCGGCCAGGTCGCCAGCTCAAGCGGGAAGTCCGCATCCGCCTCCCCCAGCGCCCAGCCGGGCTCGACCACCGGACCGTTATGCTTGGCGAGGCCCTCCAGCGCTTCCCAGCTGAGGTTCAGCCCGTCGAACGACGGATAGGGATTTTCCAGACAGGTGACGAGGCGGAGAGTGTGACCGTTATGGTCGAAGCCGCCGGCATCAGCGAGCGCCGCGGACAAGGCATCCTCGCCGGCGTGGCCGAACGGCGGATGGCCGAGGTCGTGGGCAAGGCACAGGGCCTCGGTCAAATCCTCATTGAGGCCGAGCGCGCGGGCCATGGTCCGGCCGATCTGGGCGACTTCGATCGAATGGGTGAGGCGAACCCGGAAATGGTCGCCGTCTGGAGCGACGAAGACCTGGGTCTTGTGGCGGAGGCGACGGAAGGCGACCGAGTGGACGATGCGGTCGCGGTCTCGCTGGAAGATGTCGCGGGGCCCGCGCGGGCCTTCGTCGGCTTCCTGGTGGCCCCTGCCGCGCGATCTGCTTGGCTGCGCGGCGAGGTCCAGTGGAAGCGTCATCAGCTTTTGAGCTTTTCGATCCTGATCTGTGCCGGGTTGCGAGTCCACCTAAAGCTGTCAACGCCGGCCTTATCAAGCTTCGTGACGAAGGCCTGGGCTTCGCTCCGGCTTGAGAATGGTCCCACCAGCAGGCGGAAATAATCCTTGCCCTCGGTGACGTAGCCCGAGCGCGACTTGAGCAGCGAGCCCGCCTTGGCGGCAAGCTTCTTATATTCGGCGCTCAGCCGGTCCTGGTTGGCGCCGCCGGCGAGCTGCACCCAGGTGGTGCCGGCAACGCCGAGCTTCGCCGCTTCCGCCTTGGCCTTCTCGGCTTCGGCCTTCGCCTTCTTATCGGCGGCGAGCTTGGCGGCCTTGGAATCTACCTTCGGCCTCGACGTTTCGACCTTTGGCCGGGAAACCGCAGGCTTCGGCTTGGAAAGTTCGACCTTGGATCCGAAAACTTGCGGCGGCTCCTGCGGCTGCGCTTCGGCAAGTTGCACGAGCGATTCGCTGCTCGGTTCGGGCTCGCCACTTTCGCTCAGCAGCCTGGCGATATCATCGAGACGGCCGACTGGTCGGGGCTCCGGGTCGGAATCCGCCGCCTGGTCTTTCTTTGAGGTTGTGGTTTCTGTCTTCGGGCGTCGCGTGGAGGCGTAGCGGGATGGATCGAGCGAGGGCCGCACCGTCGCCATATAGGTCGAAGGCCTAGCCGCTTCGCGCACCGCTCGGCGTGGCGCGTCGGCCACCTTCACCGGCGGCTTCTTCTGCTCCTGCTGGCGCGCTTCCTTCTGCGCGAGCGAAGCAACGCGCTGGGGAGCCACGTTGCCGATCGAGACGACTGGCGAGCTCGAAACCGGCTCGGCCTGGGCAAAACGCTGGGCGGCGTCGCTGGGGAAGATCCCGAGGTGGACCGCGGCCGCCTTTTCCGCCGGCCGAAGTACCGGAAGCATCTTGAAGAAGGGCTCAAAGCGCACGCCCGCGCCCGGCAGGAACGCGTCGATGGTCCGCCGCGCACCTTCGCGGTCACCGGCCAGTGCAAGGATGAAGGCGTTGGTCCGGACGGCCTCCGGATCGCGCCGCAGGAGCAAAGGCTCGATGGTAGCCGCGGCGCCCTTGATGTCGCGGGAAATTGCAAGGCTGAGCGCCAACCGCCGGCGCGCCTCGTTGGCATCGGCGCCGACCAGCGCCGTGCGATAGTCGGACTGCGCCTTCGCCTGGTCGCCCATTAGGTCGAAAGCCAGCCCACGATCCACGGCGATCAGCACTTGGGTCGCCCCATAGCTTTGTGCCCGGCCAAAATAGGTCAGTGCGCCTTGCGGGTCGCCCATCGCCACCATCGCGGCGGCCTTGCCGGCCTGCGGCTGCCACGATGCCGGACTCAATTCCTCGGCGCGGCCGAAGAAGCCAACTGCAGCCTGGGTGTCGCCGGTGGCCAGCGCGGCGCGGCCGGCGGCAACCAAAGCCTGGAAGTCGCGGGGGTTCTGGGCAAGCAGCCGGAGGTTTCGCGACAGCGCGTCCTCGGCGGTTTCCGCGTAAGTCGGGACCCCGCCGGACTGCGCATAAGCAGGGGCAGCACTTGCCAGGACTGCGGACATGACGAACGCCGCGCGGCCGGCGCGGCAGGAGAAGCTCTTGAGCATGAAACGAATCATGCTCGTAACCAGCTTGCTCAAAGCTGACAGAAAAGCCTCACGCGGCGAACCGTGGCAGCGCGGCGGCGGATCGAGCCGCCGCCTCCTACTGATTGTTCTGTCGGTTAAGGAAACGCGGGATGTCGAGCGGCTCACGCCGGAAGCCAGGCACGGACTCGTCTCCTTCGCCCTGCGCCTGGGCGGCGCCGCGGGCGATGTTCGACATGCGCTCGAACAAGGTGCCACTATCGCGCGCGACCTTCGGCGCATCCTCGTTCGAAGGCGTCTCGGTCGGCATGTCGGCATCCATCTCGTCGTCCGCCGGCGGCTCGATCGGCGCTGATCCCACGGGCTGCGTCAGGATGTCGTCGCTGTCGAGCACCAGCTCGTCCGCCTCGTCCTCGTTCGCGAGTTCGAGCGGCCCGTCTTCTTCCGCCTCCGTCATCGATGCCGCAACCGCGACCGGCGCCTGCCGGGTCGGGAAGCTGAAGACCTTGCCCTGCTGCGGAGCAATCACCGCCTCGGCCTCGATGCCAGTGGCGACAACAGACACGCGGATCTTGCCGTCCAGATCGTTGTTGAATGCCGATCCCCAGATGATGTTGGCGTCGGGGTCGACCAGGTCCTTGATATGACTGGCGGCCTCGTCGACCTCCATCAGCCGCATGTCCTCCCCGCCCGTGATGGAGATGATGACCCCCTTGGCGCCTTTCATCGACACGCCGTCGAGCAGCGGGTTGCTGATTGCCTTCTCAGCGGCCTCGATGGCACGGTTCTCGCCGTGCGCCTCGCCGGTGCCCATCATCGCCTTGCCCATCTCGCCCATCACCGAGCGCACGTCGGCGAAGTCGAGGTTGATGAGGCCCGGCATAACCATCAAATCGGTGATGCCGCGCACACCTTGCTGAAGCACCTCGTCGGCCATCTCGAACGCCTCCTTGAAGGTCGTCTCCGAATTGGCGAGGCGGAACAGGTTCTGGTTCGGGATGACAATCAGAGTGTCGACATGCTGCTGCAGCTCACTGATGCCGGAATCGGCCGCGCGGCTGCGACGGGCGCCTTCGAAGGCGAACGGCTTGGTGACGACGCCGACGGTCAGAATCCCCTTGTCGCGGGCGGCCTTGGCGATGACCGGCGCGGCCCCGGTGCCGGTGCCGCCGCCCATGCCGGCGGCAATGAAGCACATGTGCGCACCGTCGAGCGCGCGCTCGATCTCATCGATTGTTTCTTCCGCTGCTGCCCGGCCGATCTCTGGCCGCGAGCCAGCGCCGAGCCCTTGCGTGATCTTGAGGCCGAGCTGGATCCGCCGGTCCGCCGAGGAGGCGTTCAACGCCTGGGCATCGGTGTTGGCGACGATGAAATCGACCCCTTGCACGTCCCGCGACATCATGTTGGCGATGGCATTGCCGCCGGCGCCACCGACGCCAATGACGCTGATCCTGGGTCGAAGCTCGTCGACCTCCGGACGGATGAAATCGATGCTCATGGGCGAACCCCCTCCCGGTGCACCTAAGTGCATTGAACTTGCGGGATGAATCTTTGAATCATCGCGAGTCGCACGACAAGCGAAAAAGTTAACCGTGGTGAAAAATTCCGTGGATTGTGCCCTGCCAGACTCACCGTGATTCAAAATGGAACAAGGAGGATTTGGGGCTGCAACGGTTAACCTTGACGCTCATCGAAATCGACTTGGGCGATCCTTGGAATGCAAAACAGCCACCAGATGCCGCCGAATATTGCGACCGCCGCGGCTACGTAGAACGCTCCGTCATAGCCGGCAGCATCGACGATCATGCCGGTGATGACCGGTCCGGCGATCCCGGAAAAGCTGTTGCCAAAGGCGTTCTGGACACCAATCCACGTGCCCGCGGCGCGGGGGCCAGCAAACATCTGTGCGACGGCATAGACGTTGAGCGACAAAGCGCCGGTGCAGATGCCGGCAATCACCAGCCAGGCGCCGATCGCAAGAGCGCTGTCGGCCAGCAGCACGCCGACGATCGCTCCGCCCTGCAGGATCTGGGCGACGATCATCATCCAGCGGCGGATGGCCGCTTCCGGCCGTCCCGACCGCGTCCATTGGTCCGACCAGACGCCCATCAGGATGGCCGCAGCCGCCTGCGCCGCATAGCCGAGCGTCGCGAGCAAGGTCATATCGCCGATCGTCAGGCCGCGGGCGCGGACCAAGTAGACCGGCAGCCAGATGAGCAGGAAATAGAAACCGTAATTGCTGGCCACATGGGCGATGGACATGGACCACAGAGGCCACCGCCCGAGGATTCGATTCATTGGCACGGTCGGGGCGCAGGCGGCCGTGCTCGCCGTCTCAAGACCGCGCGTCGCCTCGCGCCATGGGAATAGCCAGAGCAGCGTCAGCGCGCCGAACAGGATGAAGATCGCCCGCCATCCGAAGCTGGCCAGGATCAGCCCACCGGCAAGCGTACCGGCGGCGGGGCCGAGGGCTATGCCGACGGATATTACGGCGTTGGCGAAGCCGCGGCGCTCGGCCGGCACCCGCTCGGCGATGATCTTGGAAGTGCCGGGGAAGGCAATGCTCTCGCCGACGCCGAGCAGGACTCGAAGCACGAGCAGCGACAGGAAGCCGCCGGCAAAGCCCATGAGCAAGGTCGCGGCCGCCCAGACCAGCAGGCCCCATGACATGAGACGGTAGACGGAAAAGCGGTCGACTAGCCAGCCGACGACCAGCTGCACCGGCCCGTAAACCCAGAAGAAGGCGGAGGCGACCAGGCCGAATGCGGTGGCGCTTAGCTTGAGGTCGCTCTGCATCAGCGGGGCGGCGATGCCGACGGCGCCGCGGTCGACATAGTTGAGGAACACCGCCGCACCGAGCAGGAGGATCAACGCATTGCCGGCCGTTCTTGCCCCTGCCGCGGTCGCCATGCTGCCCCCTGTTATGCCTAAAACCCACCCTTCATGGCCGAGACCAGGCGGCCGATGAACCCCTGGCTGGATTTCCTTTCGATGACCGTACCCAGAGCCAGGTCGCGCAGATCGCCGGTACCGCCCGCTCCCAGCATCGCCAAGCCGACCAGGGTGGCGAAGGCGGGACCGCTGTGCGCATCGGGCAGGCCGGTGATGGTCTTCGGACGGCCAATGCGAACCGCGCGGCCGAGCACGCCCTGCATGTAGTCGGCGATGTTCTTGAGTTCGGCGCCGCCGCCGGTCAGCACCACCTGCCGCCCGACCGGGCCAGTAAAGCCTAAGGTCTTCAGTGCATTATCAATCTGGCCGGTCAGTTCCTCGACCCGCTGGCGGATGACGGTCATCAGCTGGGCCCGGGTGATACGCATCGGTTCGGTGCCGCTCTCCACTCCCATCTGGTTGGCCTCGATCATCTCATGGTTGTCGCGCGGAGAGGTCATCGCCGAGCCGTAGAAACACTTCAGCCGCTCGGCATCGCGGCGCTGCACTCCGAAGGCGCAGGCAATGTCGTCGCTGATGTCGCGCGCGCCGAGCGGGATCGAGCGCAGGCCGACGAGCATGCCGCCGGCGTGGAGCGAGACATTGGTCACTTCCGCGCCGAGCTCGACCAAAGCGACGCCCAGATCGCGCTCTTCCGGCGTCAGGCAGGCGAGTGCCGCCGCAACTGGCGAAGCGACGATGGCGCGGACGCCGAGATGGGCTGACCGGATGACGTAATCCAGGTTCCTGAGCGGTGCCGGGTCGGCGGCGATGACGTGGATGTCGACACCCAAGCGCTCGGCGTGGAGGCCGATCGGCTGCTTGACGCCCTCGACACCGTCGATCGTGTAGAGCGCCGGATGAGCGTGGAGGACGACGCGGTCGCCACGGTCGATCGCCGAGCGGCCGTGGCGGAGCAGCTCGGCAATGTCCGACTGCTCGATCTGGTGGCCGCCGAGCTCGACCTCGACATTGGCAATGTCGCTGGTCAGGCCGCCAGCCCCGAAACTCGCCCAGACTTCGTCGATGGTCGCCCCTGACATGCGTTCGGCGCTCTCGACCGCTTCGCGGACCGCGACTTCGCTGGCGTCGACGTCGGTGACATAGCCGCGCTTGACCCCGCGGCTCTCGCGCTGGCCGGAGCCGAGCACCCGCAGGCGACCCTCGGCGTCAGGGGCAACGATCAGGGCGCTGATCTTCGACGAGCCGATGTCGAGTGCGGTAATCAGGGGTTGCGAGGCGGGATCGGCCATGGATTTCCGGCTACTAGCCCTCGCTCGGCGGTTCGGGAACGATCGGCTCGCCCGGCGCGCGCGGCAGGCGGACGACCATCTTGCCCGGGATCCGGAGGTCGATGCGGACGATGCCGCGGCCCAGAACGCCCGACGATTTGTCGAGCTTCGCGAGCTTGGACAGCGCCGCCTTGGCCTCCGCCGTCCCCTCCGGCAACGCGACCGTCTCGCCCGATTGGAAATGCAGGTCCCAGCGGCGCTTGCCGACCCAGCTGGCCGATTCGAGCTGCGGCCGGAGGGTCGGAACTTCGGCGAGCAGGGCATCGAGATGCCGGCTCTGGGCATTGGCACCAGGCCCGATTAGCAGCGGCAGGTCGGGCATGGCGCTGATCGGCACCCGATCGAGGACGACGCCCTCGGCGTCGATCAGCGACAGTTTCTGCTGGTCTTGCCACAGCGCCGCCGGCTCGCGCTCGACAATGTCGATGACGAGCGTGTCGGGCAGGCGGCGTGAGACGCGCGCGTCTTTGACCCAGCCATAGTGCAGCAGCCGCTCGCGGATGGCAGCGACGTCGACCAGCGGCATGGCCATGCTCTTCTGGTCGACGGCAATCTCGAACACCGGCTTGCTGTCCATGCGATGGATGCCCTGGACGTCGACGCTGCGGACCCGGAAGCCGGCTTCGCCGACCGCCTCGCCGGCGGCGGTACCGAGCTTCGCCGGTACGTCGAGCGCGACCAGAGCCAGCGCCGCCGCGCCCGCCGCGAACAGGCCGAACATCCAGCGGGCCAGCCGGTTAGCGCTCTCCTGCTTGACGGGCAGCCTATCCGCCAGCTTCTTGGGAACCGTGACCTTGCCACGCGAAGGCTTGCGCGATCGCCGCGAGCCGGGAGAGCCGCGCCGGACGTGGGCCGCGCTCATTCCTGCGCGTCCTCCAGCGCCTCGGCGATCAGACGCTCGACCAGCTCGCCATAGTCGATGCCGCGCTGGCGCGCCTGTTCGGGCACCAGGCTCAGCGGAGTCATGCCCGGCTGGGTGTTGACCTCAAGAAGGTAGATTCCGTCGAGGCCCTGCTCTTCGTCCCAGCGGAAGTCGGAGCGCGAGGCACCCTTGCAGCCAAGACGCTTATGCGCGAAGGCCGCCGTGTCCATCATCTCCTTGGCGATCTCGACGGGGATTTGCGCCGGGCAGACATGCTCGGTCAGCCCGTCGGTATATTTGCTGTCGTAATCATAAAACCCGACCTTGGGCTTCAACTCAGTAACGCACAGAGCTTCGCCATTGAGTACCGCTACGGTGAGCTCATGTCCCTTAATGAATGGCTCGGCGAGCAACTCTTCGAAATGCTGCCAAGGCCCCTCGACGTCGCGGCCGATCGGGTTGCCGTAATTGCTGTCTTCCTTGACGATGGCAACGCCAACCGACGAGCCCTCGTTGACGGGTTTAAGGACATAGGGCCGCGGTAGTGGGTCGCGCTCGAATAGAGTCTTGCTTTCGGTAATATAGCCCTTGGGCATGGGCACGCCCGATGGGACCAGCACCATCTTGGTCAGCTCCTTGTCGATGGCGATGACCGAGGTTTCGAGCCCGCTGTGCGTGTAGGGTATGCCCATCAGGTCGAGCATGCCCTGGACCGTGCCGTCCTCGCCGGGCGTGCCGTGCAGCGCGTTGAAGACCACGTCGGGACGGATTGCAGTCAGCACCTGGGCGACGTTGCGATCCATGTCGACGGTGGTGACGTTGGTCCAGCCGCGTGTTCGGAGTGCGTCCGCGACTCCTTGCCCGCTTGTCAGCGAGACTTCGCGCTCCGACGACCACCCGCCCATCAACACCACGACATTCAGGTCTTTGTTCACTCAGAAACTCCGACGCGCTGGATTTCCCATTCCAGCATGATATTGGTTTTGGCCATCACCCGGCGGCGAACTTCCTCGCCGAGCGCTTCGATATCGCTAGAGGTCGCGGTGCCGGTGTTCAAAAGGAAATTGCAGTGTTTCTCCGAAACCTGCGCACCGCCGAGAATCATGCCCCGGCAGCCTGCGGCATCGATCAGCGCCCAGGCCTTGTGTCCGGGCGGATTCTTGAAGGTCGAGCCGCCGGTCCGGCTGCGGAGCGGCTGCGATTCCTCGCGAGCGCGGGCGATGGCGTCCATCTCGGCACCGATCGCCTCGGGCTTCCCTGGCGTGCCGCGGAACACAGCCGACAGCACGACCGCACCTTCGGGCAAGTTGGAGTGGCGATAGGTGTAGCCCAATCGCTCCGCCGGCCAGTCCTCGACCGTGCCGTCCCTGAGCGCAACTCGGCAGGACATGAGAATGTCGCAGACCTCGCGGCCATAGGCGCCGCCGTTCATGCGGACAAAACCGCCGACCGTGCCGGGGATGCCGCGCAGGAACTCCAGCCCGGCGATGCCGGCGTCGCGGGCTGTCGAGGAGACGAGGATTCCGCTCGCCCCGCCGCCGCATTCGAGTGTCACCTCATCCCGCCGGTCGATCTTCGCAAAGGCCTTACCGAGGCGGACGACGACGCCAGGCACACCGCCGTCGCGGACGATCATGTTCGACCCCAGGCCTAACGCCATCACCGGCACGTCGGGGTCGAGCTGTTCGAGGAAGGCGGTTAAATCCGCCTCGTCGGCGGGCTCGAACAGCAGCTCGGCATTCCCACCAGACTTGAACCAGACCAGCGGTGCCAGCCGCGCATCGGCCTTCAGCTTGCCGCGCACCTGGGGCTGGACCGCCGCGGCGCTCACTTTTTGTTCCTCCGCGCCTTGGCGATGCCGTCGGCGAGGCCCGCGGCCCATTTGGTGATGTCGCCGGCGCCGAGGCAGAGGATCATGTCACCCTCGGCGGCGATGTCGCGCAGGGACGACGCCAGCTCTTTCGGGGTCTGAACGAGCTTGACCATGCGATGTCCGTGGGCGCGCAGCCCCTCCGCCAAGGCCGCGCTATCGACCCCCTCGATCGGCTCCTCGCCGGCCGGGTAGACGGGCGCGACCATGACGATGTCGGCGTCGTTAAAGGCCGCCTGAAAGTCGTCCATCAGCGCCTGTAGCCGCGTGTAGCGATGCGGCTGGACGACAGCGATGACCCGCCCGTCCGCACTCTCGCGCGCCGCCGAAAGCGCCGCCCTGATCTCGACCGGATGATGGGCATAATCGTCGATGACGATCGCGCCGTCGACCTCGCCGACCCGGGTGAAGCGCCGCTTGACGCCGTCGAACTTGTCGAAGCCCTGGACGATGGTCTCGTCATCCATGCCGAGCTCCATGCCGACGGCAATGGCCGCAAGTGCGTTCAGCACATTGTGGCGGCCCGGCATCGGCAGCCGAATTTTCTCGATGATTCGAACCGAGCCGTCGCGCTCGCGGACCATGGCGTCGAAGCTTGTTCCGCCGTTCGCCACTTCGACATTGTCGGCGCGCAGGTCCGCAAGCGCCGAAAAGCCGTACGTTAGGATCCGACGATCGCGGATGCGGCCGATCAGGCTCTGCACCTCGGGATGGTCGATGCACATGACGGCGAGGCCGTAGAACGGCACGTTCTCCACGAACTCGACGAAGGCGTCCTTGGCCTTGTCGAAGCTGCCGTAGTGCTCGAGGTGCTCTGGGTCGATGTTGGTGACGACTGCAATTGTCCCGTCGAGGCGCAGGAAGCTGCCGTCGCTTTCGTCTGCCTCGACCACCATCCAGTCCGATTTGCCAAGGCGCGCATTCGACCCATAGCGGTTGATGATGCCGCCGTTGATGACGGTCGGGTCGATCCCACCGGCGTCGAGCAGGCAGGCGATCATCGAAGTCGTCGTCGTCTTGCCGTGGGTGCCGGCGACGGCGATCGTCTTTTGCATGCGCATCAGCTCGGCGAGCATTTCGGCGCGCCGAACGCGCGGCAGGCGGCGCTCGATCGCGGCGAGGATTTCCGGATTATCTGGCTTGATGGCGCTCGAGCAGACGACAACGGCGGCGTCGCCGAGATTCTCCGGGCGGTGACCGATGGCGACGCGAATACCTTTCTTGCGCAGTTTCTCGACGACGTAATTCTCGGCGACGTCGGAGCCGCGCACCTTGTAGCCGAGCTGGTGCATGACCTCGGCGATGCCCGACATGCCGATGCCGCCGATCCCAATGAAGTGAATCGTGCCGATGTCGGTTCCCAAAGCCTTCATCATGCGGGAACGCCAATCGCAGGCGCTTCGGTCTTAGTCCGCGCCGCGAGCCCGACCGGGACCGGCGACAGGCCGCCGGCGATGCGCTCGACAAGGTCGGCAAGGTCCTGCGCTGCATGCGGGCGACCGACCGACAAGGATCGCGCAGCGGCGTTGGCCAGGGCCTGCGGGTCCTCGGCCAGCGCCTCGACCTGGCGGGCCAGCGTCTCCGGCGTGAACTCGTCCTGCGGAATCATCCGCGCCCCGCCCGCTTTCGCCATTTCGCGGGCATTGGCGGTCTGGTGGTCGTCGGTGGCGATCGGCAGCGGCACCAGGATCGCCGGGCGCCCGGCCGCGGTCAGCTCGGCGATGGTCGACGCGCCGGCTCGGGCAATGACCAGGTGCGTGTCGGCGAGCTTGTCCGGCATGTCGGCAATGTAGGTTGAAAGCTCTGCGGGGATGCCGAGATCGGCATAATGAGCGCGGACCGCATCGATGTCGTCGGGCCGGCATTGCTGGACGATCTGCAACCGGTGGCGAAGCGAGGAGGCGAGCGCTCCCAGCCCTTCGGGCACGACCTCGCCGAGCACTGTCGCGCCCTGGCTGCCGCCCGTGATGAGGATTTTCAGCGGTGCGTATTCGTCGAACGGCGGCAGCGGCGCTTCGCCCAGCCGCGCCACCGCCTCGCGCACAGGGTTTCCGACCAGCACGGTCTTCTTCGCGTAAGCACGCTTCAGCCGGTCGACCTGCTCATAGGCGGTAGCGATGGCCGCCGCGTCTCCGGCCAGGAGGCGATTGACCCGGCCCAGCACCGCGTTCTGTTCGTGCAGGATGGTCGGGATACTCATCGCACTGGCTGCAAGCAGCGCCGGGAAGGCCGGATATCCGCCGAAACCGACGACCACGTCGGGCCGGAACTGACGATACAGCTTCTTCGCCTCACGCCTGCCGGCCAGCACCGAGAAGGCCGCCTTGACCCAGGCAATGGGCCCGCCGCCGATCCGCCCGGCCGGCAGCACATGCACTGGAACATCCTCGAACAAGGCCGGTATCTTCGCGCCGCGCTCGTCGGTGACCAGGCCGACGCCGTGGCC
The DNA here is from genome assembly GCA_035250985.1 of Sphingomicrobium sp. GTDB lineage: Bacteria > Pseudomonadota > Alphaproteobacteria > Sphingomonadales > Sphingomonadaceae > Sphingomicrobium. The sequence goes on along the minus strand of DATFEO010000201.1, from coordinate 2,442 downwards.
TCGCCGCTTCAGCTCGGCGGCAAGCGCATGGGCCGGGACCATATGGCCGCCGGTCCCTCCGGCGGCGAGGATGACGTTCATGCGGGCTCGCCGCTCCATTTGACCACGTAAGGCGAGCGGGTGAGATAGGGGTTTCTGCGGGTGAAGGCGAGCAGCAATCCCATGCCAATGCTGAGCGCCAGCATCGAGCTGCCGCCGTAGGAAATGAACGGAAGGGTCATGCCTTTGGACGGGGCGATCTGGACGTTGACCGCCATGTTGATCAACGCCTGCAGCCCGAAAGTGATGACGAGGCCGGCAGCGGCAAGAATGGCGAAGCTGGATTCCTCGTCGAGCAGCTTGACCAGCACCCGGCCGACGATCGCGAGATAGAGGCCGGCAATGGCGAGACAGGCGATCAGTCCGAACTCCTCGCCGATCACCGAGAAGATATAGTCGGTGTGCGGTTCGGGCAGGCCGAATTTGCGGGTGCCGCCGCCCGGCCCCATGCCAAACAGGCCGCCTGCGGTCAGGGTCCGCATGGCATTGTCGGTCTGGAACGTATCGCCGTGGCCGAACAGGAAGCCGTCGATGCGGGCGGTGGCGACGTCATAGGTGAAATAGGCGACGACGACCCCGGCGAATGCGGCTGCGCCAAGGGCCAGCAGCAGCTTCATCCTCAGGCCAGCGATCGCCAGCATCGAGATCCAGACGGCGGCGAAGATGATCGTCGATCCGAAGTCGGGCTGCTTCATCAGCAGGAAGGCGATGACGCCCATCAGCGCCGCTGACAGGGGAAAGACCGGCAGGCCCTTGTCGCCATGTTTGAGGCTCAAGAGCCAGGCCAAGGCGACGACGAAGAAGGGCTTCAGGAACTCCGACGGCTGCAACTGGCCGATGCCGAGATTGATCCAGCGTATGGCGCCGTTCTTCTCTTCGCCGAAGATTGGGACGATGGCGAGCAAGGTGAGGAAGAGGACCGCCCCGGCGATTGACCAGCGCCGCAATTGCTCGCGCGGCATCATCGAGATGGCGATCATCACCGGGAGCGACGCGGCGATCCACAGGAGCTGCCGGTAAAAGTAGTGCAGTTCCGCGAAGCGCACCGAGCCACCCGAGTAACGCTGGCCGGCGGCGGGGGAAGCGGCGGCGACGGCGATGAGGCCGATGCCGATCAGCACGGCCACGAGCAGCAACAGGACGCGGTCGATCTCCCAGAACCAGCGGCCCAGCGGCGAGCGATCGGAGCGGCCGTAGCGGCTCGGGTCGAGCATCTCGGCCTTGGCCTTGATTGACCTCAAACTGCCTGCCGCGTTCATAGCCCCTCCACCAGTCCCCGGAACCGGTCCCCGCGCGCCTCGAAATCGCGAAACTGGTCGAACGAAGCGCTAGCCGGGGAGAGTAGAACAACCTCGCCCGGCTGTGAATCCCCGGCAGCGCGTTTCACCGCATTTTCAAGCGTTTCGCACTCCTCGACGTCGATTCCTTGAGTCCGCAGCAGTGTCGCGAACATCGGCCCCGCCTCGCCGATCGTATAGGCCTTCACGACATGGCCTAGCTGGCCGGCAGTGTCGCCGAGGCTCTCGCTCTTCGCCTGCCCGCCAAGTATCCACCGTACGTTCGGATAAGCCGCCAGCGCCGGCGCCGCCGCCTCGGCATTGGTCGCCTTGCTGTCGTTGACGAAGAGGACGCCGTCCTTTTCGCGCACCCGCTCCATTCGATGCGGCAGGCCGGGGTAGGTCTCCAGCCCTTGGACAATGTCCGTCGGCTCTAACCCGAGCCAAGCGGTAGCCTCGATCGCCGCCGCTGCATTATCCGCATTGTGCGGTCCTTGCAGTGTCGGCCAAGCGGCTGGGTCGACCCAGTCGGGCAGAACCAATCCGTTGAAACCGCAAACCGGATCAACCAGCCCCTTCATGAAGCTAGCCCAGTCGACGAGTGCGATCTGGCCCGGTGACTGCATCTCGAACAGGCGAGCCTTGGCCGCCGCATAGGCCTCGAAGCTCTCATACCGGTCGAGATGGTCGGGCGTGATGTTGAGCAGGACCGCGACGTCGCAATCGAGGCTTTGCGTCAGGTCGATCTGGTAGCTCGAAAGCTCGAGCACATAGACGCCGCCTCCCGGCAGCGGATCCTGCGCCAGGATCGGCAGGCCGATATTGCCGCCCATCGCGGTCGGCACCCCGGCGGTCTTGAGGATGTGGTGGACAAGCGCGGTCGTCGTCGACTTGCCGTTGGTGCCGGTGATCCCGACCACCTTGTGCGGCGGCAGCTCGGGGCGGGCGCGGGCGAACAGTTCGATGTCGCCGATGATCTCCACCTCTGCTTCCCGCGCACGCGCCGCGATCGGGTGGCGGTTGAGGGGGACACCGGGGGAGAGGACGAGGCTGTTGAACCCGCTTAGGTCGATTTCGTCGAGGTTGGCCATTTCGGCCCCGTCAGGCGCCTTCGCCCTCGCCTCCT
>DATFEO010000189.1:0-3527 GCA_035250985.1 Sphingomicrobium sp. | reverse complement strand
GTTCGCGCTGGATCGAGCCAACCACCATCGACTATGTTGACCGGGCGCGCTGGAGCGATTGAATGGCGGGAATTGACGAGAGCCTGACATTTCACCCGCTGCGCATTGCAGTGCTGACCATTTCGGATAGCCGCACTGAGGAAACCGACACATCGGGAGCGCTGCTGGCCAGCCGGCTGCAGGCCGCGGGGCATGAGTTGGCAGCCAAGGCGATCGTAGCCGACGACATCGAGGCGATCCGTGCGCAGGTACGCGCATGGGCCAGCGATGACTGCGTCGACTTGATCATTTCAACCGGCGGCACCGGCTTCACCCCGCGCGACGTGACGCCGGAGGCGGTCAGGCCGCTGCTCCGCCGGGAAATGGACGGCTTCTCGGTGGTGTTCCACCAGGCCAGCCAGAGCACTGTCGGCGTTTCTACGCTGCAATCGCGCGCGCTAGCCGGACAGATCGACGACAGCTTCATCTTCTGCCTGCCGGGCTCGACCGGCGCCTGCCGCGACGGCTGGGACCTGGTCCTCGCGCTGGAACTCGACAGCCGGTACCGGCCATGTTCGCTGGCGGGGCAGATCCCGCGCCTCAGGAGCCTGTGCGCATGAGCCGCCTGACTCATCTAGACGAGGCGGGGCGCGCGCGAATGGTCGATGTCAGCGCCAAGGACGCGACTGCCCGCACCGCCCGGGCCGAGGGGGCGCTGCTTTGCGCGGCGGGAACGCTCGATCTGGTGCGGGCAGGAAGGATGCCCAAGGGCTCCGTGATGCAGACGGCCGAGTTGGCCGGGGTCATGGCCGCCAAAAAGACCGCCGAACTGGTACCGCTATGCCATCCGCTGGCACTGACCAAGATCGAAGTATCGATCGAGCCTGATGACAGTCTCCCCGGCTTCCGGGTCAGCTCGGAGGTGCGCACCGTCGGCCAGACCGGTGTCGAGATGGAAGCGCTGACCGCAGTTTCCGTCGCCTGCCTGACCTTGTTCGATATGCTGAAGGCGATCGACCGGACGATGGTAATCGCTGGCATTCGAGTCACCGAGAAGTCGGGCGGCAGGTCGGGAAGCTGGACGGCAGTGTGATCAGCTTCGACCAGGCCGCGAACATTGTTGGCGACATCGCAAAGCCTTTTGGCAGCGAGCTCGTGGCGATTGGGGAAGCCCATCGCCGGGTTCTGGCCGACCCGGTCGTGGCCCGCGTCGATTCTCCCCCTTCCGACGTATCCGCCATGGATGGCTATGCTGTCCGTGAGGAGGACTTACTGCAGGTGCCCGCGCGGCTTCGCGTTATCGGCGAATCCTTCGCCGGGTCAGGCTTTGGGAGCGGCATATCGCCGGGAAGTTGCGTCCGGATATTCACCGGCGCTCCCGTTCCGGAGGACGCCGATCGAGTCGTCGTCCAGGAAATGGTGCGGCGCGAGGATGATATTGCCGTCATCGACGACAATCCCGGCCCGGCGAAGCATGTGCGCAGCCTTGGGTCGGATTTTCGGAAGGGCGCCGTGCTCGTCGAATCCGGAACGCGCCTCGGCTACCGCCAGCTGGTGGCGGCAGCGGGCGCCGACCTGGCCGAGGTTAAGGTGTGGCACCGTCCAAATCTGCTCATTCTCGGCACCGGCGATGAGCTTGCGGCACCGGGGAGCGCGGCAGCAACGACAGGCGCCATCCCCGAAAGCGTGTCCTTCGGCGTGGCCGCGCTGGCCGAGGAATGGGGCGCCACGATCCGGGATCGACTTCGCCTTCCCGATGACCTCAAGGCCATGGAGCAGGCTGCAGCGCATGCCCTCGGCCAAGCCGACCTAGTCGTGGTGACCGGCGGCGCGTCGGTCGGCGAGAAGGATTTCGCCAAGACGATGTTCGAGCGCAAGGGTCTAGAGCTGCTTTTCTCCAAGGTGGCGATCAAACCTGGCAAGCCGGTCTGGCTGGGCCGCACCGGGGGCAAGCTGGTGATGGGCCTGCCGGGAAATCCTACGTCGGCGCTGGTGACTGCCAGACTGCTGCTGGCGCCGCTGGTTGCCGGCCTGTCAGGTCTCGATCCGCATTCGGCGCTCCGCTGGCGTAAGGCTGCGCTGCTGGCGCCGCTGCCGGCGTGCGGCGATCGCGAGACCTTTGTTCGGGCGCGGGAGTTTTCCGACGGGGTCGAACCGGTGTCGAGCCAGGACTCAAGTGCCCAGAAGATGCTGGTCGACGCCGACCTGCTGTTGCGCCGCCGAGCTGGCTCACCGCCGGCATTGGCCGGTGACATTGTCTCCGTGCTCGATTTCTAGCCAACAAGCAGTGCTTCGGCAGCGGCCAGATCGGCCGGGCTATTGATATTGAAGAAGGGATCGAGAGGCTCCGCCGGCCATTCGACCTCGGCAAAGCCAATGTGCCGGGCAAATCCCCGGAGGGATCGCTGGCCCGAAGTGCAGTATGTCGGAACCTCAGCCAGCGCGGCAGTCCGCCACAGACCGCACACCGGGTGTAGATTGCCGCCGCTGGCTGCTATCGCCGCGCCCATTTCGCCAATCCCGGCGACAAGGCGCTGCGGCAATTCATCCGGCAGGAACGGCATGTCGCAGGGGATGGTCAGCAAGCCATTGGCGCCCTGCCCTCGCGCCCATTCGAGCGCCGATACAAGTCCGGCGAGCGGTCCCTCTATACCGGGCGCATCGTCGATCCATGGCAGCCCAAGCTGTCCGACCTGGTCGGCGGACCGCAGCGAGACGACGGTGCGGTTTGACCAGGCTCGGGCGCGTTCGAGCGCTCGCTCGACCAGCGTATTTTCGCCAAGCATCACGAGCGGTTTGCCGCCGCCGATCCGGCTCCCCTCGCCGCCGGCGAGCACCACAACAGCGAGGTCGCTCACCGTCGTCACGCGAAGATCAGCTTGGCGCCAGCGATGACCAGCACCAGCCCCAGACCCTGCAGCAGCCTTGGCTTGGGCAGTCGCCCCGCGCCCAGCCAAGTGCCGACAATTCCGCCCGCTGCCACCGCCCCGACCAGGATCGGCAGTTCGGACGGAAGGGCCTGCATCGAGGCGACATTGCCGGCCAGCCCTGCGATGGAGTTCAGCAGGATGAAACCCGCGGCCACTCCGGAGGTCTTCCGCGCATCCTCCCAGCCGAACAGGATGATCAGCGGGCTGAGGAAGATGCCGCCGCCCGTACCGGTCAGGCCGGCCATCAACCCGAGCAGCGCACCGACCGGCAACGCGACCGCTACGGAAACGGGCCGCGGTTCGCGCCCGGCCAGCTGCAACGGGTGCCAGAATAGGCGCAGCGCCGCCGCCCAGAGCAAGAACCCGACCAGCGGCCGATAGATATCTGGCGGGATCTTAATGCCGCCCCCGATAAAGGCCGCTGGGACTGCGGTCGCGGCAAACATCAGCAGCAATTTCACGTTGGTTTGCCCGGCGCGCCAGTAGCGCCAGCTGCCAAGCCCCGCGACGACCAGGTTCAGCGCCAATGCGGTTGGCCGCATCGTCTCCGGCGCGACCGAGAACAGCGCCATGATCGCCAGATAGGCCGACGCACCGCCATGGCCGACGGTCGAGTAT
>DATFEO010000100.1:0-15612 GCA_035250985.1 Sphingomicrobium sp. | reverse complement strand
GACCCAATCGCGGACACGGAGGTTCCGGCAGCAGCGGGGCCGGCCGCAGCATCCGAATGGCTATCCGGACCGCAGGGGGAAACCCAGCCCGCTGAAGCCGAAGAGTTCGAGCCCTTCTATGAATCGGGACCGATCGAGACGCCGCGGCGGCGAGGACCGTGGCTGATCCTGATCCTGCTGCTGGTCGCCGCCGCTGCTGCTGCCGCCTGGTACTTCGCGCCGGAATCGCTGCGCGAGCGCCTCGGGCTGGCTAGCGTCAGCGGCACCCCCCTGGAAGTCATGGTTACCAGCAGCGACCGGCAGCGGCTTGCCAGCGGCAACGAACTGTTCGCGGTCAGCGGCCGCGTCATCAATCCGACCGATGAGGCCCAGCCCGTGCCCCCGCTCAAGGCCGAGCTGCTCGACGCCAGCAGGCAAAAGGTCGTCTACAGTTGGACGATCGCTCCGCCGGCGACGATGCTGGCCCCAGGCGCGAGCGCCAGCTTCAACAGCGCCGAAGTGGACGTCCCAGAAGGCGGTTCGCACTTGCGCGTCACGCTCGACAACAGCGCCGCCTGATTCTCGTAAATTATTGAAATTCAACCAGTTTAGCTGATAGCTGGCGTCCGTCTTCAACGGTGATCGTGGCGCTGCTGAGCCTATAGCCCTGCGCTTCGGCCTGGCCGCTGAGGCTGACCTTGGCGCCGGGCAGGATGCGGACCGTCGCGCGGGCCGATGCGGAGACTGCCCTGCGCGGATCTGCCGAAGCCGGTGCCGCGGGCTGTGCCGCGCCCAGCTGCGCAGCCATCAGCGATAGGGTGATCAGTCCCGCCATGAGCAGGAAATACGCCTGTCAGTCCGGATGGTAAATGTCGCGTTTACCATTGTCCCCTTATGGGACCCCGGCGCGGCATTGCGTGGCCCCAAGGCCTTTGCTAGAGGCCGCGCCTTGCCAGGGCGCCGCACGGGCAAGTGCGGCGCATTTCACGAGTGCGGTCGTGGCGGAACTGGTAGACGCGCAGCGTTGAGGTCGCTGTGGCCGAAAGGCCGTGGAAGTTCGAGTCTTCTCGACCGCACCAGTCCGAGCCGGCGTGCGCAGGACATGCCGGCTTTCAGCCTCAAAGCTTAGTCTTATTAAAGGCTCATCAAGGTCAGGCGCTTAGCGGCACTGTGTGCAGTTGCTGCAAGTGCGTCGCAGTCGCATCTGCCTAATGCAAAGTCGTGTTAGACGACTCTTTAACCATGGGATTGAGGGCGATTTCCGGCGCCGGAACCACCCGGATCGCGCCCATTCGGGCGACCGGCGCTTCGCCGCTGATCTCGGCGGCGGCGTTCAGGGTCGCGCTGACCTTCGCTACCCGGGCAGAATCGGCGGCGAGGCGGATGGTGTAGCGGCCATAGGCGACCCGTTCGAACAGGAAGAAGCCGTCGAAATCGGTTCGGGTTGTCGCCACCGGCATGCCGGACGCGTCGAGCAGCTCGACGTCGAGGCCCTCGAAGCCGTCGCCGCCGTCGCGGACGATCGCACCTTCAATGTCACCGGCCCCGACCAGGCCGATGTCGACCTCAGCGGCGATGCCCGGCCGCGGAACCACGACCTGCAGCGCATTTCTCGGCGCCAGCATGGGATCGCCGAGGCTGGTCGTGTCGATCCCGACCGCCACCGGCACGTAATTGGCGAGGCCGGCGACCAGCACCTCGCCGCGCTCGTCGGTTCCACGATCGGCAAGCCGGGGCCCTGTCGTGACCAATGCGCCCTTTTCGAGCGGTTCGCCGAGATCGCGGCGGCCATTGTCATTGAGGTCACGATAGACGCGCGCGTGCACCGCTCCCGCATTGGCCAGGGTCTGGCGCGATAGGTTGAAACCGCCGCGGCTCGAATCGAGCGAAAAATTGAGGTTGAAGCCGACTGCCAGCGCGCCGTCGCTGGCAGCTTCCCCTGTCAGCGTCAGCGCCATCGTGTCGAAACGGCGGATATGGCTCACTCGCCCACGCGCGGCGTGGCTGGTTGCGTCATAAGCGATGGCGGCCTCGAAATCCGCGGTGCGCGAGGCCGACCAATAGGCTGAGACTTCGGCGCTTCGGAAGCGGGAGCCCGGCTGGATCTCCCAGGTGCCGGCTCCTCGCAGGCGCACCTCGCCGATGCGGCCAGAGCCGATCAGCGACGCCTCCAGCTCGTCCGGAGGGTCGGGACCACCCTCGTTCGACGCGAAATGTCGTCGGTAGCGGACATCGGTGGCAAGGTTGAAGCGATTGATATTGCTGGCCAATCGCGCCGCGGCCTCGAGGTACTTACTGCCGTCTCCTTTTTCCGTGTACCGGACGTCGGCATGGGCCGGGATCGTCGCCCGACCGATCGTTACCGGCGCGTCGACGGAGAAGCGCGCCTCGCGGAGGCTCTGCCGTTCGCGGCCCTCGATCCGGAAGCCGTTGGCCATGATCGCTTCGGCGCTGAGGTTGACCGCACCGACCTTGGTCAGGACTTGCGCCCGCGCCGCCGTACCTCCCCGATTGTCGCGCGAGGCGGCCACTTCGACCAGCGCCCGCCCGACCGACCGGCGGACCGTGCCTTCGACATAGGTCAAGCGCTCGTCCTCCAGCTGCACGGCCTGGACAAGGGCGGCCACCGACGTCTTCGTGTCGATCCCATGCGCGACGGCCATCGTCGCCTGTGCCCTTGGGAAATTGGGATCCTCGCCGCGCTGCATGAAATTGACGAGGTCGCGACCGGGCTGGTTGATCCCCGCCCAGTACCAGGTCTTGCCGGACGGCACATTTTCCTGGCCGATGTTCACCGTCTCCGTGCGGGTGCGGATCTGCCCCTGCGGCCCGTACAGGACGATATCGACCTGGTTATCGCCGTAAAGCAGCTGGACGTCGTCGAAATGATAGCGCTGGTCCTCGCCTGCCTCGGCGAAGGCCAAGAGCTGCCCGTTGCGGTACAGCTCCGCCTCCCAGCCGGCAGGAAGCTCGCCCTCAAACCGCGTGCGGTCGAAGCTGGCCGGCGTGAACAGGGGCTGGTTGGTAAGCGCGACGCCGCGTCCGTTGATCCCAGGGCCGAGCAACTTGCTGCTGTGGCCGGTGACGTCGCCGACCTCGAAATGCGTGGCATTCAGAGGGCCTAGAAGGCCGCCGTCAGGGTCGGAGCGGAATGCACGCATCCGAAGAGTCTGCGGCCGCCCCTTGTCGTCGCTGCTGATTTGCGCGTTGTAGGACAGATGCGCGATCTCGCCGGCCGCATAGACGGCGGCACGGCGGTCGACCTTTGTCCCGGTCGAGGCACGATAGGTGACCCCACCGCTGACAACGAAGTCGAGCGCCGGCGCCCGCCACATGCGATAGGGCAGCTTCACCCTAGGCAGCGCCGACAGATCGGCGGAAGCGTTCTTCTTCAGCCGGGCGGCGCGCTTGTGCCGCTCGACCGCAAGCTCGACCGGCAATTTCGCTTCCGATTCGAGGATCAAGGCGGATCCACCGGTCCGCGGGATGACCTTGATGCCGAACCAGCGGGTGAGCGCCTGCGTGTCAGCGCACCAGCCTTCCGGAACGTCCCGGATAGCGTTCTTCGTCAGCGTTTCGGCCTCTGTGCCGAAGCGGACTTGGCCGGCGGCCCGGTCGATCTCGATGCGGTTCTGCTCGGTGAATGCCCAGCCGCTGGCCTTGCGTCCATCGAGATCGATCCGCATCGGGACGTCGAGGGTCGCCAGGAAATCTCCGAGAACGACGCAGGTGCCGTCAGGGGTGGGATAGGCGCGAACGCCCTCGCCGAGGCGTAGCTGGCGGATGTTGACGTCAAGAAGGAACTGGTCGTCGGGATCGGCCGTCCAGGCGCGGTCGGGCGAGGTGGCCGCTGACGCGCCAATGGCGCCGGCTGAAGCCAGCGCCATCAGTGTGAGGACGCTTCGCCCCCAATCACGGATCCGGCCCACGGCCGCGGCCTCCGGTCCTTCCCGGCCTAACGCAGGACCGTGTTGGTCTCGGCCATCGACACCGGTCCGAGCTCGCTGGTTTCGACGAAGTCGACGGTGACAGGACCAGCAGCCGAGCCCGCAAAGTCCGGGCTGACGGGGATGACGACGTGGCGCGTGCCGACTTCCGTATAGACGGCGACACCGCGCTGGACGGCGATCGGATCCTTGACGCCGGGCTTGAACACCCGGACGTCGCCGAACACCGAGCGGTCGCCGGCGCGGGTCAGGTCCAGCGCCACCGCCGGCTTGCCGCTCTGGCTCGTAAGCTGGACATTGGCGATGCCGACCTTCGCCTGCAGATTGCCCATGCGGATGACGACCGGAATGGTGACCCCGTAAATGGGGATGAGCTCGAAGGCGATGCCCTTCACCTCCTTGGGCGCGGTCACCGGGCGCGGCGGCGGGACGGCGCGGAACAGCAGGTGCGCGCGATATTCGCCATCCGGAAGCCCCTTGGGCGCTCGCGCCGAAATCCGGATGGTCTGCGGTTCATTCGGTGCGATGGTGACCCGGCGCGGCGCATAGAGGATCATGTTGCGGGCAGTGGTTTCCCGCTCGTTCGCCGTCGGTACGTCCTCGAGCGAGCCGTCCTCCTTCATCCGCCTGAGCTCGACCGAGATGCGGTAGGTCGCGACCTCATCGCCGATGTTGCTGAGCACGATTTCGGCGCCGCGCGAGCCGTTGAGGACGATGCGGGTCGGCGCGACCAGCAGGTCGCCGACCCCCGCGCCGGCCGGAACCGAGGCGAACAGTGCCAGCGGCAAGACGAGGGCTGCGGCGATACGCTTGGTGAGAGTCATTTCCGGTCTACTCCGAACAATCCGTTTCGGAGGAGAGATTGACCCGAAATGGTTTATTTCTGGCTAACCATAAGCCAGACGGTCCTGGGCAAGCATTGACGCATGGAAAAGGGGCCGCCGGATCGCTCCGGCGGCCCCTCAGTAAGGCCGGAGAATTCGGCCCGTACTTCAGTGGCTTAGTTATAGTCGACCTGGACATCGACGGTGCCGGTGTAGACGCCGTCCACCGTGGTCGTATCGATGTCGATCGAGCCGCCGATGGTGAAGTCCTCGCCCGGCACGCCCGAATTGGTCATCAGGACGCTGGCCGCGCCGACCGGAGTCAGCGTCAGCGAGCCGCCATTCGAACCGGTCAGGACGCTGGTGTTCTTGATGATGTTGACCGTCTGGCCCTGCGTGCCGCGCACGTTGTAGGTCGGCACCAGGCCGGTCGCGTCGCAAACGAGCTCGGCATCGCAGGTGATCGTCGCATCGTCGTTCACCGTGACGGTGCGCGTCGCAGTGATGCCGTTCAACACGATCGTGCCGAAATCGAGCGAACCCGTCGCGGTCAGGGTCAGCGGACGAATGATCCGCGCCGTCGCCGACGGCGGAGCGCCGGTGACACCGACGGGCGCGGCAACCGCCGGAGCGGCGGCCAGCGCGACAGCGGCAACGGCCGCAATCTTCGCAAACTTGTTCATGTCAAATTCCCCACAGGTTCCGAAAACGAACGGGCTGCACGGGAAACCCGTCCATCCGTGATGCGGGTATTAACCTAGAGCGCTTACGGCTTTCCTCAGCGACATGGTTAATGAGCCATTAGAATTTCCGCCGTTTCGGATGAGGTCGCGCGAGGGGGGTCAGAGATAGTCGACGGTGATCGGCACGTCGCCGCGATAATCGCCCTCAACGCTCCCCTCGACATGCAGCGCGCCACCGAACCGGAACTGAAGCGCTCCGTGCGAATCGAGCCTGGGCTGGGTTGGGAGGTCGGTCACCAGCGAATCGAGGCGGATGCTGCCGCCGCCGATCCCATACAGGGCGATCGAGCCCGGCAGCCCGATCCGGACCAGCCGGTCCGGTTCGCCGCGGACGATGACGTTGCCGACCATGGCCCGACCGGACAGGGCGCCGATCGAGCCGGAAACGCTGGCCGTGCCGTCTGGAAGCAGGCGTGCGGTGCCGGGCGCCGCACTGTCCATCACGACCAATTGGTCGAAGTCGAGGCGCGTCTGCACTTCGATCCTCACCACATCCGAATTGGCTTCGTTCGTCGCCTCGGTTGTCGGCACCGGACACAGCCGGCATTGCGCCGACACTGGGCCGGGCATGGCAAAAGCCCCGGCAAGCAGGGCACCAAGCGTCGAAAGGGCTAGAACGCGGCCCATCATGCGGGCGACCCTAGTAGGCCAGTCCTTCCAAAATGGTTAAGCGGCCCTTCACCATAGTTCGCGCAACTCACCTGGCCCCAGCCGCTTGCGGCGCCCAAGCAAGCTTTCTATCGCTTTTTCCCACATGGCCCGAACCGCCAAGACCAAAAGCGGCCCGTTCAAGACCGCGTTCAAATATCTGCTGGCGGTGGCCGTGCTTGGCCTCCTCTCGCTGGCCGTCGCCGTCGGCGTCGCGGTCGGCTCCCTGCCCGACTATGAAGAGCTGACCAGCCGCAGCAACCTCGGCCAAATGATCCGCGTGCGGGCCGCCGATGGCACCGTGCTGGTGTCGATGGGCCCCAATCTCGGCCGCTGGCTGGCCTATGACGAAATCCCGCCGACCATGCGCGCGGCAATGATCGCGGTCGAGGACAAGAGATTCCGCGGGCACATTGGTGTCGACCCCATCGGCATGGCCCGTTCGGTCAAGGTCCGGGTCGACACGGGTTCGTGGCGCCAGGGCGGATCGACCATCACCCAGCAGCTGGCCCGCAACATATTCCTGACCAACAGCCGGACCTTCGGCCGCAAGGTGAAGGAAGGGGTGCTCGCGCTGGCGCTGGAGTGGAAGTTCAGCAAGGACCAGATTCTCGAGCTCTACCTGAACCGCGTCTATTTCGGTGGCGGCGCCTATGGCATCGACGCCGCCAGCCGGACTTTCTTCGGCCACGGCGCCGACCGGCTGAGCCTAGGCGAGGCGGCGATCATTGCCGGACTTGTGAAGGCGCCGTCCAACTATTCTCCGACAGCGGACGTGGAGGCGGCTCGCGGCCGGGCCGGCGTCGTTCTCAACTCGATGGTCGAAAACGGCTTCCTGTCGGCTGCGGCGGCGTCGCGCGTTGACCCCGCGACCATCCGAGTCCAGCCGGCCCCCAAGCAGAACAGCGTCCGCTATTTCACCGACTGGGCCTTGCCGCAGCTCGATACGCTCATCGACGAGACCACCGACCCGATCGACGTCTGGACGACGCTCGACGTGCGCCTGCAGTCAGCCGCCAACCGGGCAATCAACGCCGACACGCCGCGCGGCGCCCAAGGCGCGCTCGTGGCGCTCGACCGCGACGGTGCGGTGCGCGCAATGATCGGCGGTCGCGACTATGTCGATTCGATCTACAACCGAGCCACCCAGGCGGAGCGCCAGCCGGGCTCGGCGTTCAAGCTGTTCGTCTACCTGGCGGCGCTCGAATCAGGCATGAAGCCGACCGACACGATCGTCGACGAACCATTCACCGTCGGCGGCTGGACACCGCGCAACTCGACGCGAACCTATGCCGGTCCCGTGACCCTGCGCGAAGCTTTCTCCCGCTCGATCAACACGATCAGCGCCAAGATCGGCGCCCAGCTGGGCTTCGGAACAATCGCCGATATGGCTCGCCGCTTCGGCATAGGCGGACAGATATCCACCTATCCGTCGATGGTCCTCGGCACCAGCGATGTCCGGCTGATCGACATGACCAGGGCCTTCGCCTCGGTCGCGAATCGCGGCGTGTCGGTCATGCCTTATGCGATCCGCAAGGTGGTGACGCAGGACGGCCGCCTGCTTTACCAGCACGACCGGTCCGAGGGCCGGGTGCTGGTCGCCCCTTGGGTGGCCGCCGGCATGACCGACCTGCTCCAGTCCGCGGTGCTGTCGGGAACGGGCCGAGCCGCCAATATTGGCCGCCCAGTCGCTGGCAAGACGGGCACGACCAGCTCCAACAAGGACGGTTGGTTCGTCGGTTTCTCTAGCGGCATTACAACGGGAATCTGGATGGGCCGCGACGACGCCAAGGCGGTGCCGGGACTGCAGGGCGGCACGGCGCCGGCCCGCGCTTTCGCCGATTTCATGCGGGCCGCCGTTGCCAGCCGGCCAGTCGAGCAGTTCGAGACTGAGGTGCCGATGCCCGACTGGCAATTGGAGCCCGATGAAGAAGCCTGGGGCCTGCCTTATGAACTCGAAGGCGGCCCGCTCGTCGATGAGAACGGCATGGCCATCGCGCCGCCAGTCGACCCACTGGCCCCTGTTCCCGCCCCCGGCCAGCCCGGAGCGCCCGATCAGACCGAGCTCGACCGTATCTTCGCCAGCCCGCCGCCGCCGCGCGAGCAACGGCCGCCCCCGCCGCCGCCGCGTTCAGATCCTCCGGCCGATCCGTCGCAACCCCGGCCCGAGACGCCGCAGCAATAATCGCGCGGCTTCTGCGTCGCCGTCGAACAGCTCGGCTTCGAGCGCCTTGAAGGCTGGCCCATGGTTCATGTGCACGCGATGTGCGACCTCGTGCGCGACGACCCAGCGACGGACTTGGGGCGGCGCCAGCACCAGCCGCCAGTTGTAACGGATGCTGCCGGAAGCCGAGCAGCTTCCCCACCGGCTGGAGGCGTCGCCGATGCTGACCCGTCGGACGGTCACGCCCGCTCGCCGCGCGGCTTCGGCGGTATCAAGCGAGAGGAGGTCGCGGGCGCGGGCGCGCAGCCAACCTTCGATGCGCCCAGGAAAGCCCTCGCACGGACCGCCGCAGGACAGGATACCGTCCCTTAATGCCACATTGCGAGCACCATGCTCGAGCCAGGCGAGCTTTGTGTCGCGCCCCTCGAAGGGGATGGTGACGCCCGGCTCAAGAGGAACCGACGGCCGCGCCTCGGCGAGCTGGGCCAGCACCCAGTCACGCTGGTCCGCCGCCCAGTCGAGCGCGGCGCGGCGGCTGCTTCGCGGCGGGCAGGTGAGGAGGAGCAGGTCGCGCGAATGGTCGAGCCGAAGCTTTACCCTTCGGGCGCTCGGATGCACGCGGACAGCGACCGGCATCGGCAGCCGGGGATCGTAATGGATGGCTTCAGAGCGGCCGGTCGACAAGGTGCCACTCCAATTCGCCGGCATCGACTTCGCTGACTGTCCAGCCACGGGTCGACTGCCCGGCCTGATGCACCGTCTCCCGGCTTCCGGAGATCAGATAGTGCCATTCGGGAAGCGGCTTTCCGGCCGCGCGCAGCTTGTAGGCGCAGGTCGCCGGCAGCCATTCGAGTTCGTCCAGCTTGTCCTGGCGGAGGACCACGCAATCGCTTACCCGCTGTTTACGGTGCGCATAATCGGTGCAGCGGCCGTTGCGGCGGTCGAGAAGTTCGCAGGCAACGTTGGTCGCATAAAGTTCGCCAGTATCGTCATCTTCGAGCTTGTGGACGCAGCAGCGGCCGCAGCCGTCGCACAGGGCCTCCCACTCGCCGCGGTTGAGCGCGGACAAGGGCTTTTCCCAAAAGGGTTTTCGCTCGTTCATCCTCGGTGTAGCCATGGGGTGGCAAAGGATTACGATCAAGAGCAAACGGGGTTTTGGAATGGTTCGTCTGGTACGCGCATTGGCCATGGCCGCAGCACTGGTTGCCGCGCCCGCAGCCGCCCAGCTTTACGGATCCGACGGCGAAGCCTTCGTCTCCGCCATGCGCGAGGGGGAGTTCAGCAAGGCGCTCGACCTGGTCGAGAAGCCGGGCTCAACGGTGGTCAACTACCGCGGCAAAGATGGCGATGCCGGCCTGCATATTGCCGTGCGCCATCGCAACGCCAATTGGGTCGGTTTCCTGCTGGCGCGCGACGCGGACCCGAACCTCGGCAACGACGACGGCGACACGCCGCTCATCCTCGCTACGAGACTCGGTTTTTCGGAGGGCGTCGCCCGGATGCTGATGAATGGCGCGATCGTCGACACGGACAACAAGCTCGGCGAAACCGCGCTGATCGTCGGCGTCCAGGGACGCCAGACCAACATCGTCCGGATGTTGCTCGAGGCCGGCGCCGATCCCGACAAGCCCGATCACGCCAGCGGCTATTCGGCGCGCGAATATGCCAAGCGCGACAATCGCTCGACCGAGATCCTGAGGCTGATCGAGACGGTCAAGTCAAAGAAGGCGGTCGCCGTCGGCCCGGTCAAGCCCTAGCGGCCCTCGCCCAGCGTCGGATCAATCTGCGCCGACAGCCGACGCGCCGCCCGGCGCGCGAAACGCAGCGTCTCGGCCTTGCGCCGCGCCGGCGCCAGCGGCCGCTCCAGTGCCTCGCGCATGATCACCGCATCGTAGCGGTCGGCGACGAGCAGGCCCGCCTCACCGGGGAGAAAATGATCCTGCTCGAGGATCGCGCACAAGCTATCCGGCACGGCCCAGAAGAAGCGGTCGCAATAATCGAGATAGTCCCGCCACTTGCCGTCACCGATGAGGTCGGCCTTGCTGACCTTGATCTCGACGATCGCCAATTGCCCCTTTGGGTCGATGGCCATCAGGTCGGCGCGCCGGCCATTGGGCAGCGGCACCTCGCACATGGCGAACCAGTCGCGCCGGCAGAAAAGGCGAGTCACTCCGCGGGCGACTTCGGCGGCGATGGGCGGCTGGTCGAGAAAGCAGTCGGGAATCGGGGCAGAGCTCATCCGCCCCGAATAGAATAAAACAAGAACGCAGCCAATCCGGCCGAATTGACCGCTGGCCGGCGAGGACCGGGCCTAGCGGTAGAAGACGTGATTGCCGACCGTACCGACGCGCGTCAGCCGCCAGCGCGGATTGACCCGCCGGGCGTGGAAGAACAGCGCATTCGGAACCGCGGAATCGTGCAGTTCCTGGTCGACGATCCGGGCAATCGCCACTGCCGTCTGCCACTGGCGGCCAGCGCGGCTGATATAGGGATAGGTGCCGCGGCGGACGAAGCTGAACTGGCCACGCTGGAACAGGACACCGCAATAGGAAGAGGGGAAGCGCTTGCCGCTGTTGGCGCGGTTGGCGATGACCTGCCCGACCGCCAGCTGGCCGGCGAGGGACTCACTCTTCGCTTCAAAATAGACTCCCACAGCAAGGCACTCGAGTTCCCGGCTGCCAGGATCGCTGGCGCGGAACTCCGCAACCAGGGTCGGCAGGTCCTTCGCCGGCTCCACGTCGGTGGTGACGTCAGCGGTGTCGGTCGATTTCCCGGACTCGGGTTGCGGCGCCAGCGGATCACCGGGGCTGAGGACCACATCTTCATTCTCAAGCGCCTGGATGACAGCCGGAACCGGAAGCACTCCCGAGCCTGCTGCAATCAGCGGCTCCGCTTCCTGTGTAACCTGCGCAGGTGCAACCGATGAGGCGCTAAGCGCAGCGAGCACGGTGGTAATCGACCGAATTGAAATCGACATGAAATTTGGTCTTTTGGCGGTTGGCCGCTCGACTGGGGCACTGGACTTTCTACGCGTCCTTGTTGCGCCTCGGCGGCCTCCCGTCTGCGTGGCACCTCAATTGGCCGAATGCCGAAAGGGTGCCCCCCGCTCTGGAGTTGAGGCGCTTTTCACCCTGCGGACCCCCTGGATCAACCCGCGGAGGTCGTTTCAGCGATGAATCGTTCAGCATCCGCGACGTCCAGTTCGACCAGCCAGCAATCTGGATCGATCCGGGACATGCTTTCGACCCAATCGCGCCAGCCCGAGCCCTCCAGCGCGACGGACGAGGGAACTTTCGTCCAGCGATAGGTGAAATCGGCGGCCATGCGCCGCTCGAGTACCGCCTCGGGTCGGCCGCGCTCGACGATCAGCAGGCTGATCGCGCCCCGGTCGGCGTCGCCGCGGTGGAGTATGCTGGCGAAGCCGCCGGCCCCCTGCACATGGCGCATGATGGCCGCCACTTCGACCCTGGCGGGCAGCCGTTCGCTCAACTCGCCCGATACCCCGTCAGGCTGGTAAGCGCGATGTGCGAGCGCAGGAATGTGCCGGTGCCCCGAGCGCACTCCTCGCCCCCGGCATCGACAATCCGGGCTTCGGCGACGAACACGCGCCGCCGCCCGCTGATCCAGCGCCCTTCCGCCACGGCCTCGCCGGACTTCATGGGCTTGGTGAAGTGCAGGTTGAAGGCAGTGGTCAGGAGAAAGCGATCACTGACCAGGCCGTTGGCCGCATAGAATGCGGCGTCGTCCAGCATCTTGAAATAGAGCGTGCCGTGGGCGGCATGGGCGGCGTGGAACATGGCGTCGTCGACGGTGAAGAGGATCCGCGAATGGCCGGCTCGCGGCAATTCGATTTGCGATTTGAACAGGCGATTGATCGGCGCCGAGGCGTAGAGCGCTTCGAGAGCGCGCAAATGGGCTTCGGCTCCGGTCGCCGCAGCGGCCTCAGGCGGCATCGCGCTCGTCGGCAGCCATCAGGACGGCGGCAAAGGCATCTCGGCTGCGCGCTCCGCGCAGCTTCTCCAGCGTCGGGCCATGGCGAACGACACGGCTGACCGCCGCCAGCGCCTTCAAATGTTCGGCGCCCGCGTCCGGCGGCGACAACAGGAGGAAGACGAGATCGACCGGCTGGCCGTCGATCGCCTTGTAATCAATCGGCTCGGCCAGGCGCACGACCATGGCATAAATGCGCTTGAGGCCATCGACTTTGCCGTGGGGAATGGCGACGCCGTTGCCAAAACCGGTCGATCCGAGCCGCTCGCGCTCAGCGATGGTGTCGACGATGGCGGCGGGATCGTAGCCGAGCCGCGCGCCAGCCATCTGCCCCAGCATCTGCAGCAACTTGCGCTTGTTGCCGGACGAGACACCGACGCGAATGGATTCGAAGTCGAGGAATTCAGCAAGCTGCATCTTCAGGACACTCTTCAAGAACCGGCAGGGAGACGCGCCGGACGCCGTTTAGGACGCCGCGACGGCAATGTCATTCCGCCCGCGGTTCGACCCAGCCGATCGTGCCATCGTCTCGTCGATAGACCATGTTGAAGGCACCGCTCTTCGAGTTCTTGAACATCAGCGCGTTGGTATTGCGAAGATCGAGCATCATCACCGCGTCGGAGACGCTGGCCTCGGGTATGTCGACCCTGGTCTCGGCGATGACCGGCGGATGGCTGGGCGGCTCCTCGGCCACTGGCAGCGGGGCGAAGATGGTGTAGGCCGCATTCTCGTCCAACTCGGGCACTGCTCCGCCATTGCCCTTATGCTCGCGCAGCCGTTTCATGTAGCGGCTCAGTTGCCGTTCGATCTTGTCAGCCGCGCCTTCGAAGGCGACTCGCGCCTCCCCCGCACGGCCCGATGCCTTCAGCACGACGCCTTGCGGTACCGGCGCGACGATTTCGCAGGTGAAATCGTCATAAGGACCTTTACCGAACGTCACATTGGCTGCGATCGCTCGGTCGAAATATTTGTTGGCGATCGCCTCGATCCGCTCGCTTACCCGTGCCTGCAAGGATTCGCTGGTTTCGACCTGGTGGCCCGCGACTCGAACCTGCACCTTGTGCCCTTCCTTTCTGCATTGAGCGGGCGGCGATCGGCCGCCGTCCGCGCTGCCGTCAAACGGGAACGAGGTAACGCTCCCACAAAGGACTGGTCAGCCTCTCTATAAAGCTGCGATGCCGCGTCCGTTCCTCATCCGACGCCGCATGCGGACGCGGCGCACGCGCAATTCGTTGCGCCGGGACGGTAGCAGTGCCCTGCGTCTCGACCCTTGCGGTGACGATACCCAGCGACAGGCCGATCTGGCGGCCGCCCGTCAGCTCGACATAGACCTGGGCAAGCAGCTGCGCATCGAGCAGGGCTCCGTGCTTGACGCGCATGCTGCGGTCGACTCCAAACCGGGCGCAGAGCGCGTCGAGGCTGTGCTTAGCGCCGGGGTGCTTCGAGCGAGCGAGCACCAAGGTATCGATCATCCGGCTGAGGCAGACCGGGCTGCGCGCGCAGCGCTCCAGCTCAAAATTGAGGAAGCCAAAATCAAAGCCGGCATTGTGCGCGACCAGCGGCGCGTCGCCGACGAACTCCAGCAATTCTTCGGCCTTGTCGACAAACCGGGGCTTGTCGGACAGGAAGATGTCGGTGAGCCCGTGCACCGCCTCGGCGTCGCTGGGCATCGGCCGTTCGGGATTGAAATAAGCGTGGAAAATGCGGCCGGTTTCGACACGGTTGACCAGCTCGATGCAGCCGATTTCGACCATGCGGTCCCCGGCCGCCGGATTGAGCCCGGTGGTTTCCGTGTCGAAAATAATTTCCCGCATGAAGCCGCTTATCGCGCTGCCGGAAGCCCGAGGCAAGCGAGGATCATCCTGACCTGTTCCCGGGTATTTTCATGGGTGCCGCCAGTGTCGACGACGAAGTCGGCGCGCTCGCGCTTCTCCGCATCCGGCATCTGGCGGGCCAGCAGCTGCTCCAGCTTTTCCGCGGTCATTCCCTTCCGCGCGAGCACCCGTTCGCGCTGCATGTCCTCCGGCGCGGAGACGACAATCACCTTGTCGAAGTCCGCTTCGCCTTGCGTCTCGTAAAGCAAGGGAATCTCGAACAGCAGCGCCGGGGCGCCGCGATTGTCCTCGATGAAGCGCTCGCGAGCGCGGGCGACGGCCGGATGAACGATCATCTCGAGCGCGGCAAGCTCGTCACGGTCGGCGATCACCCGAGCCGAAAGCCGATCCCGGTCGATGGCGCCGTCGATCATCGTGCCCGGGAAGCGGCGCTCGATGTCCTCGACCAGCATTCCGCCATAACCCTGCATGCGCCTGACCTCCGCGTCCGCGTCGAACACAGGGATTCCAGCCTCGGCGAACATCGCCGCCACAGTCGACTTGCCCATGCCGATCGATCCCGTCAGCGCGATCCTGATCATGGCTTCAGCCTCGCCATCAACTCGGCATCGTATTGCCGCGGTGCGTCGGGACCGAACAATAAGTGAAAGCTTCCGGCGGCCTGCTCGACAAGCATGGCGATGCCATCGACCGTCGCGAGTCCGCGCTCGCGCGCCCTGCGCAGCAGGGGCGTTTCGACCGGCTCCGTCACCATGTCGAAGACCCAGCCACCCTTTGCCGGCATCGACCGAATGTCGATAGCAAGTGGCGGAGCGCCCACCATGCCGAGCGGCGTGGCATTGACCAAGCCGGCGCTCTCGATCGGCCGGTCGAAGGTGCGCGGTTCCTCCTCGAGGCCGAATTCGACCGCCAGCTTGTAGGCGGCGGACAGGTCACGAGCCTGGATCCGGACATTGGTCACACCCATCATGTGCAAGGCGACCAGCACCGCCCGAGCGGCGCCGCCATTGCCGAGCAACGTAATGCCGCCTTCCCTGCCATGCTCTTTCAGCATTGGGCCGAGCAGCTGCGTGACACCGCCAATGTCGGTGTTGCCCGCCAGCAGCGCGCCGTCCTTCGGCACCAGGATGTTCGCCGCTCCCGCCGTCACGGCGAGGTCGCTGCCCCCATCCGCCAGCATGAGCGCGTCGAGCTTCAGCGGCATCGTCACGTTGCAGCCCCGCCAGGCCGGTTCGCCTAGCCGCTGTTCCAGGAAGGCCGGAAGCTCGACACGCGTCACCCGGCTCGCCCGATAATCGAAGTCCAGCTTCAGCTTCTCGATCCAGAACTGGTGGATCGTCGGCGACCGGGAATGATCGATCGGGTCGCCGATCACTTCGGCATACCCGGCAAATGACGTCATGACGCCATCAATCCGCGCTCCCGCAGCGCTCCCAGCAGTGGAAGCAAGGGAAAGCCGAGGATGGTGAAATGATCGCCCTC
>DATFEO010000178.1:0-17610 GCA_035250985.1 Sphingomicrobium sp. | reverse complement strand
GATCGGCACGACCCGCCGCGGCATCGGCCCCGCTTATGAAGACAAGGTCGGCCGCCGCGCCATTCGCGTCTGCGACCTTGCTCATCTCGACGGCCTCGAGCCGCTGCTCGACCGCCTATGCGCGCACCACGACGCGCTGCGGGCCGGCTTCAACGAACCGCCGGTCGACCGCGAGCGGCTGCTCGGCGACCTGCGCGACATCGCCGATTTCGTCCTGCCGTTCGCCAGGCCGGTCTGGCGCGACCTCGACGAAGCTCGCCGGACGGGGAAGCGCATACTGTTCGAAGGCGCGCAGGGCGTGCTTCTCGACGTCGACCACGGCACCTATCCCTTCGTCACGTCCTCCAACACGGTCGCCGGGACGACCGGTGCCGGCAGCGGGTGCGGGCCGTCGGCGGCCGGATTCGTGCTCGGCATCGTCAAGGCCTACACGACCCGCGTCGGCTCCGGCCCATTCCCGACCGAGCTGGACGACGCCATCGGACAGCGGCTGGGCGAGCGCGGCCGCGAGTTCGGAACGGTGACCGGTCGCCAGCGCCGCTGCGGCTGGTTCGACGCCGTTCTCGTCCGCCAGTCAGGCGCGGTCAGCGGCATCACCGGCATGGCGCTGACCAAGATCGACGTGCTCGACGGGCTCGACACCGTGAAGATCTGCAAGAGCTACAGGATCGGCGACCGGACCTTCGACTATCTGCCGCCGCACGCCGCCGACCAAGCGAACGTCGAGCCCGTCTATGAAGAGATGGAGGGCTGGCGGGGGACCACCGCTGGCGCTCGCAGCTGGGCAGACCTGCCGGCGCAGGCGGTCAAATATGTTCGCCGGATCGAGGAGCTCACCCGCTGTCCGGTAGCCTTGGTCAGCACCTCTCCGGAACGCGACGATACAATCCTGGTCAGAGACCCGTTCGCTGGCTAGTGCCGGACCGAAAAGCCGCTGGCGTCCTCCGGCTCGATCACGTCAACCGTCAGGTTATCCACCCTGGCCTGGGATGGGCCTTGGTGCATGGCGGCGATCATTTTGGCGACCGCATCTTCTTCACCGGTGACATGGGCTTCGACCGTGCCGTCGGGACAATTGCGTACCCATCCGGCGACGCCGAGCGCGCGCGCCTGGTTGACCGCCCACTGGCGAAAGAAGACGCCCTGGACGCGCCCATAGATGCGGACCTTGCGGGCGATGGCCATCTTGCTCACACCACGGAGATATCGGGCGCATCCTCCGCCTTCATGCCGACGACATTGTAGCCGGCATCGACATGGTGGATCTCGCCGGTCACGCCCGCCGCGAGGTCACTGAGGAGATAGAGCCCGGCCCCGCCGACATCCTCGATGGTGACATTGCGGCGAAGCGGCGAATTATATTCATTCCACTTCATGATGTAGCGGAAGTCGCCGATACCGCTCGCCGCCAGCGTCTTGATCGGCCCGGCGCTGATCGCGTTGACTCGAATGTTCTCCTTGCCGAGGTCGGCGGCGAGATACTTGACGCTGGTTTCGAGCGCGGACTTGGCGACGCCCATGACATTGTAATGCGGGATGACCTTTTCAGCGCCATAGTAGCTTAAAGTCAGCAGCGAGCCGCCATCAGGCATCATCGCCCGCGCCCGCTGGGCGACGGCGACGAAGCTGTAGACCGAGATGTTCATGGTCATCAGAAAATTGTCGAGGCTGGTGTCGACATAGCCGCCGCGCAGCTCGTTCTTGTCGGAGAAGCCGATGGCGTGGACGACGAAATCGAGGCGGTCCCAGCTCTTCTTCAGAGCCTCGAAAGTCCGATCGAGCGCCGCCATGTCGGAAACGTCGCAATTGACCAGCAGGCTAGAGCCCAGCTGCTCGGCCAAGGGGCGGACGCGTTTCTCCAGTGCCTCGCCCTGATAGGAGAAGGCCAGGTCGGCGCCATGATCCGCAAGCTTCTGGGCGATTCCCCAGGCCAGCGACCGGTCATTGGCGAGGCCCATGACCAGGCCCCGTTTACCAGCCATCAACTTGGTCATCCCCGCATCCCCTGTACTCTCTTCGGCTCGATATCCTCGCCCGGCTCCGGTTCGTCGACTTCCAGCTCATCGGCGAACGGACCTGCGTACATCTCACCCTTTAGCGCGTGCCCCTCGGTATCCGCCAGCGCCGCATTGAGCTCGGCGCCCGTGACCACCCCAAGACCGATCATGAAGAAGAAGATGAGCGCGATCATCACGCCGGCGAGGCTGCCGTAGGTGATTTCATAGCCGCCGAAGAATGTCAGCGCCGCCGGCAGCACTTCTACGGTCGCGATCCACCATGCGGTAATTAGCAGCGCGCCCGGCCACTTGCGGCAATCGCGGCCGCGGTAGCGCGAGGGGGTGAGCGCATAGAAAGTGAAATAGAAGGTCACGAACAAGGCAATGGCCGGGGCGATGCGGTAGACGCCGAGGTCGGTGGCAAGCCCAGCCGAGGCCGGGATCTTGTCGACGATGAAGAAATGGACCGAACTGATGGCGACGGTGGCGCCGAAGGCCGCCATCAGCATCAGCACGGCGCCGATGATGAGGCCAATCGAACCGAGTCGATAGGACCAGAAGGGCGCGGAGAAGGGAATGCCGTAGGCGCGGCGCAGGATGTCGCGGATCGTCTCGATGAAGCTCGCGGCGGTCCACACGCCGACGATGGCGCCGAACCACAGGAGAGGCCCGGTTCGTGCCGTCAGCACTTCATTGATCGGTCCCGCCAACACGCCGGCGACGTCCGGCGGCAGCCGGTCGAGGATGGTCGCGACGGTCCTCCGTCCGTCTTCCGACTGACCGAGCAGCTTGGTGATCGCCGCCGCCGTGATGAAGAAAGGAAACAGGGCCAGCAGCGCCAGGAAGGCGAGATTTCCTGCGTGAATGAAGCCGTCGTTGTAGACGCCCGTCGCGATCCTCTTGACGATTTCCCAGGCGGTCGGCGGCTTGTGGATCCGCTCGGCGACTTCGTGGCCGAAGGCGGCGGTCTCGGCGGCGAGGCGCTTGCGCCGTTCTTCGGGCGAAAAGGGATGCTTGTCCTGCATTAGACTCCGAGAGCCGAGCGGGGGTTGCCGGCGCCGTCCCACTCGCTGGCAAAGGCCTCGAGCTTCGCATCGCCCGCCGGTATGTCGACCTGCAAGGTTACGAGCTGGTCGCCGCGCCGGCCGGCCTTGTCGGTGAAGCCCCTGCCCTTGAGACGCAACACCTTGCCCGACGAAGAACCCTTGGGGACGGTCAGCATCACCGCGCCTTCCGGGGTCGGCGCCTTCACCTTGGCGCCCAGCACCGCCTCCTTCAGCGTCACCGGGAGTGCCAGGCGAATGTCCTTGCCGTCGCGGGTGAAGAAGGGATGGGCCGCGACCTCGATAGTGACGATGGCGTCGCCGTTGCCCGCCGGACCCGGCTGGCCCTGGCCGGCCAGGCGGATCTTGGTGCCGCTGTCGACCCCGTTGGGCAGCTTGACGTCGACGGTCTTGCCGCTCGACAGGGTGACTCGCTGGGGTTTCAGGGTCGCCGCGTCGATGAACGGCACCTTCAGCCGATAGGCAACGTCGGCGCCTTTTTGCGGCGCCTGCGCGCGGCGGCCGAATCCGCCGAAGCCGCCGCCACTCCGCCGACCGCCGGTCGCGGCTCCGAACAGGCCTTCGAAGAGGTCCGAAAGGTCAGCGGTATTGGGATCGAAACCCGTCCCGAAGCCATCGAACCCGCCTGCCCCGCCGCCTCCACCCGGCCTGGCACCGCCTCCGCCGAAGCCGGCACCGAACGGCATGCGCGGATTGCCGTCCTCGTCGATTTCGCCGCGGTCGTATTTCGCCCGCCGGTCCTTGTCGGAGAGGATATCATAGGCCTGAGTCACCTTGGCGAAGCGCTCGGACGCCTTGGGATTGTCCTTGTTGCGATCGGGATGCAGCTGCTTGGCAAGGCTGCGATAGGCCTTCTTGACCTCGGCGTCGCTGGCGCCGCGCTTGATGCCGAGCTGTTGATACAGGTCCATGAACGCCCCTCCTGCAACAGCCTTGCCTTGCAGGGCAAGCATGGCCGCGCTTACAGGCGACGCCATGGCCGACGATCCCTTCGAATTGTTTGATGCTTGGTTTGCCGAGGCGAAGGTCGCCGAGATCAACGATCCCGAGGCGATGGCGCTGGCGACGTCGACTCCGGACGGCCACCCGTCTGTGCGAATTGTGCTGCTGAAGGGCCACGGGCCGCAGGGCTTCGACTTCTACACCAACCTCGACAGCCGCAAGGGCGCCGAACTCGACGCCGACCCGCGCGCCGCCTTGCTGTTCCACTGGAAATCGCTGCGGCGACAGGTGCGCGTCGAGGGGCCGGTCGAGCTGCTTCCGGCCGAGGAATCGGACATGTACTTTGCCAGCCGCGGCCGGGATTCCCAGATCGGCGCCTGGGCATCCGACCAGTCGCGCCCGCTGCAAAGCCGGGAGGCGTTCGAGCGCCGCTGCGAGGAGGTGCGGCGTCGTTACGAGGGGCGGGAGGTGCCGCGGCCCGAGCGCTGGGGCGGCTTCCGGCTAAGGCCCGAGACCTTCGAATTCTGGAGCGACCGGCCGCATCGCCTGCATGAGCGGCGTTTGTTCACCCGCACTGCCAGCGGCTGGGACGAAGGGCTGCTCTACCCGTGAGCCTGAAGCACGCCCACGCCCATCACCATCCGGAGCGGGCCCACGGCAGCGAGCGCGGCGACCTTACCCGGCGGGCCGCCATCGCCAGCATTACCATGGCCTTGTTTCTGGTTGCGCTGAAGGTCTGGGCGAGCATCGAAACGGGCTCGGTGGCGATGCTGGGCAGCCTCGCCGACACGGTGCTGGACCTCGTCGCCAGCATGGTCACCTTCCTCGGCGTGCGCTGGGCGGCCATGCCCGCTGACGCCGAGCATCGGTTCGGCCATGGCAAGGCGGAGGCGCTGGCCGCGCTCGTCCAGGTCATCCTCATCACCATTTCGGCGCTTGGAATCGGCTGGCGGGCGATCGATCGATTCCAGAGCGGCGCGGGCACCGAGGGGCTGGAGCTGGGCATCGGCGTGTCGCTCGTCGCCATGGCCGCGACCCTCGCCCTGCTGACCTACCAGCGCCATGTCATCCGCCGCACGGGCTCGGTCGCCATCCACACCGACCATGTCCATTACCAGTCGGACCTGCTTTTGAACGTGGCGGTCATCGCCGCCTTGGCCCTCGACCAGATGCTCGGCTGGCAGCTCGCCGATCCCCTGTTCGGCCTCGGGATCGCCTTGTGGCTGCTCTACAATGCGTGGAGCGCGGCCAGCCATTCGGTCGACCAGCTGATGGACCGCGAATGGCCGGAGACCGAGCGCGAGGCCTTCCTCGACGCGGCGAAGGAATATCCCGAGCTCGCCGGCTTGCATGACCTCAGGACCCGCCATTCCGGCTCCCACCGTTTCGTTCAGTTCCATGTCTGGGTGCCACCTGAGTGGACGGTGAAGCAGGCGCACGACTCGCTGGAGCGCGTCGAGCATGAACTGTGCGACCGCTTCCCGGCTACCGAGATCATCATCCACCTCGACCCGGAGGGGCATACAGACCGCGAAGGGATACTGAGCCCGGATCTGACGGAGCGCGCACGATGACGACACCTTTGCCCTTTTTCCAGGTCGATGCCTTCGCTGACGCCGGAGCGCGCAGTCATGCCGGGGGCATGGCGAGCACTGGCGCCTTCACCGGCAATCCCGCCGCGGTCATGCCGCTCAACGAATGGCTGCCGGACGAGACGATGCAGGCCATCGCCGCCGAGAACAACCTCAGCGAGACGGCGTTCACCGTGTCGAGCGAGCGCGACGATGCCGACTACGATTTGCGCTGGTTCACGCCGACCGTCGAGGTGGAGCTGTGTGGCCATGCGACCCTCGCCTCGGGCCATGTGCTGATCCACGGCGACAGGGTCCGGTTTTCGACCCGCTCGGGCATCCTGACCGTCACCCGCAAGGATGGTCTGCTGATGCTCGACCTGCCTGCCGCAAAGGTGGAACCGGCCCGCGTCGACGGGCTGATTGCCGCGCTCGACCTCGAAGAATCGACGGAGACATTCACCTTGCGCGGCGGCAACGGCGGGGCGATCGTCCTGCTCGACAATGAAGCGGCGGTCCGCGCCGTCCGGCCGGACTTCAAGGCGTTGGCGGACATCCCCGGCCTGGCGATCGTCACCGCGCCCGGCGACGAGCATGCAATCGCCAGCCGCGTCTTCGTGCCGTCACTGGGGATTGATGAGGACCCGGTCACCGGCGCCGCCCATGCGGCGCTGACGCCCTTCTGGGCCGAGCGGCTAGGCCGCCACCATTTCACCGCGCTGCAGGCGAGCAAGCGCACCGGCATCCTGCACTGCGAGCACAGAGGCGACCGCGCCATCCTCGGCGGCCACTGCGTGACCGTCATCGAGGGGCATTTCCAGATTTAGCCGAGCTGCCGCCACGACTCCTCGTCGACCGCGAGGCTGACCTTACCGAAGGTCCTCCGGGACTCGATCGCCGCTTGCGCCGCTCCGGCCATGGCGATTGGGAATGATGCACCCTCGAGCACCCGCAGGCGGCCATCCGCGATCCAGTCCAGCATCGTGGCGATGGCCGCGCGACCCTCGCCTCCCTCGCTGGTCTGGAAGGGGGTAACCCAATAGCCGATGACCCCGATCGAATTGTCCATCAGCAAGTCGAGCGAGACTGTATTGGAGGCGCCAGAAGCCTGGCCAAAACAGACCATCCTCCCGCCGTGGCGCAGTGCGCCGAAGGCGACATCTGTGATTACGCCGCCGATCGACTCCAGCAATATGTCCACCCCCTCGCCGCCATTGGCCCTGCGGATGTCGTCGACCAGGGTCTCGGCGTTGCTGTCGACCGCGACGTCCGCACCCAGCTCAATCGCCAGCTTGCGCTTCTCCTCGCTGGAGGCGATCGCGATCACGCGCGAGGCCCCGTGCAGGCGGGCAAGCTGCACGGCCAGGCTCCCAAGCCCGCCAGCGGCGGCCATCACGGCCACGGTTTCACCCTGTCTAATGCGGCCGGCCTCGACCAGTGCGCCCCAGGCGGTGATGCCCTGGATCATCGTCGCCAGAGCGGCGGTATCGCTGACGCCGTCGGGGACCGGCAAAGTCAGGAGGTTGGGCATTGCGGCAAAATCCGCGTAGCCGCCCGCGCCTCTTGCGGTAGCGCCGACGACCCGCACGCCATCGCTGACTCGGCGGCCGACGACCTCGAAGCCGGGGATGACCGGCAGGGGGTGCCGGGACCAGCCGACACCACGCCGCCAGATGTCGGAAAAGTTGATGCCAGCCCGATGGACCTCGATCAGCGTCTCATCCGGCCCCGCGACGGGACGGGGTACCTGTTTGACCTGCAGCACTTCGGGACCGCCGAGCGTCTCGACAAGGATCGCGCGCATGCTCTCGGTCATGGGGACGTCAAGCTTGCGCAATCTTGTGCCGCCGCCACCGCATTTCGCCTTGCAATTGGGAGTGTGCCTCGTCGTCCGTAACGAACAGGGGCTGCCATGGATAGCGTTGATCAGGACAAATCGCGGCGTCGTTCAGGCTGCTTCAGCCAGCACCGCCGCTTCCGTCTCGACGATCGTGCCGCCACCGAGCACGCGCTCGCCGTCGTAGAAAACCGCCGACTGACCTGGGGCGACACCATATTCCGGAGCACTGAACGTCAGTCGCTCGCCGTCCCACGCCCCCGCGACCGGCCGCGCCAGCGAGCGCACCTTGGCGCTGACCTCGACCTGCTCCTCGGCAAGCCAGTTGACGCCCTCGACCCGCGCCGAAGCGACCGCCAGCGCGCTGCGCGGCCCCACGACCAATCGCTGCTGCTTCGGATCGATTCGGACGACATAGAGCGGCTCGCTCTGCCCGCCGATCTCGATCCCGCGCCGCTGGCCGATCGTGAAATGGACGACCCCCGCATGGGTGCCGAGCCGGCGGCCGTCGACATGGACGATCTCGCCCGGCGCTGCCGTCTCGGGCCGCAGCTTCTTGACGAGGGAGGCATAGTCGCCGTCGGGAACGAAGCAGATGTCCTGGCTGTCGGGCTTGTCAGCGGTAACCAGCCCCTCCGCCGCCGCCAGCCGCCGAGTCTCGCTCTTCGGCAAATCGCCGAGCGGGAAGCGGAGGTAAGCGAGTTGCTCCGGCGTCGTGCCGTAAAGGAAATAGCTCTGGTCGCGCGACGGGTCGCGGCCCTTCCACAGCTCGATCCGCCCTTCCCGCTCGACGCGGCGGATATAATGGCCGGTTGCCAGGCAATCGGCGCCGAGGTCCCGGGCGAAGGCAATCAAATCGACGAACTTCACCCCTTGGTTGCAAAGCGAGCAAGGCACCGGCGTCCGCCCCTGTGCATATTCGTCGGCGAACTTGTCGATCACGCCCGTCCGGAAACGGCTTTCATAGTCGAGCACATAATGGGCGATGCCGAGCCGGTCGCAGACGGTCTTGGCATCGTAAATGTCCTGTCCGGCGCAGCAGGAACCGCTGCGCTTCACTGCCTCGCCATGGTCGTAAAGCTGCAGCGTGACCCCGATCACCTCGGCGCCGGTGCGCGCGGCGAGGGCGGCGACGACACTGCTGTCGACGCCGCCTGACATGGCGACGACGATGCGGGCTTCGCTCGAGGAGCGGCCGAGATGGAAGTCGATGCTCATCTGAAGGCGCGCTCTTTACCCGAAATTCACCCTGTCTCGCTAGACCGTCTCAACCAAAGACAGAAACAAGGATGTTCTTTTGGCGAGGCATGAGGGGGAGTTCGA
This sequence comes from Sphingomicrobium sp., assembly GCA_035250985.1. GTDB lineage: Bacteria > Pseudomonadota > Alphaproteobacteria > Sphingomonadales > Sphingomonadaceae > Sphingomicrobium. Next base: position 8,876 of record DATFEO010000178.1, on the reverse strand, counting down.
GGCTGCGGCCGAGACCTCGCTGGACATGGGGGAGCTGCTTCGGGCGCTTCGGCGCACCGATAAGGCGGCGGACCGTGAGCGGCAGGCGGCCATCGCCTGCCTGCTCTCGGCGAGCGAGGGCTGGCGTGACGCGGTGGGCCGGCTTGGCGGGGCCTTCGCGGAGGTCGTCAGGCAAAGGGCGTTAACGGACGGTAAGGACAAATGAGCAGGAATTTTACCACCGCGTTTCAGAATATCTTCAATCGCGCGGCGTTAAATACGGCCCATCGACAGGCAACGATTCGGTTTTGAGGTTTGTAATGCTCGAGAATCAGAAATTTCGCCCAGCCCAGGTAATCGGACCGCTCGGCGAGCCGCTGACGATCGACTCGCTCCCGCCCCGGGATACGACTCGCTGGGTGGTGCGCCGCAAGGCCGAGGTGGTTGCCGCCGTCGCCGGCGGTCTCCTGACCGTTGACGAGGCTTGCCAGCGCTACTCGCTCAGCCTTGAGGAGTTCACCAGCTGGCAGCGCGCGGTCGATCGCAGCGGAATGCCTGGCCTGCGCGTGACGCGGATCAAGCATTACCGCGAACAATATGAGCGCCAGCAACGCTACTAAGCTCGCGCCTCCCTCAATCACATCAGGGCCGCGGTTTTCCGCGGCCCTTTTTCGTTGTGCGAATTCCATCCACAGGTCGTTACGCATCCGTCTAGACAGTTCGTTCATAATCCGGAACAAGGTGCGTGCATCACGCGTCTTGATGCCGGAAGGCCGGCGGGCGTCAGACCTGTTGGCCACGAACAGGAGGGAACGCTCATGGGTTTCATTGTTTGGCTCATCATCGGCGGTGTCGTCGGCTGGCTCGCCAGCCTGATCATGCGCACCGACGCACAACAGGGTGTCCTGCTCAACATCGTCGTCGGCATCGTCGGCGCCTTCATTGCCGGGCTGATCTTCGGCGGCGGCAATATCAACCAGTCGGACCCGCTCGACGTCACCAATATCCTGGTGTCGCTGGTTGGCGCGGTGATCCTGCTTGCGATCGTCAACCTGGTCCGCCGCGGCTCCGTCCGCTAGACGCGAATCACATCGACATTGGAGGCCGCGCGGCGACGCACCGCGCGGCCTTTTTCTTGCCCAGCCTACTGCAACTCAAAGCTCATCGAGACACCGACCTGGACCTTCTGCTCGCCCGGATCGATCTTGGTCTGGGCATCCATCGACGCGGCCTCGGCGCGAGCGTACATTGGCATCGGCGGGGGCACGGGATAGCCGCCGCTCTCGCTGACCGACAACAGTCGCACGACGCGCATGCCCAACGCCCGGGCATAGAGGTCGGCGCGCGCCCGGCCGTTGGCGATGGCCCTCATGCGAGCTTCGTCCAGCGCTTCTTCAGGCTTGTCGATGGTCAGGCTCGGGCCGCTGATCTGGTTGGCGCCCTCGGCGACCAAGGCGTCGAGGATCTTGCCTGTCTCGGCAATATCGCGGAATCGCACCGAGAGTTGGTTTGAAGCCGTGTATCCGGTCAGCCGCGGCGGCCTGTTCTGATCGTAATGGTATTCAGGGTTCAAATTGATCGAACAGGTCTGGATATCCTTGTCTGCGATGCCGGCCCGCCTGAGCGCCGATCGCACCCGCTCCATGCGTGCCGCGTTCTGTTGGATTGCCGCGGTCGCGCTCGGCGCGCGGCTCACCACCCCGGTCGAAATGATGGCGACGTCCGGGACGCGGGTAACCTCGCCGGTTGCGGAGATATCGAGCCGCGTGCCGGATATGGGCTGCACCTGGACTGCGGTTTGCGCCTGGGCGGCGGCAGGCACAGCCAGCGCTGCTGCCGCGAGCAACGGCAGAATGAACTTATTCATGGATCGGACTCCCACTTGCACCAAAAACCGATGCGAAGCTGCGCGCCGGTCAATGGCCAGTGGCTGAACGGGGCGCTCAGCGGCGTTTCAGGACCAACCGATAGATGAGAAGGATCAGGAAAGCGCCAAGGATTGCGCCGATGAAGCCGGCGCCGTTCATGGCGCTGTCGATATCGAGCATCTGGCCGAGGAAGCCGGCCAGCAGGGCGCCGGCGATGCCGAGCAGCACGGTGATGATGCAGCCGCCGGGATCCTTGCCGGGCATGAGCAGCTTGGCGATCGCACCGGCAAGGCCGCCGATGATGATCCAGGCAATCCAGCCGTGGGATTCGAGAAGGTCCATGGCAATACTCCCTTGATCCGCGGCCCGAATCGCTTGCCGCTCTCGTTTCGTTTGGACAACAACGTCGCTTGCCGTGGCAAGTGCCACGTTGGTCGAAAAACACTTGGAAATGGTATATGCGCCGCTTCCTGTTGCAGCTGGTGACTTATTCGCGTAATACAGTAGCTGCAGGGAAGGCTGCTCGAAACGCGAACAGGGCGAAAGAATGTTGCGCATGAACCGGGAAACACGTTTGCAAGGCTCCGATACGCTGATCGTCGTCGACCGCTCGAAGCGGCGGCGGAACATCATCATCGCGGCCGTGGTCGGCATTGCCGCTCTTCTTATCGCCTTCATGATGCTGAGCGGCGGCGGTGAGGAATCCGCCCAGACGGCCGCTGCGCAGGGGCAGGAAGGGCAGATCCCGACCGTGACCATCATCGTCCCCGGCCGCAGCCAGGTGGCTCGCGTCATCACGGTGTCGGGCGCCCTCGCCGCGCGCCGCGACCAGCCCGTCGGCGTCGCCGGCGAAGGCGGCCGGGTCACGGCCGTCCATGTCGATGCCGGCAGCTGGGTCCGCGCCGGGCAGGTACTTGCGACGATCGACCGGTCGGTGCAGTCGCAGACCGCTGCGCAGCTCGCCGCCCAGGTCCAGGTGGCGCGCGCCGACGCCGCTCTCGCCCAGAACGAATATGATCGCAGCGCCGCGCTGGTCGATCGGGGCTTCGTCTCCAAGGCGGACCTCGACCGCAAGAAGGCGGCGCGCGATGCCGCCAATGCCCGCATCCGCGTCGCCGAGGCCAATCTCAACGCCATGCGCGCGCAGATCGGCCGCCTGAACATCGTTGCGCCGACCGCTGGCCTGATCCTGTCGCGCAGCATCGAGGTCGGCCAGGTCGTCAGCCCCGGCACCGGCGGCCTGTTCCGCCTGGCGCGCGGCGGCGAGATGGAAATGCGCGCGCAACTGCCGCAGCAGGACCTGGCGCTGATTCGTGAGGGCCAGACCGCGAGCATCACGCCGATCGGCTCCGATCGCACCTTCTCCGGCACCGTGTGGCAGGTATCGCCAGTGATCGACCCGCAGAGCCGCCAGGGCGAGGCACGCATCGCCGTGCCCTATGAGCCGGCGATCCGCCCCGGCGGCTTCGCCGAGGCCCGGATTGCGGCCGGCGCGATGACGGCGCCGCTGCTGCCGCAGAGCGCGGTGCTGTCGGACGCGGAAGGCAATTACGTCTATGTCATCAACGCCAAGAACCAGGTTGAGCGCCGGCCGATCAAGATCGGCACGGTCGATGACGCCGGCGTGACTATCGCCGAAGGGCTCAGCGGACAGGAGTCGGTGGTGCTGTCGGCGGGTCCATTCCTCAACCCGGGCCAGAAGGTTAAGCCACGGCGCCAGGCCGCGCGTTAAGTATCGTCAGGACGAAGACCAATGAACTTCCGTAACATTTCCTCCTGGTGCATCCGCAACCCGGTGCCGCCGATCGTCCTGTTCGTCGGCCTGCTGCTGGCGGGAATCGTCGCGTTCATGGGAATGGACGTCAACAACAACCCGGACATCGACTTCCCTGCCGTCGAGGTGAACATCGCCCAGCCGGGCGCCGCCCCGACGGAAATGGAGAACCAGATCACGCAGAAGGTCGAGGCGGCGATCCGCTCGGTCAACGGCGTCGATGAGATCAACAGCTCGGTCCGCGAGGGCAACAGCAACACCTTCGTCCAGTTCGAGATCGGCACCAACACCGACCGCGCCGTGAACGACGTCCGCGATGCCCTGGCGCAAATCCGCAGCGACCTGCCCGACGGCATCCTGGAACCGCAGATCAACCGCATCGATATCGCCGGCGACCCGATCCTGTTCGTCGCCGCCGAAACCACCGACATGACGCTCGAGGAATTGAGCTGGTATGTCGATGACACCGTCTCGCGGCGGCTGCTGGGAGTCGAGGGCATTGCCGCGGTCTCGCGGGAAGGCGGCGTCGACCGGCAGATTCGCATCGTCCTCGATCCCGCCGCGCTCCAGGCGCAGGGGATCACGGCGGCGCAGGTCAACCAACAGGTCCGCCAGACCAACCTCAACGCCGCCGGCGGGCGAGCCCAGATCGCCGGATCCGAACAGTCGGTCCGGGTGCTCGGCAACGCTCGCGACGCCTATGAGCTGTCGCAGACGCAGATCGTCGTGCCCGGCGGTCGCACCGTCCGCCTCGCCGATCTCGGCCAGGTCAAGGACGCCTATTCCGAGCAGCGCACCATCGCCCGGATGAATGGGCGGCAGGTCATCAGCTTCAACGTCCAGCGCGCCAAGGGCGCATCGGAAGTCACCGCTTACGATGAGGCCTGGAAGGAGCTGCGGCAGATCGAGAAGGATGATCCGCGCATCCGCTTCGTCGAGATCTTCAACCAGGTCCAGTACACGAAGGACCAGTACAGCTCGGCGATGAAGGGGCTGTGGGAAGGCGCGGTCCTGGCCGTGCTCGTGGTGTTCCTGTTCTTGCGCGACTTCCGGGCGACGATGATCTCGGCCCTGGCCATCCCTCTGTCGGCGATCCCCGCCTTCTGGTTCATGAGCCTGATGGGCATCACCCTCAATGGCCTGTCACTGCTGGCCCTGAGCCTCGTGGCGGGTGTGCTGGTGGACGACGCCATCGTCGAGATCGAGAACATCGTGCGCCACATGCGCATGGGCAAATCGGCATGGCAGGCGTCGATTGACGCCGCCGACGAGATCGGCCTCGCCGTCGTCGCCACCACCATGTCGATCGTCGCGGTGTTCCTGCCCGTCGCGCTGATGCCGGGCATTTCGGGCCAGTTCTTCAAGGCGTTCGGCTTTACCATCGTCATCACGGTGATGATGAGCCTGTTTGTCGCGCGCATGATCACGCCGCTCGTCGCGGCCTATTTCCTCAAGTCGCACGGCGTCCAGCCGCATGCTGCCGGCAAGTCGATGGAATGGTACCTGAAGACGCTCAAGTGGAGCCTCGACACCTCGCGGGCCGACGCCATCCGCGCGACCATGCAGGATGTGCGCGCGCGCTGGTTCTACTTCCTGATCGGAACGTTCCTGGTCCTGCTGCTGGCCCTCGCATTCCTGATTGGCGCCGGCGTTGCCTGGCAGGTTTTGAACCCGCTAATCGGCATCATCCTGGTCGTTATTCCGATCGCCGTGGTCGCGGGCTGTGCTCTCGCCTACGGCCTTTTCAAGCTGATGGATTTCGGCATCCGGAGAATCGGCGGCAATTTTGCCGACTGGTACGCGACCAGGATGAAGGCCTGGTTCGTCGACCATCGGGTATGGATGGCGGGAGCCGGCACCGGCGCCTTCATCCTCCAAATCGCGCTGTTCGCATCGCTGTCGATGTCGTTCCAGCCGCCACTCAACCTCGACTTCTCGCGCGTCCGCATCGGCCTACCGCCGGGAACGACGCTGCAACAGACTGAAGAGGTCATCAACCGCACCGCCGAGATGATTCAGAAGGACCCGAACGTCGAAGGCGTATTCCAGCGGATCTTCGTCGGTACCGGTTTCCTCAACATTGTCCTCAAAGCGGATCGCGAGGTCACCTCGACCGAGTTCGAGCGTTCGCTGACGCCGACACTGGCGGCGATTCCGGATGCCCAGGTCAACTTCATGAGCCAGGGCGGCGGCGGCCCGGGCAGCGGCGGGCGCGACATCGTCCTTTATCTCGGCAGCCCGGACCCGGTGAAGCTGCAGGCAGTGGCAAGCCAGATCGCGGACGAGATGGCGACCGTGAAGGAACTCGTCGCTCCGCGCGTGGTCGGCGACCAGGTGCGCCCGGAGATCGTCATCAAGCCGCGCTTCGACCTTGCCGCCGACCTCGGCGTCACAACCACCGCGCTCAGCCAGACGATCCGCATCGCCACACTTGGCGACATTGCCCAGAACAGTGCGAAATTCTCGCTGGCCGACCGGCAGGTGCCGATCACCGTGGCGCTGTCCGAATTCGATCGTCGCGATCTGTCGACGCTGGAAAATCTTCCGGTACCAACGTCAAGTGGCGGGTCGGTCCCGCTGAAGGCGGTTGCCGAAATCGGCTTCGGCGCCGGACCGACCACCGTCCAGCGCACCAACCAGGTGCGGCGCATTGCCGTCGGCGCGGACCTCGCCCCCGGGCTGGTCAGCGGCGACGTCTGGCCGAAGATCAACGAGTTGCCGACCGTCAAGAACCTGCCCGACGGGGTCCAGCAGCTGAGCCTCGGCGACAGCAAGTGGCAGGCCGAGCTCATCTACTACTTCATGATCGCGCTCGGTTCCGGCGTCCTGCTGGTGTTCGCGGTGCTGGTGCTGCTCTACCGGCGCTTCCTGTCGCCGTTCGTCAACATGGGCTCGCTCCTGCTGGCGCCACTGGGCTCCGCGTTGGCGCTGCTGATCACCGGCAATCCGATTTCGCTGCCGGTGCTGATCGGCGTGCTGATGCTGTTCGGCATCGTCGCCAAGAACTCGATCCTCTTGGTCGATTTTGCGGTCGAGATGATGAACCACGGCATGGCCAAGAACGAGGCGATTGCCGAGGCGGGCCACAAACGCGCCCAGCCAATCGTCATGACGACGGTCGCAATGGTCGCCGGCATGCTGCCGATCGCCCTCAGCCTGGAAGGCGATGCCAGCTGGCGGGCGCCGATGGGCGTGACGGTGATCGGCGGCCTGATCTTCTCGACGGCCCTGACCCTGCTGCTGGTTCCGGCCTATTTCAGCATCGCCATCGACATGGAGCGCTGGATCGCGCGGAAATTCAGCCGCCTGCTCGACAATGGCGAGGTGCACGGCACGGGGGCTCAGCCAGTCCCGGCGGAGTGACAAGCACCGCAGGTGATCTAAGGTGGCGGCAATGACGGCCGCTACTCCTGCGACGGCGTTCGCACGCTTCAACCCGGCGCAGCCCGGTGCCCGCGGCATGAAAATCGCGGCGACCGGCCTGCTGCTGGTCATGGCGGCGATCTTCCTGGGTGCCCGGGCCTATGAGCATGTCGGCCCCTGGGTCGGCTACGTCAAAGCCTTTGCCGAAGCGGCGATGGTCGGCGGGCTTGCCGACTGGTTTGCCGTCACCGCTTTGTTCCGCCATCCTCTCGGCCTGCCGATCCCGCACACCGCCATCATCCCTCGGAACAAGGACCGGATCGCCGAGGCGCTGGCGAACTTCCTGAAGGAAAACTTCCTGATTCCGCCGGTGGTCGCCCGCCGCATGCGGAACATCGACGTCGCCGGCGCGGTCGGCCGCTTCCTGCAGGCGCCGGAAGGACAGGAAACCCGGATCCGCCAAGGCGCTTCTCGCCTGCTGGCGGACCTGTTCGAGAGCTTGGACGACGAACGGCTGGGCGGTCTCGTCAAGTCGGCCGTGTCTACTCGCATCAAGAAGATGGAGGTCTCGCCGCTGCTCGGTCATGCACTTGCCTCGGCGATCAACGAGGACCGCCACGTACCGATGCTCGAAGCCGCGATCCGCTGGACGGCACGGGCGCTCGATGACAACGAGGGGCTGATTCGCGACATGGTGCACAAGCGCGCCAGTTGGGTGCTAAGGGTCGCCGGGCTCGACACCAGGCTCGCCGACGCCATCGTCGAGGGGCTGCGCAAGCTGACCGTCGAAATGAGCACCGATCCCGCCCATCCGGTGCGGATCAAGGTCGAGCAGGCGCTCGCCGACCTCGCCAACGATCTGCAGACCGATCCCGAGACGCGGGCGCGGGTCGAGGCGATGAAGGACGAGCTGCTCGCCAACAAGTCGATTGGGCTTTGGCTCGATGCGCTCTGGCAGAAGAGCCGGGCAGCGATGATCAAGGCGGCGCGCAACCCCGATGCGGCGCTAGCCGGAAAGCTTGGTGAAGTGCTGCGGTCGATGGGCGAGAGCCTGGAAAAGGACGTGCGGCTGCACAATGCCATCAATCAGTTCGCCCGCCGCGCGGTCTCCGGCATGGCGGCGAGCTACGGCGGCCAGATCGTCAAGCTGGTCAGCGAGACCATCCGCGGGTGGGATGCGCGGACGGTGACCGAGCGGCTGGAAAGCGCGGTCGGCCGCGACCTGCAATACATTCGTATCAACGGCACGTTGGTCGGCGGGCTTGTCGGCCTCACGCTGCACGCGCTGGACAGCCTTTAGGCGGCGCCGTGATTTGACTTCCACCGCCTGCGTCACCACCTTGCAGGCATGTCAGACCGAAGCCCCAGCCTGCGCTTCAACGTCCATGGAGGACAGGTTCCCGCGCGAGCTTGACCCCGGCCCATTCCGATGGGTCCGGGGACCACACTTCCTGATCCACTGACATTCGAAAGACCGAAAAATGCACGACGTTTTTGACGGTGGGCAACGCCCGCCCATCCACCTTCTCGCTTCCGAATCCGACATGGTCGCGAGCCTCGCGCTCCAGGCCGAGCACCGCCAGCCAGTGGTCGCGGCCATGCTGCTCGCCGAGATCGAGCGGGCCGAGCTCCACGACTTGCGGACATTGCCGGGCAATGCCGTGACGCTGGGATCCGAAGTTGATTTCATCGACGAGAAGACACACCAGCTGAGGACCGTTCGGCTGGTCCTTCCGGCCGACGCCAATATCGCCCTCGGCCAGATTTCGATCCTGACGCCCGTGGGTGCTGGCCTTTACGGGTTAATGGCTGGCCAATCGATTGACTGGCCGGACCTCGACGGGCGCGACCGGCGGATTCGGATTCTTGCCGTCAGGCAGCCGGAGCGAGCG
>DATFEO010000167.1:0-3229 GCA_035250985.1 Sphingomicrobium sp. | reverse complement strand
AAAGCAGTTGCCGCTGGGCTGTGTTGACCCTGCTGTCGCAGTTGACATGATTTAGGAAGGCGAGCTGGACGGCGGCAAATCGGTCCTCTTTCGCCAACTTCTCCAACATTTTTCGCGCCCGGCCCGGGTCGGCCCTGGTCCCGAAGCCGGCCGCAACGAAATACGCCTGGGCACGGCGCGCTTCGACATGGCCCTTGGCCGCGGCACGGTTTATCAGATCGATCGTGGCCTTGACATTGATCGGGCCGCCAATGCCCCGCAACCGGAACTCCGCGGCTTTGAACAGCGCGTCCGCATCGCCCCGGTCGGCCAGCGCGATGATCGCCTGCGCGGCTTCCGGGTCCCCGGCCTGGTGGCGCTGGTCGAGCACAAGATATTCCTCGGAGGGCATGAGGTGCGTCTGTAGCCGCCTCGGGTTCGACCCGCTAGGAGCGCGCCGATGACACGCTTCGCCTTCACTATCGCCGCCAGGGACGGCGCGGCGCGCGCCGGGACGATCGCCATGCAGCGTGGCGAGATCCGCACGCCGGCCTTCATGCCGGTCGGCACGGCGGCGACGGTCAAGGCAATGAAGCCCCGCGACGTTCGCTCGTCCGGCGCCGACATCATTCTAGGGAACACCTATCACCTGATGCTGCGTCCCGGCGCGGAGCGGGTGGCGAAGCTGGGCGGGCTGCACCGCTTCATGGGCTGGGAACGGCCGATCCTGACCGACAGCGGCGGATACCAGGTGATGAGCCTGTCCGAACTCACCAAGGTCGGCGAGGACGGCGTCGCCTTCGCCAGCCATCTCGACGGATCGAGGCACATGCTCTCGCCGGAACGTTCGATTGAAATCCAGCGGCTGCTCGGCTCCGACATCGTCATGGCCTTCGACCAACTGGTGCCGGCCAGCGCGGCCCGCGATGAAACTGCCGCCGCCATGGAGCGATCGATGCGCTGGGCCGAGAGGTCGCGAGAAGAGTTCGACCGTGGTGGCGAGCACGCCGAAAGCGCAGCCTTGTTCGGCATCCAGCAGGGGGGGTTGGACGAAAAGCTTCGCAAGACTTCAGCCGACGCGCTGACCGACATCGGCTTCGACGGATATGCGGTCGGCGGCCTGGCGGTCGGCGAGGGGCATGAGGCGATGTGTGCCTGCCTCGACTTTGCGCCGGGTCAACTCCCCGCCGACAGGCCGCGCTACCTGATGGGCGTCGGCAAGCCCGACGATATCATCGAGGCGGTCCGTCGCGGCATCGACATGTTCGACTGCGTCCTGCCGACCCGTTCGGGGCGCACCGGCCAGGCCTTCACCGCCGACGGCCCGATCAACCTCCGCAACGCCCGTTTCGCCGAGGATCGGGAGCCACTGGAGCCCGGCTGTCCGTGCCCGACCTGCTCGGGCTTCGAGCGGGCCTATGTCCACCACCTCGTCCGCTCGGGCGAGATCCTCGGCGCCATGCTGATGACCGAGCATAACCTCTGGTTCTACCAAAGGCTGATGCAGGGCCTGCGAGACGCCATCGCGGCGCGGCGCTTCGCGGCACAGGCGGCGGAGTTCCTCAACCGTTATCGCGCCTAGATCGCGTCGTCCTTCGTGCCTTCCACGTCGTTGCCCGCCAGCTCCAGCTTGTCCTGAGTCCGGAGCTCGAAGTCGCTGGCGTCATGGCGCTCGTGCAACTGCTCGGATGGGTCTCCGGTCAGCTTGTTGACGATCCGGCCGCGCCTGACCGCCGGCCGCGCGTCGATCGCCCTCGCCCAGCGCATGACATGCTCATATTCGTGGGTCGCGAGGAAGTCGTCGGCCCCCTCGTAGCTGCGGCCGAGCACAATCCCACCGTACCAGGGCCAGATGGCCATGTCGGCGATCGAACAGCCGTCGCCCGCGACATATTCATTGTCCGCCAGCTGCCGGTTGAGCACGTCCAGCTGGCGCTTCGCCTCCATTGCGTAGCGGTTGATCGGATATTCCTGCTTGGTCGGCGCATAGGCGAAGAAATGGCCGAAGCCGCCGCCGAGGAATGGCGCCGCGCCCATCTGCCAGAACAGCCAGTTGAGAACCTCCGTCCGCGCCGGTCCCGATGTCGGCAGGAACTCCCCGAACTTCTCGGCGAGATAGAGGAGTATCGCCCCGGATTCGAACACCCGGACGGGTTCCGGTCCGCTGCGGTCGACCAGCGCCGGGATTTTCGAATTGGGGTTGATGGCGACGAAGCCGCTGGAAAATTGCTCGCCGTCGCCGATGCGGATCGGCCATGCGTCATATTCCGCTTCGCCGTGTCCTCTGGCGAGCAACTCCTCCAGCATGATCGATACCTTCTGGCCGTTCGGCGTGGCCAGCGAATAGAGCTGGAACGGGTGCTTGCCGACGGGGAGCTCGCCCTCATGGGTCGGCCCGGCTGTCGGCCGGTTTATGTTGGCAAATTGGCCGCCGCTCGGGCTTTCCCAGGTCCACACCCGGGGCGGAACATAATCGCTTCTGTCGGTCATTACGGTCCCTTTTCAATCAGGGACTGCAGCTAGGAAGCTTTCGCTACGCTTTCCAGTGTTGGGCATGTGCCTATCCGACGCCGGGTTGTGGCGCCGTCGGCCAGTCAGCTGGCGCTGACCTTCAAAAAGCCCGGCATGGGGCCGTTCCAGCCTTCCTCGGCTGGCTCGGGCTCTCGCGGCGCCGGCTTTGATGGCTTCCTGTCTGCCCTTCGCTCAGCCTTCGCCGGTTTGTGCTCGGGCCCGGGAACAGGTTTCTCGCGCCTTGGCTCAGCCGGAGTCTCAGCCTTCTTTTCCCGCTGGCCGGTGCGCGCGATCTTCTGCCCGGTCAGCTTCTCGATCGCTGCAACCGATTCGGCATCTTCGCGGGTCGCCAGCGTGATGGCGATGCCTTTGGCGCCGGCGCGGCCGGTGCGGCCGATGCGGTGGATGTAATCGTCGGGCTGCCATGGCACGTCGAAGTTGACGACATGGCTGACGCCCTTGATGTCGAGCCCACGGGCGGCGACGTCGGAGGCGACGAGGATGTTGATGTCATTGTTCTTGAACCGGTCGAACTCGGCGATCCGGTTGCTCTGGTCCATGTCGCCCTGGATCTGCCCGACCGCGAAGCCCGAGCGCTTGAGGCTCGTATAGAGCTCGCGAACCGTCGTCTTCTTATTGCAGAAGACAATTGCGTTCTTGAATTCATCGCCGCGCAAGATGGTGCGCAGCACGTCGCGCTTCTTGTCGCCCCGCGTCATGAACAGCCGCTGCTCGATAT
>DATFEO010000157.1:0-24611 GCA_035250985.1 Sphingomicrobium sp. | reverse complement strand
GGCGACCCCGGGGACCTGCGCCTGGCCGCCCAACTTACCCTCGGTGCCGACCTCGCGGGTAAGTTGGGCGACCCCGGGGACCTGCCCCTGGCCGCCCAACTTACCCTCGGTGCCGACCTCGCGGGCGACGCGGGTCACCTCGCTCGCAAAGCCGTTCAGCTGGTCGACCATGACGTTGATGGTGTCCTTGAGCTCGAGGATCTCGCCCTTCACGTCGACCGTGATCTTCTTCGACAAGTCGCCGCGCGCCACGGCGGTGGTCACCTCGGCGATGTTGCGGACCTGGCCGGTGAGGTTGGCAGCCATCAGGTTGACGTTGTCGGTCAGGTCCTTCCAGGTGCCGCCGACACCTTCGACGCGCGCCTGGCCGCCGAGCTTGCCTTCCGTGCCGACTTCTCGGGCGACGCGCGTCACCTCGGAGGCGAAGCTGTTCAATTGGTCCACCATCGTGTTGATGGTATTCTTGAGCTCGAGGATCTCGCCCTTCACGTCGACGGTGATTTTCTTCGAAAGATCGCCGCTGGCCACGGCCGTGGTCACCTCGGCGATGTTCCGCACCTGGCTGGTGAGATTGGTCGCCATGGCGTTGACGTTGTCGGTAAGGTCCTTCCAGGTGCCGGCAACACCCTTCACGTTCGCCTGGCCACCCAATTTGCCCTCGGTGCCGACTTCACGAGCGACGCGGGTCACCTCCGAGGCGAAGGAGGCGAGCTGCTCAACCATGGTGTTGACGATCTTGCCGATGCGCAGGAATTCGCCCTTGAGCTGGCGGCCGTCGATTTCGACCGTCATGCTTTGCGACAAGTCGCCCTTGGCAACGGCACCGATAACCCGCGCGACCTCCGCGGTCGGCTGGACCATATCGTCGATCAGCTCATTAATGGCGCGCAGCTTGGCTTCCCAGCCGCCGCGGGCGCCGCGAACGCGGGCGCGCTGGCCGATCTTGCCTTCCTTGCCGACGACCTGGCTGAGGCGCTCGAATTCATGGGTGATCTGCTGGTTGAGGCCCACGACTTCGTTGAACAGGGTCGCGACTTCCTGGTCGATGTCGTCGGAGTCTTCGGGCAGTCGCACGCTAAAGTCGCCGCGACGAAGGGCGCGCAACGCAGATACAAGTCGACGGCGGTCGACGAACTCACGCGGGGGTTGGGCGGTCACGATCAGTCCTTCGCTAGCGTCACTCCCCCCGCCCAAGGTTAAGGCAGCCCCCCGGCTGCCGAATTAACATGTCATAGCAAAGGTTTGCGCACGACACGTTATGCTTTTTTGAGTTTTCCCCACAAACCTTACCGAAACGTTGAAACCGCAACTGAGTGTTTCGGTTCCGTAATCAGCGCGAGCAGGGCGAAGCTGACCAGCCAGTGCTCGCCCATATAATCGCCAGCGAGGTGGGGTAGGGCGCTGGCAAGATGCTCGTCAGCGGTTTGGGCGACGATCGGGCGCAGCTCCGCCCCGAGTCGGGACGCAATCGCCCGCCAGCACCAGGCGCGGCTCAAATTGAGGCCATCGAGGTGAGCGATCTTGCCGTCGCTGCGGTCGCTGACGGTGGCCGGCACGAACAGAGTCCGCGGCTCGCCTTGCCCCAGGCGCGGCAGGAAGGTGGCAAACCATCGCCCGAACTCGTCATGGGGCAGGACGCGGCCCATGCACAGGGCCTCGATTAGGGCCGGCGAGAGGAATTCGTCACCGCCGGGCTCCCAGGCCTGGCAGTCACGGTCGTTCGCGAATTTTCCGATTGCCCAGACGCGGATCGCATCGGCCAGCTCGCCGTCGAATACCTCCGCCCATTCGAGCGCCAGGATCAGTCCAAAGGCGGTGTTGAAATGCGTGCCGACTCGAATCGGATAGGTCAGCTTGGGCAAATAGGACTTGAACCGATCGGCGAAAGCGCGGGCGAGCGGCTCCAGGTCCGCGGCCCACGGGCGATCGTCATGCCGTGACGCTTCGAGGTGAAGGTAGAGCAGCCAGCCCCAGCCGTAAGGCCGCTCGAAGCCCGTCGAAAAGGGCCGGTCCAGATAGGCGAGCTCGACTGCTACGCTAGCGCCGGTGAAGCTGTCATCGGCCAGCCTGGCGATGGCGGACGCCTCGGCATTGTCCGGAAACATTCGCCTCAGCGTCAGCAGGCTCCACCAACCATGGACGCAGCTGTGCCAGTCGAAGCTGCCGTAGAAGATCGGGTGCAGCTTGCGCGGCGGCAGCGCATCTTCGTCGCCGTTCAGCACATGATCGAGCTTGTGCGGATATTCGCGCCTGACGTGACCAAGCGTGATGCGAGCGAATTTCGATGCTGTCTCGGCGTCGAGGCTCATCGGAACGCCAGCAAATAGATGAGGAGGATGTTGACGAGCAGCAGGGGCAGGGCGGTCGCCACCTGGGCGCGAATGACGCCATATTGATCCTTGAGCTCCAGCAGCGCCGCCGGAACCAGGTTGAAGTTGGCTGCCATGGGCGTCATCAAAGTCCCGCAAAAGCCTGCAAGCATGCCGACCGCGCCGATCACCGCCGGGTCGCCCCCATAGCCCTGGATCAGCAAGGGCACGCCAATGGCGGCCGCCATGACCGGGAAGGCGGCGAAGGCATTGCCCATGACCATGGTGAAGATCGCCATCCCGATCCCGAAAACGGCGACGGTCAGGAAGATACTGCCTTCCGGGATCACCATGCGGGTCAGCGAGCCGATGGCGTCGCCAATTCCGGCCGCGGCGAACAACACGCCGAGCGAGGCCAGCATCTGGGGCAGGACGGCCGCCCAGCCGATGGCGTCGATCAGCCGCCGGCCTTCCTCCAGCGGGGCAATGGCTGGAGGCCGCAGCCAGGAGAAGACGGTGGCGATCGCGAGCAGCACGCCGAGGCCGAGGAAGACATAAGTCTCGCGCCTGGCCTCGATCCAGCCATATTGCCCAAGCGCTGTGTAATTATAGGCGAGCGTCCCGACGAGCGCGGTCACCGGGATAATCAGCGCCGGCAGGAACAGCTTGTTGCCAAGGCGGTCGGACCAGGACTGACGTTCATCCTCACCCGTCGTCGGCGGATTACTGCGGCCGATGAAGCCGAAGCCGGCGAGGCCGGCGAGGCCCAGGACAAGCAAGCCATTGCCGACGTCGCCGATCATGTCGCCGCCGAGCAAGCTCAGGGCCATCAGACCCCAGAAAGCGGCATTGCCGAAGCGCTTCGAATTGCTCCTGTCGAGTGCCGACAGCAGGGCGATCGCCGCGAACATCGCGCCGGCCAGCGCGTAGAGCCAGTGGAGCGTGATCATTGGCCGCGCTTCCCCAGCTTGCGGTCGAACAGGACCAGCCGCGTGGCATGGATCAGGAAGGCGGCGACGGCGGTCGGGATCGCCCAGACGGCCAGCTGCAGCGGAGTCAGGTCGTAACCGTAAGGAGCGAGGATCTGCTGGATGAGGACGATCGAGCCGATGGCAAAGAAGATGTCCTCGCCAAAGAACAGGCCGACATTGTCAGTCGCGGCGGAATAGGCCTTGACCTCGTCCGCTTCATGCTCGCTCAGCTCACCATGCTGCTTCTCGGCAGCAGCGAGCGCCATGGGCGCGACCAGCGGCCGAACGGTCTGGGGATGGCCGGCGGTCGAATGCAGGCCGATGGCAGCGGTGACCTGGCGGTAGGCGAGGTAGAGGATCAGCAGCCGTCCGGTGGTCGCGTTCCGCATGCCGCGGATGACCGCCGCCGCTCGCTGTTGCAGGCCGAAACGCTCGAGCAGGCCGATGACCGGCAGGACGATCCAGACGATGGCGATGATTCGGTTGTCGTTGAACGCCTTGCCAAAAGTGCCGACGACCTCGATCGGGTCCATCCCGGCGATGAGGCCGGTGGCGATCGCAGAGACGGTGACCACCAGCATCGGATTGAACTTCAGAGCGAAGCCGATGACGACCAGCAATATGCCGACCAGCGGCCAGTAGTTGATCATGCCCCCTCCCTGCCAAACCCGCCGCCGCCTGGCGTCTCAATCACGAAAGAATCGCCGGCCGCAACCTCCGCGGAATCGGTCGCGGTCAGCATTTCGATCCTGCCGTCCGTGCGCTCGACCCAATTGCGTCCGGGCGACGCATCATCCCCGCCATTGAGGCCGCTAGGCGGCACCCGGCGCCGATTGGCGAGTATGTTGGCGAGCATCGGCTCGAGGAAGGTTACCTTGCGGACGATGCCATCGCCGCCGCGATGCGCGCCCCTGCCGCCCGAGCCGCGGCGGATGGCGAAGGTCTCGAGCCGGACCGGCAGGCGCGTCTCCAAGATCTCCGGATCAGTAAGGCGGCTGTTGGTCATGTGCGTATGCACCGCGCTGGCACCGTCATGATCGGGTCCGGCGCCCGCGCCGCCGGCGATCGTCTCATAATATTGGTGGCGCTCGTTGCCGAAGGTGAAGTTATTCATCGTGCCCTGGCTTGGCGCCAGCCTGCCCGTTGCGGCGAACAGGGCGTCGGTGACCACCTGGCTTGTCTCCACATTGCCGGCGACGACCGCAGCTGGTGAAGCGGGGTTGAGCATCGAGCCGTCAGGTACGACCAGCCGGATCGGGCGCAGGCAGCCGTCATTCATGGGAATGGCGTCGTCGATCAGGGTTCGGACCACATAAAGCGAAGCGGCCCGGACGATCGAGAAGGGCGCATTGAAATTGTCGGGCAGCTGGCCGCTCGTTCCAGTGAAATCGAAAGTCGCGGAGCGTGCGGCCCTGTCGATGCTGATCTTCACTCGGACTCGTGCGGCATTGTCCATTTCATAATCGAACGCGCCGTCGTCGAGGCGATCGAGCAGCCGCCGGACCGATTCCTCGGCATTGGCGAGCACATGATCCATGTAGGCGGCAACGACATGGGGGCCGTAGTCTCGGGCGGTTTCAGCCAGCGCCTCGGCACCGCGAACGCAAGCGGCGAGCTGGGCCTTGAGGTCGGAGATGTTGCGGTCGGGATTGCGCGCGGGATGCTCGCCGCTCGCCAGCAGGGCGCGCATCTCCTCCTCGCGAAACTGGCCTTCGTCGACCAGCAGCGCATTGTCGATGAGAACGCCCTCGTCCTCGATCGTCCGGCTGTCCGGAGGCATGGAGCCGGGCGCGATGCCGCCGATGTCTGCGTGGTGACCGCGCGCTGCAACGAACGCCGAAGGCTCGGCATCGTCGTCGTAAAAGACCGGCAAAATGACCGTGATGTCGGGCAAATGCGTGCCGCCGCGATAGGGATCGTTGAGGACATAGGCGTCGCCGCGGCGAATGCCGCGCCCATCCGCGCCCCGTCCTCGCGTGTCGATGATCGTGCGGATGCTCTCGCCCATCGAACCCAGATGCACCGGAATATGTGGCGCGTTGGCGATCAGCGAACCGGCCGCGTCGAAGATCGCGCAGGAGAAGTCGAGCCGCTCCTTGATGTTGACCGAAGTCGCGGTCGACTGCAGCGCGACCCCCATCTCATCGGCGATCGCCATGAAAAGGTTGTTGAAGATTTCGAGCCGCACGGGGTCGGCGTCGGTACCGACGGCGCGCTGGCGGTCGAGCGGGATCGTTCGATTGAGCACCAGCGTGCCGTCGCCCGCCCGCTCGGCCTTCCAGCCCGGCTCGACCACCGTCGTCGAGGACGCCTCCAGGATCAGCGCCGGGCCGCCCACGGCCTGGCCGCCGGCAAGCTCGTCGCGGTTGAACGCGGTCCAGCCGCCCGCCTGAATCGCCTCCGCACCGGAGCCGGGCGGGGATGAAGCGGAGAACGGCGTGTCGGTGGCGGCCACCGCTTCGACCGAAAGCGCCTCGATGACCGGCTCGTCATCATCGACATAGCCGAACCTCTTGCGGTGCAGCCCCTCGAAGGCGATACGCATCGCCGAGGGATCAGCGACATCCACCTCGATGGTCGTATCGCTGCCCGGCGTGCGCAGCTTGGCGCGGAGACGGAAGGCAATGCGGTCCTGTTCGACGCCCTGGTCGGCAAGGTCTTGCCGGGTAACCTGCTCGAGCGCGCCGAGGCCGACGGAGAAATCCTCGCTAAGCGGTTTGAGCCAGCTGGCCTCGCGGATGGTCTTCACCTCCGCCAGGCCAATTCCATAGGCCGAGAGCACGCCGGCGAAAGGATGGATGAGGATCCGCTCCATGCCGAGGGCATCGGCGACGCGGCAGGCGTGCTGGCCGCCGGCGCCGCCAAAACAAGCTAAAGTGTAGCGGGTGACGTCGTGGCCCCGGGCGATCGAAATCTTGCGGATGGCTGCGGCCATATTGTCGACAGCGATCTCGAGGAAACCCTCGGCGATCTCCTCCAGGCTCTTGGCTTGCCCAAGCGAGTCCGCGACCTCCTGCAGCCTGGCCACCGATGCCTCGGGGTCGAGCGGTTCGTTGGCGTCCGGGCCGAAGACGGCGGGGAAGTGCTCAGCGCTGATCCGGCCCAGGAACAGGTTGCAGTCGGTGACCGTCAGCGGGCCGCCCTGTCGGTAGCAGGCCGGGCCGGGCCGGGCGCCGGCCGAATCGGGCCCGACGCGGAAGCGCATGCCGTCGAACCGGCAAATCGAGCCGCCGCCCGCAGCAATGGTGTGGATCTGCATCATCGGCGCGCGGATGCGCACGCCGGCGATGACATTCTCGTCCCCGAGTTCGAAATGGCCGGAAAAGTGGGAAACGTCGGTCGAAGTCCCACCCATGTCGAAGCCGATCAGCAGGTCTGATCCATGCGGCGCGCTCGCCGCGACCATGCCGACGACACCGCCGGCCGGGCCCGACAGGATCGCGTCCTTGCCGCGGAAGCTCCAAGCCTCGGCCAGGCCGCCGTTCGACTGCATGAAGGAGAGGCGCACGTCCGGCCCGAGCCCGGCGTCGACCCGGTCGACATAACGGCGCAGGACGGGCGACAAATAAGCGTCGACTACGGTCGTATCCCCGCGGCTGACCAGCTTGATCAGCGGCGCGACCTCATGGCTGACCGAAACCTGGCTGAAGCCGAGCTCCTTGGCGATGCGCGCCAGCCGGTCCTCGTGCTGGGTGTAGCGCCAGCCATGCATCAGGACGATCGCCAGCGTATCTATACCCGCCTCGCGGATCTGGCTGAGCGCGGCGCGAGCATGTTCCTCATCGAGCCGGTGGACGACCGTCCCATCGGCGCCGATCCGCTCGTCGATCTCGACCACTGTTTCGTAGAGCATGGCAGGAAGGACGATGTTTCGCGCGAAGATCTCAGGCCGCGCCTGGTAGCCGATGCGCAATGCATCGCCGA
Source organism: Sphingomicrobium sp. (assembly GCA_035250985.1). Taxonomy (GTDB): domain Bacteria; phylum Pseudomonadota; class Alphaproteobacteria; order Sphingomonadales; family Sphingomonadaceae; genus Sphingomicrobium. The sequence continues at coordinate 17,407 of DATFEO010000157.1, read as the reverse complement.
ACCCGTGCGTGATCGCCAAAGCCAGCGGTTCGCCCTTGCGTTCCAGCAGCGCATTGGTCGCAACGGTCGTGCCCATGCGTACCTCTCGCGCTACTCCGCCCTCGTCGGCGAGGATGCGCGCAATTCCCTCCAGCGCGGCATCCTCATATTGGCCGGGGTTCTCGGACAGCAGCTTGTCGACGCGGACGCTGCCGTCGGACGCGTGGGCGACGATGTCGGTAAAGGTTCCCCCGCGGTCGATGGCGAAGGTCCAGCTTTTGCTCACGCGTTCTCCACCGCGGCGGCCTGATGGCGGCGGCCGACCAGCAGGCAATCGGCGACGAGGCGCAGTGGCGCAAGGTCCATGTCGCTCTGGCGATTGTCGATCAGGTCGACGAACCGGGCGTAGATCGAGGGATATTCGCCCATGCCTCCGCAGGCCTGCCGTTGGCCGTCGACGATGAGCTCGGCTCCACCTTTCTCCAGCCGCAATTCAAGACCGTCTGCCGTCGCGACATCGATCGTCCATTCCTCGCCATCGCTGCCGCGCCAGTCGAGGCTGGCGCGATGACCGCCGTTGAATTCGACATCGACCGCGATCGGTGTCTGGGCATTGTCAGGAACGTGCAGCTCCGCCGATTTGACGGTCAGCGCGGCTGGAAAAATCGCCGTCGCGATCGAGAAGGCGTTGATGCCGGGGTCGAACACGCCGAAGCCGCCCGCCTCCCAGATCCATTTCTGGCCGGGATGCCATTTGTTGACGTCCTCGTGCCATGTGATGCGCATTGCGGTCACGCGCTTGCCGGCCAGGAGGTCCGCGGCAGCGAGCACCGCGGGGTTGTGCCGGGCATGCCAGGCCGCGCATATGGTCACGTCGGGATTGACCAAGCGCAATGCCTCCGCCTCGCCGAGGGTCACGGTCGGCGGTTTCTCGAGAAGCACATGCAGGCCGGACTTGGCGCATTCGGACGCAATTTCCATGCGCGGGCCCGGCGGTGTCGTGATCGCCACCGCCGCCAAACCCTCGACTTCGCGGATCAGCTGGCGCCAATCGGTGAAGGTTTGCGCCACTCCCTGGCCGGAGCGGCTCGACGTCGCCAGCAGCTTGAAGCGTTCGTTCGCCTCAATTGCCGGGACATGGCTGTCGGCGGCGATCTTGCCGAAGCCGATGATCGCAATGCCGATCGGCTTCATCGGCCGAGCGCAGCGACATAGGCGCGGGCGCTTTCGAGCACCTGCTCCGGCGTTTTGCCCGGCTTGAACACTCCAGATCCAAGGCCGAAACCATTGGCTCCGGCCTCAAGCCAGGGGCCGAGAATGTCGGGTTTGACGCTACCGACGACCAAGATCGGAACGTCTTTGGGAAGAACTGCCCGCTGCGCCTTGAGATAGGCGGGCGTCGCCGCCTCCGCCGGGAACAGTTTCAGCGCATGGGCGCCGGCGTCAAGCGCAGCGAAAGCCTCCGACGGCGTGAAATAGCCGGGGCAGGATACCATGCCGGTACCGGCGGTCGCGGCGATCACGTCCGTATTGGTGTTGGGGGATACGATGATCATTCCACCGGCCGCCTGGACGTCGGCGATCTCGGCCGCGCGCAGCACCGTGCCGGCGCCGACGAGCGCCTTGTCGCCGATCCGCTTCGCGAGCTTCTCGATGCTCTTCAGCGGCTCGGGCGAATTAAGCGGCACCTCGATGATCCGAATACCGGCCTCGAACAAGGCATCGCCGACCGCTTCAACTTCGTCAGGGGTCACCCCGCGAATGACGGCGACGAGCGGGCAGGAGCCGAAGTAGCGTTGGAATAGGGGATGCATCAGATTCGTCCTGCTATGGCCTTGATGCCGGCAAGGAAAGCCGCCTCGCCGTCGATTTCAGTCGCTTCGCGGCCGGCAATGCCGAGTGCGGCCGCATAGAGCCGCGTCAGCTCGGGCCGGCCCATGACGCAGATCTTGCCTCCGGTGCCTTCGATGCCAAAGCCGACGTCGGCGCCGATCAGCAGCCCGCTGGTGAAGTCGGTCGCATCTTCCCTGCGCCGCTCGCCCAGCAGGACCCCGGCGCGGACCGAAAACAGCTCGGCGGTGAGCGCCTGCCCTTCAAGGCCGCGGCGGACTCCGTCGCAGAAGGCATCGTCGACCGCCATTTCGCCGACCAGGAAATCAGAGAGGATGCTGTGCTCCTTCAAGAGGCTGAACATCTCGCCAGTCATCACCGTGCGGAAGCTCGTCACCCGGCCACCGGCCAGGGTCGCCCATTTGTTGTGCGTGCCCGGATGGCAGACGACCGCATCGTCGGGGACCATGCCGGCATTGACCGCGCCGAGGATCTGCACCTCCTCGCCGCGCATGACGTCGGCGGGCCCAGCGATGCTGAGGCCCGGAACAATGGCGGTGCGGCCGGCCTCGGCCCAAACCAGCGCCGCGGCGACATCGCCGAGGCCTGCGGGGCAGGGAACGTACCCCGCGTCGACCCAGCCGCGATTCGAGCCGATCATGCCAGCCATCAGCATTGGATCATCGCCCAGCCGCTCGCGGATTTCGCCGACAACTGCGGGAAAGTCCTGCTTTTCGACCGACAGCACCCCGCGGTCATCGTCGAACTCTTGTGCGACATCGCCGCCCTCGATCCGCCACGCGCGGCGGTTCGTGGTGCCCCAGTCGACGGCGATGAAACCTTCTGCCCAGTGCATGCGTCGTCAGTAACCTTTAGGAGGCGCCTATGGGTTCACGCCTAGCGCAAACTGGCGGGGAAATAAGCTGCGTCGCGGATGTAAAGTCCATCCTCGGTGAAGGGCCGGTCTGGGTGACGCAGGAAAGCGCCCTCTACTGGGTCGATATCAACGGCCGAAGGATCTTTCGCCGCGACAAGACTGGATCTGTGCATTGCTGGGCATCGCCGATGAAAATCGGCTCGCTGGCGCCGCGCTCGCGGGGCGGCTTTATCGCCGGCACTGACCAGGGAATTGCCTTCGTCGACTTTCAGCTCGACCGCTTCGATGTCTTCACCAATCCCGATGAGGCATTGCCCGACAATCGGTTCAATGACGGCAAGGTCGACCGCCAGGGACGTTTCTGGGCCGGGACAATGGACAATAGGGAGCGCGAGGCGAGCGGGACGCTCTACCGCGTCGATGCCGACCTCACTTGTACCCCGATCGACGAAGGCTACCGCGTGACCAATGGTCCGGCTTTCAGCCCCGACGGCAGGATCATGTACCACAATGACAGCGCCCGGCAGGTCACCTACGCCTTCGACCTCGATGATGCCGGCTGTGCCGCCAACCGCCGCGAATTCCTTCGCTTCGGCAAGGGCGACGGCTATCCCGACGGCATGACCGTCGACGCAGAGGGCTGTTTGTGGATCGCCTTCTGGGACGGCTGGTGCGTCCGCCGCTTCTCGCCAGATGCGGAACCAATTCGAACAATCGAGCTTCCAGTGCAGCGTCCCACCAGCTGTGCCTTCGGCGGCGACGAGCTGGAAACGCTCTACATTACCTCCGCTCGGCGAGACTTGCAGGGAACCGAACTCGACCGCCAGCCATTTGCCGGAGGGCTGTTTGCAGCCGATGTTGGCGTCGCGGGGATCGCCGAAGTTCCGTTCGCAGGCTGAGCAGGGAGAGCGAGCAATAGCCAATTTCATGTTCGCGACGGGGATCGAGAACAGCATCCCCACCATCAACCAAGGGAAGACCCGCGTCGACCAGATGGAGGCGAGCGACCATTACCGGCGCTGGCGCGAGGATTTCGACTGCGTCGAGGACCTTGGCATCCCGTTCCTCCGCTTCGGGCCGCCGCTGCACAAGACGTTCCTCGCCCCAGGGAAGTACGACTGGGAATTCTCCGATCTGACGATGAACGACCTGAAACGGCGCGACATCACGCCGATCGTCGACCTCTGCCATTTCGGAGTGCCCGACTGGATCGGCAATTTCCAGAACCCGGACTTCCCGCATCTGTTCGCGACCTATGCGGCGGCCTTCGCCGAACGCTTCCCCTGGGCGCAGCTCTACACGCCGGTGAACGAGATGTTCATCTGCGCCGTCTTCTCGGCGAAATATGGCTGGTGGAACGAGCAGTTGAAGACCGACCGTGGGTTCGTCACGGCGTTGAAGAATATCGTCCGCGCCAATGTCCTGGCGATGCAGGAAATCCTCAAGCGACGACCCGACGCCATCTTCATCCAGAGTGAATCCTCGGAATATTTCCACGCCGACAGCCCGGCGGCGATCGGCCCCGCCGAAATCCTGAACTCGCGCCGTTTCCTCAGCCTCGACCTGAACTACGGCCGCCGCGTCGACAGCGAGATGTACGAATACCTGTGCGACAACGGCATGACGCGCGACGAATATCACTTCTTCCTGCACACCAGGATGAAGCAGCACTGCATCCTCGGGAACGATTACTACCGCACGAACGAGCATCGCGTGCATCCCGACGGGCGGACCGAGGCGGCCGGGGAGGTGTTCGGCTATTGCGAGATCACACGGCAGTACCACAACCGCTACCGCCTGCCGATCATGCATACCGAGACGAACCTGCGCGAAGGCGAGACCGGCCAGGAAGCCGTGCAATGGCTGTGGAAGGAGTGGGCGAACGTCCTGCGGCTGCGCAACGTCGGCATCCCGACCGTCGGGTTCACCTGGTATTCGCTGACCGACCAGGTCGACTGGGACACGGCGCTCCGCGTCCAGAACGGCAACGTCAACCCGGTCGGCCTCTACGACATGGACCGCAATATCCGGAACGTTGGCAAGGCGTACAAGGAGCTGATCCGTTCATGGCGGGACGTGCTTCCGGCCTCGTCCATGTGCCTGGCGGTGCCGATCGTTCCGCCCTCCAAGTCGTGCTGGCCGGCCTTCGAGGAAGCCGAGCGGTTCCGAGACGAGGAGCCGGCGACCTCTAACAATCCCGAGATCGCCTGATGCGCGGGCCGCTCACGATCGGCCGGATCGAGACGTTCCTGGTGCCGCCGCGCTGGCTTTTCGTGCGCGTCGAGACCGACGACGGCGCCGTCGGCTGGGGCGAGCCGAGCCTGGAAGGCCATGCCGAAGCGGTCGAGGGCGCCTTCGAAGCCTTGAGGGACCGCTTCATCGGTCACGACGCCAATCGAATTGAGGACATTTGGCAGGTGGGCTATCGCGGCGGCTTCTACCGCGGCGGGCCGGTGCTGATGTCGGCGCTCGCCGGGCTCGAGCAGGCGCTGTGGGACTTGAAGGGCAGGGCCCTCGGCCTGCCGGTGTGGGAAATGCTCGGCGGCCGCATTCGCGACAGGGTGCGCGCTTATGCCTGGATCGGCGGTGACCGCCCGCACGAGATCGCCGACGCCGCCAGGGCGCGGGCCGGGCAGGGCTTCTCCGCGGTCAAGATGAACGCGACAGCCGAACTCGACTGGATCGGCACGCCCAAACTGTTCGACGAGGTGATCGAACGCGTGCAAGCAGCACAGGCGGCGGGCATGGACGTCGGACTCGATTTCCACGGGCGCGTCCATCGGCCAATGGCAAAGCAGCTTGCAAAGGTGCTCGAGCCGCTCGGCTTGCTGTTTATTGAGGAGCCCCTGCTGTCCGAGAATCCGGAAGGGTTGCGCCAGATCGCCCAGCTGGTGTCCACACCGATCGCGCTCGGCGAGCGGCTCTATTCGCGATGGGACTTCAAGCCCTTCTTCGAGGCCGATGCGGTCGACATCATCCAACCGGATTTGAGTCACGCCGGCGGCATCCTCGAATGCCGCAAGATCGCAGCGATGGCGGAAGCCTATGATGTCGCCGTCGCGCCGCACTGCCCGCTCGGGCCATTGGCGCTGGCGTCATGCCTGCAACTCGCCGGCTGCACGCCCAATGTCGCCATCCAGGAGATGAGCCTCGGCATTCACTACAATGTCGGCGTCGACCTGTTCAGTTACTGCAAGCACAAGGAGCAGCTGTCGCCACAGGACGGTTATCTAGCAATCCCGACCGATCCCGGCCTTGGCGTCGACATCGACGAGGATGTGGTGCGCGACCTGCACAAGGACCGGCATCGCTGGCGCAATCCGATCTGGCGCGAAAAGGACGGCAGCTTCGCCGAGTGGTGATTACGCCGCGCGGCGCTTGCGGCGGGCGGGCAGGTGGACCTCGCCAAGCTCACGCTGCAGCCGCTCGCTTTCCGCTTCCTGCGCGGCGCGGATGGCGTCGGCATAGCGCTCGTCGTAGCCGGCTTCCTCCTCGTTCTGCTCGCGCATGTAGCTGATCGACAGCTTGCGGCCGAAAACGTCGTCGCCCTTCAGTCGAAGCTCGGCCTCGGCGAAGGCCGGCAGCCCGTCACGGATGGCAATCAGTATCTCAATGAGCTCATCGAGCGACGCAAAGTCGCTGATGTCGATGAACTCCTTCACGCGTCGACTCACGACACCCTCCCCGGAAACCCCGGGCCTTAAATAACGTTTCGGGGAATCACCCCGCAACTTATGTCCTTAAAATGATTGGGGATAAGTTGCTTTGGCGTGAACAACGCCGTTATCTGAGGGACAGGGACTTGGAGCGAATCGAACTTCACAGTGGAAATCTGGAACTGGCGCTAAGTCCTTCTGTTGGCGGCAGTATAGCGCGTTTCGAATGGGTCAGGGCGAACCATAGCCGACAGCCATTGATGCGCGGATGCCACAGTGAATCGATTAATGTGCTTGAGGCCGCCTGCTTCCCGCTTGTGCCCTTCGTCAACCGCATCCGCGGCAGCCGCTTCACCTTCCGCGGGCGCGACGTGTCCCTGACACCGAACATGGCCGGCGATCCCAGCGTGCTCCACGGCCAGGGCTGGCTCGGCGCCTGGCAGCTTCTCTATTCCGACGGACAGCAGGCAGAGCTGGTTTTCGAACATCCCGCGGGTGAATGGCCCTGGACCTATGAGGCGCGGCAGTTCTTCGCGCTCGAGGTGCGCGCCCTGACGGTGCGATTGAGCTGCCTCAACACGTCTGCCGAGCCCATGCCCTGCGGATTGGGACAGCACCCCTATTTTCCATGCGACGGGGACACGATCCTCGACACGGTCGTTGCCTGCGCCTGGGAAGTGGACGAGCATGTCCTGCCGACCGGCAAGGTGCCGGCAACCGGCCGCTTCGACCTTAGGCATCGCCAAGTCTGCGGGCAGGATCTTGATCACGGCTTCGGAGGATGGAACGGGACCGCGACCATCAACGGTGAACCGCAGGTCGTCATGTCCTCTCCGGATGCGCATTTCTTCCAGCTTTATTCGCCCAAGGACGGCGGCCTGTTCGTCGCCGAGCCGGTGACCCATGCCAATGCGGCGCTCAATACGCCGGAGGAAGAGTGGCCGGAACTCGGGATGCGCGTGCTGGAGCCTGGCGAGGAGATGAGCCTGACGATGCGGATCGACGTCAGGCCAGGCTGACCTCGTCGCGAGTGAACCTAAGGCGCGCCGTCAGCAGCGCCCGAAAGACATTGTAGCCGCCGGTTTCCGGGTGGAAGGCGTGGAAAAAGAGCTGCGGCTCGCCGTCGATCCCGGGCGCTACCGACGCATGGCCCGGCGCCAGCCAGTCGGTGGTCGACCTGAGCAAGGGTTCGGGCCGCTTCTCATAGGGACCGAACAAGTCGTCAGCGACGGCGACGCCGATGCCATAGGCGGGCGAGGTAAAGTCGTTGCCGGCGTAGAACAGCCAGTAACGGCCCTTCTGCCGGGTCACCCACGGCCCTTCGATCAGATGGCCTTCCCAGTCGAGGTCGTTGGCGAGGACCTGCACGCGCTCGCCGACCAGTTCCATGCCGTCCGCGCCCAGCCTCTGGGCGAAGATCGGCGTCTGCAGTGCGTCCAGCATGTCGGCCGCGCAGCCGGCCTCGCGTAGCACGGCGCGCACCTTGGCCCAGCTGGCGAGCGCAGTCCGGATCAAGGGCTGCATCAGGAAGAAGCGCTCCATCGGCCGCCGCGTTTCGGCCCAGGGCTGGATCGCGGCGGCGAAGGCTGCGGTGCGACGGTCAGTTTCACTGTCGAACAAGCACTCGATCAACTCGGGCCGGGTACGCAGCAAGGCGGCGAGCGGGCGCGGCCAGAGGCTGTTGGAATCCTTTTTCCAGAAGAGGACCGGCCCGGCATCGTCGACGAACAGGTGTGCGTCGATCATCGCGCCGGCCAGCAGTGGGCGGCCGATGTCGCTCCAGGGGCCGGTGGGCTTGCGCGCCTTGGCCAGCCCGATTGACAGGCAGCGGTCGCGGTCGCGAGCGGTGTAGGTCAGCCAATATTCCTCGCCGACCTTCGCCATCTCCGGCGCCCAGAAATCGCCGACCCTGACTCCGGCCGAAGCCCAGTCCGGCGCCTCGCCCTCGGCGAAGACGAAGCTTCGGGGCTCCCAGCGCACGAGGTCGTCGGAGGTCAGGATCGGGAAGGCGTCCGGCGCATCGTTCGACGTCGCGACCAGGACATAGCCGCTGTCGGTCTTGAGCACCGCAGGGTCGCCGTAGCCGCTCAGGATTCGCGGATGGATGTTCCCGGTTATCAATGGCTTCCAGCGCGGGTCGGGCTCGGCGGGAGTCCACCGCTCGGTCTCGTAGGGATTGCGGATTCCGAAGTCGCGAGCGAGCTCGGCGTAGAACGCCGCATAGTGCTCTGGATCGCCTCCGGCGATGCGATAGTCGCGCGGTTCGCCCTCCAACGGCACCACACGAAGCTCGGTGGCTTCGCCATCCGCGCGGGCGTGGATTTCGAAGGGCAGGGTCATGCCCGCCCGGACGGGTCGTGCGAGGAAATGGTGGACGCACTAGGGCTCGAACCTAGGACCCGCTGATTAAGAGTCAGCTGCTCTACCAACTGAGCTATGCGTCCACTGCCTGGGAGGCGATGCGCCGGCCTGATGGCCGTCATGCGCGGCGCGCCGGTAGCAAAAGCGCAGATAGGGCGCAACCGCCTGTTTTCAAGAAAGTGTCGATGACGATCTGGTGCGCTGCTGCCGCTCCAGCGCCATCAACAGCCCCAGGCAGATCATGATGGTCATCACCGCCGAGCCTCCGTAGCTGACCAACGGCAGGGGCACTCCGACGACGGGCGCCAGGCCCATGACCATCATCAAATTGATGGTGACATAGAAAAAGATGGTGACCGTGAGTCCGGCCGCGCTCAGCTGGGCGAAGCGGCTGCGGGCGTTCGCCGCGACCCGCATCCCCCAGCGGACGACCATAGCGAAGGCAAGGATCAGCAGGGTGCCGCCGATCAGGCCCCATTCTTCGACCATCGCCGCGAAAACGAAGTCGGTATGGCCTTCGGGGAGATAGTCGAGGTGGCTCTGGCTGCCGTTCAGGTAGCCCTTGCCCCAGATGCCCCCCGAACCGATGGCGATCTTCGACTGCGTGATGTGATAGCCGGCGCCGAGCGGGTCATTCTCCGGGTCGAGGAAGATCAGCACCCGCTTGCGCTGGTATTCGTGCATCATCGAATAGACGATGGGCAAGGCCGCCGCGATGACACCCGCGCCCCCGAGGAACAGCCACATCGGCAAGCCGGCGAGGAACATGACGGTCAGTCCGGACAGGAGCACCATGGTCGCGGTACCAAGGTCCGGCTGGACGAGGATCAGCGCCCACGGCACGCCGATCAGCAATGTGGCCGGCCAGATCGCCCGCCACTGCCGGATCGAGCCGGCCGGAAGAAGCTCGTAAAATCGCGCCAGCACGAGGACGATCGCCGGCTTCATGAACTCGGACGGCTGAAGGCGGATAAAGCCGAGGTCGAGCCAGCGCTGCGCGCCCTTGCCGACAAAGCCTAATATTTCGACGGCGACGAGCATCAGGACGATGACCGCATAGGTCGGAAAAACGAACATCTTGATCGTTTCTTCCCGAATCCATGACATCCCGATCGCCACCGTCAGGAAGACGAGGATGATCAGCCCTTGCTTGAGCGCCCAGGGCTGCGACGAGCCGCCGGCAGCGGAATAAAGCGTGATGATGCCAATGCCGGCAATGCCCGCGACCAGGAAGATCAGCCGCCAGGGAAGGCGCGCCAGGGGCTGGGGGATGATGGCCGAGGAGATCATGCGGACCGCAGCGCGGCTGCGGCCGCGGCCTCGACTGCCTGCGTGCGCCGCGCGTTGCGCTCGGCGAGCGTTCCGCCCCACTGCTGCTCCAGCGCGCCGAGCGAGGCCATCGCCTTGTCGCGGTCGTACAGGAACGTGATGACGTCCTTGGCGACCGGCGCCGCAGCCCGGGCGCCGCCCATGCCATGCTCGATGACGACCGCACCGGCGTAGCGGGGGTTCTGGAAAGGCGCGAAAAAGACGAATAGCCCGTGGTCGCGATAGCGCCAGTCGCCCCCTTGGCCGCGCTGGCCAGCGGCAATCCGCCGCACCTGCGCCGTGCCGGTCTTGCCGCACAGCTCGATCCCCGGCAGCGGCAGCCGGCTGGCGCCGGCCGTTCCATCGCCATTGACCACTTCCCACATGCCGCTGCGCACCGTTTCCAGGTGCTTCGGGTCGAGTCCGAGGAGCGGCGCCGGCTCGTCATGGACACCAAGCAGCCGCGGCTGGATGTTGCGGCCGGAGGCGATGCGGCCGGCCATGACCGCAAGCTGCAGCGGATTGACGATCAACCAGCCCTGCCCAATCGAGGCGTTGAGCGTGTCCGACGCGGTCCAGTCGGGGCGTTCGATCAGGCGAGGGCTATCCTTGTAGCGCCGCGCCTTCCAGGCGCTGTCCGGGACGGTGCCGTAGCTCTGGCTGACCACCGGCAGGTCGAACGTTTGTCCAAGCCCGAGCTTGCGGGCCATGGGCGCGATGTTGTCGTAGCCGACCCGGTGGCCCATGGCGTAGAAATAGGTGTTGCAGCTCTTTGCGATCGCGCGGTGCATGTCGACCGTGCCATGGCGGCCAAGGCATCGGAAGAAGCGGTTGCCGAGCCGGTAACCGCCCGGGCAATGGATGCGGTCGCTGGGATCGACGCCATGCAATTGCAGCGCCATCGCGCCCATCGGCTTGATCGTCGATCCGGGCGGATAGAGCGAGTTCAATACCTTGTTGAGCAGCGGCTTGCGCGGATCCTCGGACAGCATGCGCCACTCCGTTCGACCGATGCCGTCGGAAAAGCTGTTGGGATCGTAGGCTGGCATCGACACCATGGCGAGGACGTCGCCGGTCAGGCAGTCAAGGATAACGCACGAGCCGGATTCTTCGCCCAGCCGGCGGGCTGCAAACTCCTGCAGCTCGGCGTCGATCGCCAGCTGGACCGTTTGGCCGCTCCTGTCCGGCTTGGGCTCGAGCTCGCGCACCAGCTTGCCCCGCGCGGTCAGTTCGACGCGCTGGCCTCCGGGGACGCCGCGCAATTTCCGTTCGAGCGTCTCCTCCAGCCCCTCCTTGCCAATCTTGAACCCGGGCGTGATCAGCAGCGGGTTTTTCTCTTTTTCATATTCGGCGGCGGACGCGGCACCGACATAGCCGACGAGATGGCCGACGGCGGGGCCGGCGGGATAGAAGCGCGAGAAGCCGCGCATCGGCTGCACGCCCGGGAGCTCCGGAAGCCGGACGGTGACGGCGGCATAGCGTTCGTAAGGGACATTCTCGGCAACCTGCACCGGCTTGTAGCCGCGCGCTGCTTTCATCTCCTCGATGATTCGGTCCACCTCCTCGGCGCCAAGGTCGAGCAGCTGGGCAAGGATGCGCAAAGTCTGCTTCGGGTCCTCGACCTGCTCCGGGATCAAATCGATGCGGAAGTCCGAACGGTTGATGGCGATCGGATGCTTGTTGCGGTCGATGATCCAGCCGCGCCGCGGGGGCACGATGATGAGCTGGACGCGATTGTCCTCGGCCTGCAGCCGGTAATATTCGTTCTGGCTGACCGACAGATAGCCGAGCCTCCCGATCAGGAGGCCGCCAAAGGCAAGCTGGGCGCCACCGACCAGCAGCATCCGCCGCGAAAAGGCCAGCGACTGGTGGGCGGCCGTGAACCTCATTGGCCGAGCCTCCAGCGATCGAGCCGGGACGCCAACATCGCAAAGATCGGGAAGGCAAGGATGGAGATCAGCACCGCGGGCAGGACCTGCGAAAAAGGTACCGGCGCGCCCATCCAGGCGGCGACCTTCCACTCCGCAGCCTCGGCAGCGAGGATAAGTGCGCTGGCCAGCGCCCATTCGATCCAATAGTCGCGCCACTGCGTGCGGCGATCGACCAGGTCCATCACCAGCATGACCGCGGTCCACAGCGTCACGGACAGGCCGACCGGCATGCCGGTGAAGAGGTCATTGAGAAACCCCAGGGGCGCTGCCCACCAGGCTGGCCAGGCATCAGCGCGCAGCAAGCGCCATGCGATCAGCATCAGGAATCCGAAATCCGGGAAACCGCCGCGGTGCGCGACGATCGGCAGGACCGCGAGCGCCGAGGCGGCAATGACGCTGGCCGCCGGGATGAGCGTCACGCCCTTGCGCGGACCGCGGTTGAGGCGGCCGCGGGTCTGTAGCGCCGAGCGTACCATCAGCGCTCGCCCTGCTGGCCGGCGGCCGCCAAGGCCTCGGGCTCGAACGGATGCTCGACGAGGGCAAAACTGGCCTGGCTGGGGTCGGCGACGGGCAGGCCGAGCGCGCCGTCGTCGTCAAGGCGGATGACGCGCGCGATCGGGACCAGCGGCGGGTAGAGCCCGCCCGTGCCGGAGGTGACGATGATGTCCCCGCGCTTGAAGGGGTTGCGGCCGACCTCGAGCGGGCGAATGTCGACCGTCCCGTCGCCGCGGCCCGTGGAAATGACCGGTGTGCCGCCGCGCAGGATCCGGGCGGGGACGATGTTGGCGCGGTCGGAAACGAGCAGAACGCGGCTGGCGATCGTCCCGGCGTCGATCACCCGGCCGACGAGGCCGTCGGCGGTCCTGACCGGCATGCCGATTGCAACGCCGTCATTGCGCCCGACCGACAGTACCGCGAAGCGCCTGGGACTCTGGAAGCTGGAACCAACGATGCGGCCGGCCGCGACGGCGGCGCGGTTGTGCTCCCGCAGGTTGAGGGCGGCCTTGAGCTGCCGATTCTCCTGTGCAACGGCCTGGGCGCGGACCAGCTGGCGCCTGAGCTCGGCGCGCTCGCGCTTGAGCTTGGCATTCTGGTTGGCAGCATCCCAATAATTGCCGGCGCCGCTGACGAGGCCGCTGACGGTTGCGCTCACTTCCGCAAGCGCGCCGGTAATCGGCGACGTGGCGTCGAGCGCGGCGCCGCGCACCGATGCATAGCTCGCCGGCGCGACCAGCGACAGGACCAGCATGATAAGGCCGACCACGAGTCCGGCAACGGCCGCCAGGAAGCCGAAGAAGAGGCTATATTGCGCCCGCCTGGACCAGCCGGGGCGGGGACCCGCCGGCGCGGCCACCGCTCAGGGCCTCAGGCAGTCTGGAGGACGCCGCGGAACTGCTCTTCCTCGAGCGCCCGGCCGGTGCCGAGGGCGACGCAAGTCAGCGGATCCTCGGCGACCGTGACCGGCAGGCCGGTCTCGTCACGCAGCACTTCATCGAGGCCCTGCAGCAGCGCGCCGCCTCCAGTGAGAACGATACCCTGGTCGCAGATGTCGGCGGCGAGCTCGGGCGCTGTATTCTCGAGCGCGATGCGGACGCCTTCGACGATGGTTCCGACGGGCTCGGACAGAGCCTCGGCGATCTGCCCCTGGTTGATCGAGATTTCCTTCGGCACGCCGTTGACCAGGTCGCGGCCCTTGATGTGAACGGTCTTGCCGATGCCGTCGACCGGCGGCTTGGCGATTCCGACCTCCTGCTTGATGCGCTCGGCGGTGGCTTCGCCGATCAGCAGATTGTGGTTCCGGCGCACATAGGAAGAGATGGCTTCGTCCATCTTGTCGCCGCCAACACGCACCGAGGTTGTATAGGCGAGACCACGGAGCGACAGCACCGCGACCTCGGTTGTGCCGCCGCCGATGTCGACGACCATCGACCCGATCGGCTCCGTGACCGGCATGTCGGCACCGATCGCCGCAGCCATCGGCTCTTCGATCAGATAGACTGCGGAGGCGCCGGCATTGGATGCCGCGTCGCGGATCGCGCGGCGCTCGACCGAAGTCGATCCGGAAGGGACACAAATGACGATCTCCGGGAAGCGCCAGGCGCGCATCTTGCCACCGTGCACCTTGTGGATGAAGTGCTTGATCATCTGCTCGGCGACGTCGATGTCGGCAATAACCCCGTCGCGAAGCGGGCGTATCGCCTCGATCTGGTCCGGCGTCTTGCCCATCATCAGCTTGGCGTCGTCGCCGACGGCCTTCACCTTCTTGACGCCGTTGATGGTCTCGATGGCGACGACCGACGGTTCGTTGAGGACAATGCCCCGTCCGCGCACGTAAACGAGCGTATTTGCGGTACCCAGATCGATGGCCATGTCATGGCTCATCCACTTGAACCAGCGGTTCCAGAACATGTCTTCCCGTCTCTCGCTTCCCTGTCGGAAATAGAGCCGCCACCCCCGGCTGCCCCGATTCACGATACTTTACCCAAACCCTTGTGAAAGCCTGATGAATCCGCCGCCGAATTCAGTGCTTCGCAGGCCTGCTCGGATTGGGCTACGAAGGTTAACATGTCAATAAGAAGGCTCCCGTCAGAACTGGTCAACCGGATCGCCGCCGGCGAGGTGGTCGAGCGGCCGGCGAGCGCAGTCAAGGAACTCGTCGAAAACGCGCTCGACGCGGGGGCTTCGGCGGTCGCCGTCAAACTTTCGGCGGGCGGCCTCGACCTCATCGAAGTGACCGACGACGGCAGCGGCATGAGCCTCGCCGACATGCGCCTGGCACTGGAGCGCCACGCCACTTCCAAGCTGCCCGACGACCGAATCGAGGCGGTATCGAGCTTCGGCTTTCGCGGCGAGGCGCTGCCGTCGATCGCCAGCGTTGCCCGGCTTACGCTCGAGAGCCGGGTGAGGGGAGAGGACGGCTGGCGGCTGACGGTCGACCATGGCGAGCCGGAGGGCGAGGGGCCCGCCTCGCTGCCGCCGGGAACGCGAGTCCGGGTCGAAGGGCTGTTCGACAAGGTGCCGGCGCGGCGCAAGTTCCTGCGCTCCCCGCGTGCGGAATATGCTGCCTGTCTGGATGCCGTGCGGCGGCTGGCGATGGCGCGCAGCGATGTCGGATTTAGGCTCGAACATGACGGGCGCACGGTGCTCGCGGTGCAGCCGCAGGACACGCCGGCGCGGGTGGCGGCGCTGCTCGACCGCGAGCTGGACCGCCACGGCCTCGGCATCGACTGTGTCCGCGACGGGCTTCGCCTGGCCGGGGTCACCAGCCTGCCGACCTTCAACCGCGGAATGGCGGACCAGCAATATCTGTTCGTCAACAATCGCCCGGTGAAGGACCGGCTGCTGGTCGGGGCCCTGCGCGCAGCCTATCGGGACCTCCTGGCACGGGACCGCCATCCGGTGGCCGCCTTGTTTGTCGAGGTGCCGGGCGAAGAGGTCGACATCAACGTCCACCCGGCCAAGACCGAGGTTCGCTTCCGCGATCCCGCCGCCGTCCGCGGACTGATCGTCGGCGGATTGCGTGCGGCGCTCGACGAGGCCGGTCACCGCAGCGCCGCGCGTGAGCAATTTGCGGCAACAGCAGCCTGGCAGGTGGAGCCGGTGGCCCCTTCGGCCGGTCATCCCCGCGAAAGTGGGGTTCCCGCTTCTTCCTTTTTCGCCGCCGTTCAAGACAGCGGGGCTCCCGTTTTCGCGGGAGTGACGGAAAGGGTGACAGATTTCGCCCCGGCCGCGCGCGCAGAGCCCGCTTCAGCGCCGGTTCCGTCCTATCCTCTCGGGGTGGCGCGCGGGCAGGTCGCGGCGACCTATATCGTCGCCGAGGCCGAGGACGGGTTGGTGATCGTCGACCAGCATGCGGCCCACGAGCGTCTCGTGCTCGAGCGCATGCGAAGGGCGAACAGCGACGGCGCCGTCGCCCGCCAGGCGCTGCTGATTCCCGAGGTCGTCGAGCTGGACGAACCCGACTGCGACCGGTTGGAGGCGGCGAGCGGCGAGCTGGGCGAACTCGGCCTCGAGATGGAGCGCTTCGGACCGGCGGCGATGCTGGTTCGGGCGACCCCCGCGCCGCTTGGGAAGACCGACGTTCGCGCCCTGCTCACCGACCTTGCCGCCGAGCTGGCCGAGCTTGGCACCGCGCTCAGCCTTCGCGATCGCCTCGACCATGTCGCCGCGACCATCGCCTGCCATGGCTCGGTAAGGGCCGGGCGGATCCTGTCAGTGGCCGAGATGAATGCATTGCTGCGCGAGATGGAAGTCACACCTCATAGCGGCCAGTGCAACCATGGCCGCCCGACCTGGGTGAAGCTCGCCCATGGCGATATCGAGAAGCTCTTCGGGCGGCGCTAGAATAGCCCCGTTGGTCCAATGCCGGGACAAGTGCGCTAATCTGAGTTAATTTCGGGTCCGGTACGCTTCGACAGCAGGGCCCCGGCCTGTTATACGGCGCTGCTTGCACCTCTGTGGGGAGGGCTAGTCATGAGTGAGCAAGATCGCATCTATTTCGCCCGGCGCGCCGCCGAGGAAGAGAAGCTCGCCGCCGAAGCCACCGATCCGCAGGCCGCCGATGCTCATCGCAAGATGCAGCGTGTCTACCTCGAACGGGCCAGCGTCGGTGAACGGCCCGATGCGCCGCACGAGGTCATCGGCTAGGCCAGCTTTTCGCGCGCCTTTTCGACCGCGAGCGCCCGCGCCCGCGCGCGCGCCTGTTTGAGCAGCGGATAATCCTCCGCCGCTTCATCGCTGAGCGCTCGCGCAAATCGCCCGCTGCGCACTTCTTCCAGCACTTCGCGCATCCTTGTCCGGACGTGATCGTCGACCACGCGCGGGCCACCGAGGACGGCGCCGAGCTCGGCCGTGTTGCTGATTGCCTCGCGCATGCCGGCAATCCCGCGCGCCTCGATCAGCTCGGCGATCAGCTTCAGCTCGCCGACGCATTCCATGTAGGCGATCTCCGGAGCGACCCCAGCCTCGACCAAGGTGTCGAAGCCGGCGATCAGAACCTCCGGGACTGCCCCCCAGACGACCGCGCCTTCATTGAATAAATCGGCCTCGCATTCCTCGCCGAAGCTGGAGGCCATCAGGCCGGCGCGGCCGCAGCCGATCGCACGGCCATATGCAAGGGCGAGGGCGTGCGCCTCACCGGTGACATCCTGCGCGACCGCCCAGAGCGCGACCATGCCCTTGCCCTCGACGTAGAGTGAGCGCAGCGCGGTGCCGGGGCCCTTAGGCGCGACCAGGAAAACGTCCAGATCAGGGCGGGGCTCGATCAAGCCAAAATGCACGGCAAGGCCATGGCTGAAGCCCAGGGCGGCGTGTGCCCGCAGGTATGGTTTGATCTCACCATAGATGCCGCCCAGCATTTCGTCGGGAGCCAGCATCATAACGAGGTCGGCGCCGGTGACGGCATGTTCGATCGGTGCGACCTCGAGGCCGGCGCCTCGCGCCGCCGCCTCACTCGTTGAGCCGTG
>DATFEO010000153.1:0-8295 GCA_035250985.1 Sphingomicrobium sp. | reverse complement strand
CGCCGTGCTCGCGGACGCCGACAGCCCGACCAACATGGCCGGCGGCTTCCAGGCCCTGCTGGCGGTCTATGCCGGCCAGCCGAAGCTGGTCGAAGCCTTTCGCAGCGGCCAGGGCGTCTGCTGGAGCGAGCACTGCAACTGCCTGTTTTGCGGCACGGACCGCTTCTTCCGTCCGGGGTACAAGGCGAACCTGCTCTCAACCTGGCTCCCGGCGCTCGACGGCGTCGTCGAGAAGCTGAAGCGTGGCGCGCGCGTCGCCGACGTGGGCTGCGGCCATGGCTCGTCGACCGTGATCATGGCCGAGGCCTTCCCGAACTCCGAGTTCGTCGGCATCGATTTCCACGACGCCTCGATCGACGAGGCGCGGAAGAAAGCGGGACATTTGCCGAACGTTCGCTTCGAGGTGGCACGGGCGCAGGATTATGCGGGCAAGGATTTTGACCTCGTCTGCCTGTTCGACGCGCTCCACGACATGGGCGACCCGGTCGGTGCCGCCCGGCACATCGCCCGGTCGCTCAAAGCCGACGGCAAGGTCATGCTCGTCGAACCGATGGCCGGCGACCGGCTGGAGGACAATCTCCACCCCGTCGGCCGTATCTTCTACGCCGCGTCGACCAACTTCTGCGTGCCGGCCTCGCTGGGCCAGGAGGTGGGTGCCGCACTTGGCGCGCAGGCCGGTCAGAAGAGGCTGACCGCGGTTCTCAATGAGGGTGGGCTGACGAAGGTCCGCCGAGCGTCCGAGAATCCGTTCAACATGGTGCTGGAAGCGGCGCTCTGACGCAGCGGATCGGCGGGCGGCTTCGTGCTGCCCGCAGGTCCGTTTTCAACCGCCGAACAGCAGCTTGATGTGGTTGCGGTAGAGGCGGGTCTGGCGGCCCATCAGCCCTTCGTCATCGAGCGCTTTCGACAGGATGATCGCGCCTTCGACGATGCCGGTCAGGTTGTCGGCGAGGTCGGCGATGGAAACCTCCAGCTTCGGCGGGTTGGTCGCGGCGATCTCGGCCAGCCAGCGCGCGAAGCGCTCGCGCATGCGCAACAGATAGTCGACGTTCATCTGCTTGACCTCGGCGTCGAACATCCGGTCCTGGTAGGTGACGGAGGCGACCATGCAGCCCGGGTGCAGCGTTTCCATGTCGTCCATCATCTGCGCATAGATGTTGAGGAAGATGAGGAACCCCTGAAGCGGGTCGTCGCTGAGCTCGCGAGCGCGGGCCTCCAGCGTTTCGATGATCTGCTCATCCTCGTTGAGGAAGCGGTCGAACAGCTGCCGCGCCAGGTCGTTCTTGTCCTTGAAGTGGTAGAAGAAACCGCTCTTGGTGATGCCCGCGGCCTCGACCAGCTCCTCGATCGAGGTGGCGGCGAACCCCTTCTGGACGATGCTTTCGTAGGCGATGTCCATGATCCGCTCGCGGGTCCGCTCGCCTTTGGTCTGGGCACCGCCCTCCAGCTGTACCGCAGGTCCAGTTTTCTCGACCAGCCGTTCGACCATAGCCCCGACTCCGCTCGATGATTGCCGCTAAACTACCATGAACACAGGCGTTTTTCAGGCCCCAAGAAAAAGCACCGCAAAGCTGCTAGAGGGAAAACGCGCCCGGCCATAGTTGAGGCCCCCTGTCACAAGACGCAAGTTTTTCGGGGGATTCGAATGATCGGTTTGTACCATTATGTCGCGATCGGCCTGTTCGCGGGCTTTGCCCTGCTCGAGCTGGTCGCTCGCGGGCACAACTTTCCGGCGGTTACCAACTGGCGGCTGAAGGGCGTTGCCTTCCTGCTGCTCTACCTCGCCATCTCGACCTATGCGCCCTTGTTCTGGGATGCATGGCTCGGCGAGCACCGCCTGTTCGCAGCCGACAGCCTGCCGCTGTGGGCGCAAATTGCCGGCGGCTTCCTGGCGCTGGAGCTTGGAGTCTATGCCTGGCACCGGACGATGCACAACACGCCATTCCTGTGGCGCTGGTTCCACCAGATGCACCACAGCGCCGAGCGCGTGGACATCTGGGGGGCGCTCTATTTCCATCCGTTCGACGTCGTCGGATGGGCGCTGGTCGGCAGCCTGGCGCTGGTGCTCGGCTTCGGGGTGAGCGCGGAGGCGGCGATCGTCATCAACCTGACGGCGACCTTCTTCGGCCTGTTCCAGCACACGAACATCAAGACACCGCGATGGCTCGGCTATGTCATCCAGCGGCCGGAGAGCCATTCGTGCCACCACGAGCGCGGAGTCCACGCCCGCAACTATTCCGACCTGCCCTTCTGGGACATGGTCTTCGGGACCTTCCACAATCCGAAGGACTTCGCGGCCGAGGTCGGATTCTATCAGGGCAGCTCTAAGAAACTCGGGCCGTTGCTCGCAGGCCGGCTGATAGCCTGAAACCTCTTAGTCCAACCGAAGGGTCAAATCATGTCTCGCATCCAGCTCGCGCTTGGCTTGCTGCTGCTTGCCTGCGCTTCCATGAGCGCGCCAGCGACCGCCGCCACCGTCGACCAGTCGTCCTGGGTCAGCGCCAAGAAAGAAGTCAGGCTCGCGAACGGCATTCGCCTTGCCTATGTCGAGCTCGGCGATCCGAAGGGCGAACCGCTGCTGCTCCTGCACGGCTACACGGACACCAGTCGAAGCTGGTCTGTGCTCGTGCCGCACCTGCCGGGATATCGACTGCTGATCCCTGACCAGCGCGGGCACGGCGCCGCCGACGCACCCGAATGCTGCTACGGCCCGTCGCAGTTCGCCTACGACGCCAGGCTGTTGATGGACGCGCTCGGCGTCGAGCGCGCAGCTGTTGCCGGTCACTCGCTGGGGTCGATGGTCGCCATGACTATGGCCGCGGAATATCCGGACCGCGTGTCATCGATCATCCTCGTCGGCTCGACCGCACTCGCACCGGTACAGCCGGGAGCGTGGCTGTACGACCAGGTGGCCGCGTTGAAGTTCCCGCTGGACCGAAATTCCGAATTCATGAGGGAATGGCATCCGTCGAACCAGCCGACGTCGGTCGACCCCGAGTTCGCCGAGGCGGTGATGGAAGAGATTTTGGTCATCCAGCCGCACGTTTGGCGCTCGGTGATGCGGGAGCTGCTGCGGTTTCCGGTGGCGCGGCACGCCGGTGACGTCGAAGTGCCGGTGTTGATCCTGTCCGGCGGCAAGGACCCATTGTTCCCGCCTGAGCATCACGCCGCGCTTCTGAAGGCGTTCCCGAACGCAAAAGCGCATGTCTTCCCGGAACTTGGCCACAGCCCAAACTGGGAGCGGCCGGAGGCCGTTGCCGCAAGCATCGCCGCTTTCCTCAAATCGCAGAACGAAGGACCATCGAAATGAGCGCCAGCCTTCCGCAACTCGGGCGGCTATTCCTGACCGACGCCGGCCTGGAGTCCGACATGATCTTCAACAAGGGTTTGGACCTGCCCTGCTTCTCCTCGCTTATGCTGCTTCGGACGGCGGAGGGGTGCGACGCGCTGGAACGCTATTTCTCGGACTTCCTCGATCTCGCCCGCCGGTCCGGCACCGGTTGCCTGCTGGAGACCGCAACCTGGCGGGCAAGCAGCGACTGGGCGGAACCGCTCGGCCTGTCGCTCGGTGAGATGGAACGGCTGAACCGTGACGCAGTGTCCCTCCTGCTGGACCTCCGCGCCGAATATGAGTCGGACTCTCTTCCGGTCGTGATCAGCGGTTGCATCGGGCCGCGAGGCGACGGCTACGACCCCGGCAAGATCATGAGCTATGCCGAGGCCGCCGAATATCACGGCCGCCAGGCAGCGGTCCTCGCCGACGCCGGCGCCGACATGCTCTCGGCAATCACCATGACCAACGTCAACGAAGCGATCGGCATTGCCCGCGCCGCTGAGCGCGCGGAGTTGCCGGTCGCGATCAGCTTCACGGTCGAAACCGACGGTCACCTGCCGACCGGTGACAGGCTGGGCGACGCCATTGCCGAAGTCGACGACGCGACTGCGGGCTACCCGGCCTATTTCATGGTCAATTGCGCCCATCCGACGCATTTCTCGAACGTCTTGCTGGAGGGCGGCGGATGGACTGGTCGGATTCGCGGGATGCGCGCCAATGCCTCGCGCTGCAGCCATGCCGAGCTGGATGTGATGACGACGCTCGACGACGGCGACCCGGACGAATTGGCAGGACTCTATCGCCGACTGCAGGACAAGCTGCCGCAACTGACGGTCCTTGGCGGCTGCTGCGGCACCGACATCCGCCATGTCGCGGCGATCGCGAAGGCGTGTTCCGTTCGAGGAATGGCGGCGGCCTAGCGGCTCAGGCGATCTGCTCCATATGTCCGTAGGCGAGGATGGTCATGAAAGCCTGGCGAGGCGGCGCGGAGGAGGCGCTTGCCTGCGCCCGGAACTGCTCGGACTTCACTTCCTCACAATCGTAATTGGACCGCAGGTCGCCGGATGTCGACACGACCTTGCACGAGTCGATCGAACCTTCCGGATTGATGGTTAGGTACATGACCTGCCGGCCGAGCAGTTGGTCGCCCGGCTGCAGCCGTCCGGAATCCGGCGTCACCGGGCTGAATCGGCGCTCGAAGGTGAGCTTCGAATAGACGCCGGTCTGGCTTGCGCCGCTGCGTGACTTAAAGCCGGCGGCCGTTTCGTCATCGCAGGCTTCGGCGCCGCTCGGCGACAGGCTCGATTGAAACTTGCAGGACTGCTGCATCCCCTTGTCGTCGAAGGTGACGGTGATCCGTTCCCACCACGGCATCGCGGGTTCGAGGACGGGCTCTTGGGTGGCTATCTGGGCAGACGCTGCAAAGACTGCGGCGAGGAACGAAAGCACGTTGAACTCTCCTTCGTGCCCGCTCTGAACCCTAAACGCGAAAACTCGACTTGTTCTCCATCGACCTTCATGCGGCGGATTACGGCGCGGCCACGTGTTGCGTCCGCGCGCCATGCCGAGAGGGCCGCTTAGCCTAGGTTAGTGAAGTGCGCGGGCGGCCGAGGCCCAAACAGAAATGGGGCCCGGCATTGCTGCCAGGCCCCACTGCGCCGAGCGAAGGATCTGCCGGTGTTCGCGACCTGGTTAAACGACCCGAAGGTCCATCAACCCGTCCTCGATCCTGGCGCACCAGCTCAGGCGTCGCTTTCCATCACGGCGGTCCGAAGACCCGGTTCCTTGTTCGGTTCAGCTCCCGAGAGAGCCTCGCCCCCCAATTCCCCTCCGCTTTGGCCCGAAGGCTTCAGCGACCTTGATGTTCCGCGGCCCTTCTTGGGCTGGGTCCCTTTCACGCGGCCTGTCTCCCTGGGGGGGAAACCGCCTTCGTAAAAGCGAGCACCAGCTCTTCCGGCGCCTCTTGCCGACTGGTCCGAAAATCCGTTCGCCGCGTCATCGCCCCGAAGGACAGTTCAGCTTCAAACCTCATTCCATCGCCTGCCGGCGGAGATCGGTCCTTCCGTCACTCGCCGCACCGTCTTGCCGTTGCCGGCCTTCTGGGGAGGCGGGGACTTCCGTCCCGATCACGAATTCAACGTGCACAAGGATTCCGAGTCGCGCCAAGCAGAAAATGCGCGTCCAAGCCTGTGGATAACGGGGATATCGCGCATAAGTCGCGATTCGCGAGCCGGGATTCCGCCCATGATGGCGAGTCGCAGCGCCGAATAGCCGTTTCGGGGCCTGGCACAAGCCGTCGTGAAGACTTCACGCGGTTGCCGTTTCGTTCCCTGCCGCCTACCTCGCTCGTGTGTCCGAATCCGCCGCTCCAGCGTCCGAACCCGCTTATCTCGCGGGCCTGAACCCGCCGCAGCGCGAGGCGGTGATGACCATCGAGGGTCCGGTGCTGGTTCTTGCCGGCGCCGGTACCGGCAAGACGGCGGCACTGACGGCGCGGCTCGCCCACCTGATCGCCACCCGCAAGGCCTGGCCGAGCCAGATCCTGGCGGTCACCTTCACCAACAAGGCTGCGCGAGAAATGAAGGAGCGCGTATCCGCCATCTCCGGCGGCGCCATTGAGGGCATGCCGTGGCTCGGCACTTTTCACGCCACCGGCGCCAAGATGCTGCGCAGCCATGCCGAGCTGGTTGGATTGCAGTCCAACTTCACGATCATCGACCAAGACGACCAGATCCGGCTGATCAAGCAGCTGATTACCGCGGCGAACCTCGACGAAAAGCGCTGGCCGGCGCGCCAGTTCGCGGGGCTCATCGACCGCTGGAAGAACCGAGGCTGGACCCCGGCCGACATCGACGTGGCGGAGAGCGAGGCTTTCGCCAACGGTCGCGGCCAGGAGCTTTACCTCCAGTACCAGGAGCGACTGCGGACCCTCAACGCCTGCGACTTCGGTGACCTCCTGCTCCACATGCTCGTCGTTTTTCGCAGACACCCGGACGTGCTCGAGCAATACCGCGAGCGCTTCCGCTACGTATTGGTCGACGAATATCAGGATACCAACGCCGCCCAGTATGATTGGCTGAAGCTGCTTGCCGAGCCCAGGCGCAACCTTTGCTGCGTCGGCGACGACGATCAGTCGATCTATTCCTGGCGGGGCGCCGAGGTCGCCAACATCCTGCGCTTCGAGAAGGACTTCCCGGGCGCGACCGTCATCCGCCTGGAGCAGAATTACCGCTCCACTCCGCACATCCTCGCCGCCGCCACGGGTCTCATCGCCCATAATGCGGGCCGTCTCGGCAAGACGTTGTGGACCGAGCGTAACGAGGGCGACAAGGTTCGCGTCATCGGCGTCTGGGACGGCCCGGAAGAGGCCCGCCGCGTTGGCGAAGAGATCGAGCGCCTGGAGGCCCGCGGGATATCGCTGGATGACACCGCCATCCTCGTCCGCGCCCAGTTCCAGACCCGCGAGTTCGAGGAGCGATTCATCGCCATCGGCCTCGCTTACCAGATCGTCGGGGGTTATCGCTTCTACGAGCGCGCCGAGATCCGCGACGCCCTGGCCTACCTGCGCCTGATCCAATCGCCGGCCGATGATCTCGCCTTCGAACGCGTCGTCAACCAACCCAAGCGCGGGCTCGGCGACAAGGCCGTCGCTACCATTCATCGCTTCGCGCGCGCGAGCCAGCAGCCCTTACTGCTCGGCGCCGCCCAGATGCTCGACTGCGACGAGTTGACGCCGCAGGCGCGCCGGTCGCTCGGCCGCTTTGTCGGCGATCTCGCCCGCTGGCGGCAAATGGCGGCGGAGATTTCGCACCCCGAGCTCGCCCGAATCATGCTCGACGAAAGCGGTTACACGGCGATGCTGCAGGCGGAGCGCAGCGCCGAGGCTGCCGGCCGGCTCGAAAACCTCGCCGAATTAGCCAGGGCGATGGAGGAATATGAGAGCCTCTCCGCCTTTCTCGAGCATGTGTCGCTGGTCATGGACAACGACAGCGTCAATGCCGGTCAC
The DNA here is from genome assembly GCA_035250985.1 of Sphingomicrobium sp. GTDB lineage: Bacteria > Pseudomonadota > Alphaproteobacteria > Sphingomonadales > Sphingomonadaceae > Sphingomicrobium. Next base: position 955 of record DATFEO010000153.1, on the reverse strand, counting down.
AAGGTCACCATCATGACCATTCACGCCGCTAAAGGGCTGGAGTTCGAGCATGTCTGGCTGCCGGGTTGGGAGGAAGGCGTGTTCCCCTCCCAGCGCTCGCTTGACGAGGGCGGCCTGGCTTCGCTCGAGGAAGAGCGGCGCCTCGCCTATGTCGCGCTCACCCGAGCGCGGCAGAAGGTGACCGTCCTCCACGCCGCCAACCGCCGAATCTTCGGGCAATGGACCAGCTCGATCCCCAGCCGGTTCGTCGCCGAGTTGCCGCGCGAGAATATTGAGGAAGAGACGACCATGACCGGCGGCGAGAGCCTTTGGCGCGCGCAATGGTCGGAGCGAGCCGACCCGTTCGCGCATTTGGGGCCCGCGCAGTCGATGCGGGCGTCGACGCGTGGGCCGGGTTGGCAGCGCGCTTCAGCCGGCGGCCGCTTCAATGCCCAGCCGCAGAGAATCATCGAAGCCAAGGCCAGTGCCGTCTCGCTCGGCAACAAGGGCCGCGACGACCTCGCGCTCGGCCAGCGGGTGTTCCACTCCAAGTTCGGCTACGGCACGATCGCGGCCATCGAAGGCAACAAGCTCGAGATCGACTTCGAGCACGCCGGGCGCAAGCGTGTGCTCGACAGCTTCGTCAGCCTCCAGGCCTAGGACGACGACGCCATCGCCCAGTAAATCGCGCCGCCGACCACCAGGATCGTCAGCAGGATCAGCGCGAACTTCATCGTCCGGCTGCGCTCGTCCACATATGGCATGTCCGTTTCCCTTCCGCTGCCGAAACGCAAGGGAGTTGGAGATGTTGCGCCGCTTCTAACCCGCGGGTTGGCGGGCGACCTCGCGAATCCAGGGGATGATCGACGTCCAGCTCAGGTCCTCGAGCAGCTCGATTCCGGCGAGATTACCCTTCGTCCAGACGACCTCGCCGGGCGGGACGTTCAGCCCTTCGACGAAGATGGAGGTGAAAGTG
>DATFEO010000147.1:0-2055 GCA_035250985.1 Sphingomicrobium sp. | reverse complement strand
TTCGTGCCCTTCTTCATGCGAACCTCCCAAAATGCTGTTCGGGAGCGCAACGCTTGGGCCGCCGCCTGGCAGCCTGGGCTAACATTTTTCAGAAATGCAGCGGCACGACCTCGCGGACACCGGGCAGGGAGGACAATTGGTCCGTAAGTTCGGTGGCTACCTCGCCGTCGACGGCAATCAGCGCGACCGCCTCGCCGCCGGCGGCCCGCCGGCCGAGGTTGAAGGTCGCGATATTGACGCCGGCTTCACCAAGGGCGGTCCCGAGCCTGCCAATAAAGCCCGGCTCGTCACTGTTGACGATGTACAGCATGGCGCCGGTCAGCTCGGCCTCGACGCCAACACCGAAAATGTCGACGAGGCGCGGAGCCTTGTTGCCGAACAGGGTCCCAGCGACCCGTCGCTCGCCCTGCGGCGTGCCGACCGTGATGCTGACCAACGTGTGATAATCGCCTTCTCGCTCGTGGCGAATCTCCCGTACGTCGAGCCCGCGCTCCTTAGCCAAAAAGGGCGCGTTGACCATGTTGACGCTGTCCGAATAGCTTCCCATCAGCCCGGCCAGCACCGCACTGGTGATCGGCTTCTGGTTCAATTCGGCGGCCGCGCCTTCCACTTCGACAGAGATCGAGCGGACATTCTCGCCCAGCACCTGGCCGATGAGCTTCCCGAGCTTTTCGGCGAGCGCCATATAGGGCTTCAGGCGCGGGGCCTCCTCGGCCGACAGCGACGGCATGTTGACGGCATTGGTGACGCCGCCCAGCAGCAGATAATCGCTCATCTGCTCGGCGACCTGGATCGCGACATTCACCTGCGCCTCGCTGGTCGATGCGCCAAGGTGCGGGGTCGAGATGAAGCCCGGCGTTCCGAACAGGGGCGAAGCGGTGGCCGGCTCGGTCTCGAACACGTCGAGCGCAGCCCCGGCGACATGGCCGCTGTCGAGCATGTCCTTCAGTGCCGCTTCGTCGACCAGGCCGCCGCGGGCGCAATTGATGATCCGCACCCCTGGCTTGGTGATCGCCATGGCCTCGCGGCTGAGGATGCCCCGCGTCTGGTCGGTCAGCGGCGTATGCAGGGTGATGAAGTCGGACCGGGTCAGAAGCTCATGCAGATGGACTTTTTCGACTCCAAGCTCGACGGCGCGCTCCGGGGTGAGGAACGGGTCATAGGCCAGGACCTTCATCTTCAGGCCGAGCGCGCGCGACGCGACGATTGATCCGATATTGCCGCAGCCGATCAGCCCCAGCGTCTTCGCCGTCAGCTCGACCCCCATGAAGCGGTTCTTTTCCCACCGGCCTGCCTGCGTCGAGGCGTCGGCCTCGGGCAGCTGGCGGGCTAGGGCAAACATCAGGGCGACGGCATGTTCCGCAGTCGTGATCGAATTGCCGAACGGGGTGTTCATGACGACCACGCCGCGCGCGGTGGCGGCGGGAATGTCGACGTTGTCGACGCCGATGCCGGCGCGGCCGACGACCTTCAGCCTGTCGGCAGCCTCCAGCAGCGGCTTCGTCACCTTGGTCGCCGAGCGGATCGCAAGGCCGTCATAGTCGCCGATGACCGATTGCAGCTCCTCGGGCGTCAGGCCGGGCTTCTCGTCGACCTCGATGCCGCGCTCGCGGAAGATGGCCGCGGCCTTGGGGTCCATCTTGTCGGAAATGAGGACGCGAACGCTCATTTCGGGCTGGGCTTTCGCGCGATGAGGGCAATTTCGGTAATTCCGCTCGATCCCAGAAGGCCCGAGGTGCCGACCGCGGTCCAGGCGGGGTCCGGCGCTGCGCGATAACGGCGCTTGACGGCCGCCATGGCATCGATCTGGCCATTGGGGTCGGTGTGGAAACTGCGGACCTCGACGACGTCGGCCCAGCTCACCCCGGCTCTTTCCAGCACCTTCGTCAGGCGATCGAAGGCGCGGGTGTAGGCGGGTTCCAGCCCCTTGTCGGCCGGCAGCGCGTACGCGACGACCCCGGAAACATAGACCGTGTCGCCGGCTGTCACCGAGTCCGCCCAGCCGATCCGGTCCTGCATCAGGCGGGCGCGGGGATTGTCCGAATAAATGATCTG
>DATFEO010000124.1:0-2651 GCA_035250985.1 Sphingomicrobium sp. | reverse complement strand
GCGGGCGATGCTTGGGCTGGCCGATCGCGGCCGCATCCGTCGCCTGCTGGAATCCATCCTTACGGGCGATGCCCCGGCGATGCTGGAGCAGCTCGACGAGGCGCATGCGCTCGGCATCGATCCGACCTCGCTGATCCGCGGGCTGATGGAATCGCTGCACGGCGTCACCCGCGCCAAGGCAGGGGCAGTCAGCGATGCGCTGCAGTCGGAGGAGGAGAGGGAGGCTGCGGCCGGCTGGGCGTCCAAGCTCAATTGGGCCGGCATTCACCGGCTTTGGCAGATGCTGCTCAAAGGGCTGAATGACGTCGCCGAAGCGCCGGACCCGCCGGAAGCCGCGGCCATGGCGCTGCTACGCCTGATCCACGCCGCCGATCTGCCCGATCCGGCGGCGCTGGTCGCCAAGCTCTCGGCAAGCGAGTCGCCTGCTGCGGCGCCGGCGACAGCGCCAAGCGCTCCCGCTGGCCCATCAGCGCCCTCCAGCTACCGTGAGCTGGTCGACCGGTTGCAGGCCACGGGCAAGCGCATCCTGGCGCAGGAGCTGCACGACCAGGTCGGCCTGGTCAGCTTCGCGCCGCCGGAGCTCGTATTGAAGCCGCTTAGGCCGCTGGGGGCCGAATGGAGCCGCGACCTCGCCGCGGCTCTGAAAGACGTCACCGGCAGCCGCTGGACGGTGAGCTTCACCGACCAGGGAGGCGAGCCTTCGCTGCAACAGCAGGAACAGATTGCCGAGGAGACGGTTCGCGCAGCAGTGCTTGACGAGCCAAACGTCCGCGCGGTGATGGAAACCTTCCCCGACGCGACCCTGGAATCCTTCCATTCGAAAGGCGCCTGACATGCCCGACTTCGACCTCGAGAAGATCATGGAGATGGCGCAGAACGCCCAGAATGAGCTGCAGAAGGCGCAGGACAATCTCGACCAGGTCGAGGTCGAGGGCGCCAGTGGCGGCGGGCTGGTGAAGATTCGTGCTTCCGCGAAAGGACGCATCATCGCCGTCGATATCGACGAAAGCCTGCTCAAGCCGACCGAGAAGAGCATGGTCGAGGACTTGGTCGCGGCCGCGCTCAACGATGCGCGCGCCAAGGCCGACCAGGCGGCGGCGGCCGAGATGCAGAAGATGAGCGCCGGCCTCCCTTTGCCGCCGGGCTTCAAGCTTCCGTTCTAGGTTGTCGCGCTTTCGCAAATAGGGGTCGTTCGCGCGCAAGAACGAACCGCTTGCCTGTACCACTGTCCGACGTCACACTGTGGATAAGTCGATAGGAGTGGGCGTCGTGCGACTTGGGGCAATGCAGGACTGGCCGCTACGCGTCATGCGCCTCGTTGATCATGCCGAGCGCGAGCATGGCAGCCGCGAGATCGTCGGCGCGTCGGGCGACGGCACGATCACACGAACCAACTGGGCCAATGTCGCGGGCGACGGCCGGCGAATGGCACAGGCCTTGGAGCGCTTCGGAATCAAGCCGGGCGACCGCGTCGCCACCCTGGCGATGAACAGCATTCGTCACCTGACGTCATGGTACGGCACCTGCGGCATGGGCGGGGTGTTGCACACCATCAACCCGCGACTGTTCGACGAGCAGCTTGCCTACATCGGCAATCATGCCGAGGACCGTGTCCTGCTCTACGACAAGGCTTTCAAGCCGATCGTCGAAAAACTGAAGCCGCAGTGGACGACGATCGAGCAGTACATATGCTTCGAGGATGATTTCGACGACTGGATCGGCGCGGAAGACGGCGACTATCGCTGGGTCGACGGCGACGAGCGCGACGCCTGCGGGCTCTGCTATACCAGCGGCACTACCGGCAATCCAAAGGGCGTCATCTACGAGCATCGATCGACCATGCTGCATACCTATGCCGAGGTCGCGCCGGACTGCTTCAACCTGTCGGCGCAGGCGGTCGTGCTGCCGATCGTCCCGATGTTCCACGCCAATGCCTGGGGCATCCCATGGGCGGCGCCGATGGTGGGCTGCAAGCTGGTGCTGAGCTCCGACTACCGGCCGCAGCAAATGTGCGACCTGTTCGAAAACGAAAAGGTCAGCCATTCGGCCGGCGTACCGACCGTCTGGCTTGGCATGATCGAGCATATCGAGCGCACGGGCGAGGACCTGGGCGCACTCAAGATCGTCACCATCGGCGGCTCGGCGGCCCCGCGGGCAATGGTCCAGTGGTTTCGCGACAAGGGCGTCCTCGTCGGCCACGCCTGGGGCATGACCGAAATGTCGCCCATCGGCACGGTTGGGGCGCCGCCGGCGGGCTGGAACGGGATGAGCGACGCCGAGCAGATGGACTATACCTGCAAGCAGGGCCGCTCCATCTTCGGCGTCGAGCTGAAGACGGTCGATGACGACGGCAACGAATTGCCGCGCGACGGCGTGACGTCAGGCCGGCTACTGGCCCGCGGTCCCTGGGTGGTGAAGCGCTACTTCAAGGAGGCGCAGGACGCGGTCGACGAGGAGCAATGGTTCGACACAGGCGACGTTGCCACGCTGCATCCGGACGGGACCATGCAGATCACCGACCGTTCCAAGGACGTCATCAAGTCCGGCGGCGAGTGGATCAGCTCCATCGAGCTTGAAAACGCCGCGGTCGGTTGCCCGGGCGTGGCCGAAGCGGCGGCCATCGGTATCGCCCATCCCAAGTGGGACGAGCG
>DATFEO010000104.1:0-7796 GCA_035250985.1 Sphingomicrobium sp. | reverse complement strand
GTGGAGCTGGAGACTGTTCGTGGTTGAGTCTTCGCACCCGACCGCGACCACGGAGGTCGCGGAGCACGCACCGGCCGAGCAACACGAGCCGGTCGTCTTCGGCTTCATGGGCCCGACTTTCTGGGTCGCCCTTGCGATGGTCGCCCTGTTCGCCATCTTCATCTGGAAACGGGTGCCGGCGGCGGTCGCCAAGGCGCTCGACCAGCAGATCGAGACGATCCGCAATCGGCTGGACGAGGCTGCTTCCCTGCGCAGCGAAGCCGAGGCGCTGAAGAAAGAATATCAGAAGAAGGCCAAGGCCGCCGACAAGGAAGCTGCTGCCATGATCGAACGCGCCAAGCATGAGGCAGAGGCGATTGTCGCCAAGGCCGATGCCGACGCCAAGGCGCTGGTGGAGCGCCGGACGCGGATGGCCGAGGAGAAGATCGCCGCCGAAGAGCGCGCCGCGATCAACCAGCTGCGCGCATCAGCCGCCGCCGCTGCCGCCGCTGCCGCCGAAAAGCTGATCGCCGAGCGCCATGACGCCAGCGCCGACGCCAAGCTGGTCGACCAGGCGATCGCGGGCCTGGGTAAGGGCGTCTAAAGGTGCTCGGCAAGCCGCGGCTTGTGCCTACGAGCGATCCTTACTGCTCGTGCTGTCCGCCCGGCTGGCTGACGCCTGCAAGCGCGTCGTGAGGCGCTTCGCCGGTGGCTTCGCGCGCGAGGTCGCCGAGGCTGACGATGCCGCACAGCCGGTCTTCGGCATCTAGCACGGGCAGGCGCCGTACCTGCTGCTCGCTCATCCGTCGCGCGACATCCTGGACATTGTCGTTCTCACGGGCACAGATGATGTGATCAGTCATCAGCTCGCGTACCGGCGTATCGGGGCCACGCCCTTCGGCGACGCCGCGCACGGCAATATCGCGGTCGGTGATCATGCCGATCACCTTGTCGCCCTCGGTGACCGGGATCGATCCCGCCTCGGCGCGGAGCATGAAGCTCGCCGCATCGCGCGCCGACTGATCGGGAGTGACCGTCTGCACGTCGCTGGTCATGACTTCGCTGACTTTCATGATTCGCCCTCCTTTGTTTCGCCTTTCAGAACGAACGGCGGGAAGGCCGCGTTCCGCCTCAGGGAAGGTTTTCAGTCAGCAGGTCGTAGGTGGCGACCAATTCGTCCTTCTGGTTGAAGATCTCGACCGCCCACCGGACGATTCCCGTCTCGTCGCTTTTCAGCGACTTGGCGCGGACCGTCAGTTCGACCCGCATCGCATCCCCCGGATAGAGCGGGGTCAGGAATCGCAGGTTCTCGAGGCCGGTATTGGCGAGGACCGGGCCCGGATCCGGGTCGACGAACAGGCCAGCGGCGAAGCTCAGGATCAGATAGCCATGGGCGACGCGGCCTTCGAAGATCGGTGAAGCTTTCGCAGCCTCCTCGTCCATGTGCGCGTAGAAAGTGTCACCGGTGAAATGCGCAAAATGCTCGATGTCATCGAGCGTTACCGTCCGGCTCTTGGTCTTGAGCGTATCGCCGATCGAAAGCTCACTCATCCGTCGGCGGAACGGATGGGCCTCAATCTCGTGCTTCGGCCCGCCCGGGATATATTGCTCGCTGATCGCCGCGATCATCGTGGGCGTCGACTGAAGCGCGGTGCGCTGCATGTAATGTTTGACGCCGCGGATCCCACCCATCTCCTCGCTGCCGCCGGCACGGCCGGGGCCGCCGTGGACGAGCACGGGCAGCGGCGAGCCATGCCCCGTGGATTCCGCGGAATTGTCGCGGTTCAGGACCAGAATGCGCCCATGATAGGCCGCCGCTCCTTGTACGAATTCACGGGCGGCGTCGGGCGAATGGGTGAACAGCGACAGGGCCAGGCTACCCATACCGCGGTTGGCAAGCGCGACGGCATCGGCAAGGTCCTGGTAGGGCATGACCGTCGATACCGGCCCAAATGCCTCGACGTCGTGGACGGCGGCGTTGGCCCATGGATCGTCGCTGCGGAGCAGGATCGGCTCCATGAAAGCGCCGCCGGCAACACCCGGCGACGCCGCGGGATCGCCGGAGACGATCCGTGCCCCTGAAGCGGTCAGCTTGCTGATCTGCGCGCGGACGTCCTCGCGCTGTCCCAATGAGACGAGCGCGCCCATGCGGCTCTCCTTGTCGCGCGGGTCGCCGACTTTGGTTCCAGCGAGGCGATCGCGGATCGCCGCCTCGACGGCGTCAACATGCTCGGCCGGCGCCATGGCGCGGCGGATGGCGGTGCATTTCTGTCCCGCCTTGACCGTCATCTCGTTCACTACCTCTTTCACGAACAGGTCGAACTCGGGCGTTCCGGGGACGGCGTCAGGCCCGAGCAGCGATGCGTTCAAGCTATCCTGCTCGGCCACGAACTTGACGCTCTCGCGCTGCACCACCGGGTGGGTGCGCAGCTTGAGCGCGGTCGAAGCGGAGCCGGTGAAGCTGACGACGTCCTGGCCGCCGAGATGGTCGAACAGGTCGCCGACGCCGCCAACCACCAGCTGCACGGCACCCCTGGGCAGCAGGCCGGTGTCGACCATCACTCGGAAGGCAGCCTCGCAAAGATATGCCGTGGCGCTGGCCGGCTTGACGATCGCCGGCATGCCCGCGAGCAGGGTCGGCGCCAGTTTCTCCAGCATCCCCCACACGGGGAAGTTGAAGGCGTTGATATGCACGGCGGCGCCCTGCAGCGGCGTGAAGATGTGCTGGCCGATGAAGGTACCGCTCTTCGACAATGGCTCAACCGGTCCATCGAGCAGGACGTGCGCGTCTGGTAGTTCGCGGCGGCCCTTGGACGAGAAGGACAGCATCGTGCCGGCGCCGCCCTCGATGTCGATCCAGCCGTCCTTGCGTGTCGCGCCGGTCTGGTAATTGAGTTCGTACAGCTCTTCCTTGCGCGCCAGTACCGCGAGGCCGAGACCTTTGATCATCCGCGCCCGCTCGTGAAAGGTGAGCTTCCTGAGCGCCGGGCCGCCAACCTCGCGGGCGTGGCGCAGCATGGCGCCGAAGTCGAGCCCGCCAGAGCCCGTGCGGGCGACAGGCGCACCGTCGATGGCGCTGGCGATTTCGGAGAGGCTGGAACCTTCGCCGGGCACCCACTGGTCGCGGGCATAATTGAGGAGCTGTTGAGTCTTCATGGCCTCCCTCTAGAAGAAATTGGGCGCCGCGGCACCCGTCGTCCGAGGGAGAGAAATTCATGCCCGAACCCGTCAGGCCAATTGCGCTCAGCGACATTGAGGCGGCCCGGCAGAATGTCGCCGGCACTGTGCTGCGGACCCCCTTGGTCAGGCTCGAGCTCGGCAGCAGCGCGCCGGAAATCCACCTCAAACTGGAGAACCTCCAGCCGACCAACGCTTACAAGATTCGCGGCGCGACAAACGCCGTTGCTGCATTGTCCGGCGAGGAACGGGCGCGCGGTGTCTGGACGATCAGCGCCGGCAACGCCGGGCAAGGCGTCGCCTATGCTGCTCGGCAGGCGGGCATCCCCTGCTCGGTGGTGGCAATCGAAACCGCGCCTCAGACCAAGCTCGATCGGATGCGGGCGCTGGGCGCCACCATCGTGCCCGTATCCTACGAGCGGGCCTGGCAAGCGGCCGAAGCGCATGCCTTCGAGGGCCTAGAAGGGACGTTCATACACCCGTTCGACAATTATCATTTCATCGCCGGCCACGGGACGATGGGGCTGGAGATCGTCGAGCAGTTGCCGGCGGTGCGGACCGTCATCGCGGCTATCGGCGGCGGCGGGCTCATCACCGGCGTCGGCAGCGCGGTGAAGGCGCTCAACCCCGACGTCACGGTCCTCGGAGCCGAGCCCGAGACGGCGGCACCCTATGCCTTCTCGCTCGCGCAGGGTGGCCCAAGCAAATTCCCAAACTGGCAAGCCTCTTTTGTCGATGGCGCAGGCGGACAGAGCGTGACGGAACGCATGTGGCGGCGCATGCAGCCGATCGTCGACGGGACGATCACCGTGACACTCGACGAGACGAGGGGGGCGATGCGGCTGATCGCCGAGAAGACGCGGACGATTGCCGAGGGTGCGGGCGGGCTGGCCCTGGCAGCGGCGCTGACTGGTCAGGCGGGCGAAGGGCCGATTGTCTGCATCGTCTCGGGCGGCAATATCGACCTCAATAAATTCGCCGAGCTTGTCATCGCCTGATCATTCGGCGGGAACCGGCACAGGTCCCGAGATCGCAGCTTCCTTCCGGAACGGTGGCGCCTTGCCATAGGTCAAATAGCGCCACAGCCATTCGACCGGCCCGAAATGGTAATGCTTCAACCAAATCGGGCTGAGGATGATCTGCACCGCCCACACCGAGAAAACGATGTAGTAGAGTTGGTGCCGCTCCAGCGCGCCCCAAAAGCCCAGGAACACGAAGATAATCAGCGCCACGACCGAGTGGGTCAGATAATTGGTCAGCGCCATGCGGCCGACTGCCGCCATGGATTGCCTGAGCCAGGGCAAGATGCCCGACTTCAAGAATAGTCCGAGCAGGCCGAGGTGGCCGGTCGTCATCGCCAGTCGGCTGATGTCGTAGCTGATGTTGGCCTGGGCATAGGCAATGGCGGTGAAACCCTGGCCCATGATCCACCGCGCCTCGATGATATTTCCCGTCAGGCCAATGGCATAGCCGCCCGCCGCCATCGCCAGATAGGTACGCGTCCGGGTTTCGAGTGTCAGCACGCCCAGCTTGAACAGCGCCATGCCGATCATCATCATCCCAAAGATGTCGAAGAAGTAGCGGTACAGCCACCAGGACTGATAATGTTTGATCAGCCCCGCGCGCGCCTTTAGTGCGCTCCAGTAGGACGCCGTATGCTGCTTCCGCATCTCGGCAAATTCGGCCGGTGTCGGACCGGTCTTCGATTTCTCCTTCCAAGTCGCGATAGCTTTCGTCTGCTCGGCTGACCGGGCGGCCGGCGCAACTTGCTCTGCGGCACGGGCCGATTCATGCAGGTTGATCAGGCGCTGGCTGTCGAGCGCGCTCCAGGCCGCGCCGAGCAGCAAGGTGCCGATGCCGATTCCGAGGAGCGTGCGGCCCGGCAACTTGCGGAAGGCGTAGAGGAATAAGGCCGTGATGCCGTAATAATAGAGGATGTCGCCGGTCCACAGCAGGATCCAGGCGTTGAACAGGCCGAAGGCGATCAACAGCAAGTTGCGGCGGAAAAAGACATCGGCAGCCTCGGCCCCGCTGGATTTTTCCATTCGGCTGCTGAGCAGGATGACACCTGCCCCGAACAAGATCGAAAAGAGCGCGCGCTGCGTGCCCTCGAAGCCGATGTTGAAGAACATCCAGGTCCACAGGTTGATGCCGGTGTCGCCGCCGGCAATCGTCGGATTGTCGTAGGCCGGCCCCAGGCCCATGCCGACGATGTTCATCAGCAGGATGCCGAAGAGCGCGCATCCGCGGATGAAATCGAGCGATTCGAGGCGCTTCCCGGTCGGCGCCGCAACGGCCTTGGTCATAGACTCGGCCCCCCTGTGGGACCGGCTATCGGCGCATCATCACCGGCGCACAATTAACCTTTGGTAAGACTCGATGGTCATCGTCCCACGAATTTCGCCGGCCGCTTTTCCAGGAAGGCAGCGACGCCCTCGCGATAATCCTCGGTGAAGCCGAGGCGGCGCATTTCGTCCCGCTGCAGGTCAAGCTCCTGGTCAAGCGTCCGCTCGCCGGTCGAGCGAATGATGGACTTGATGGCGGCAAGGCCAAGCGGCGGCAGCGACGCGAGCTTGGCGGCAATGGAGTCGACCTCGGCGTCGAGCGCCTCATCGTCGACCGCTTTCCAGATCAGCCCCCAGTCGGCGGCCTGCTCGCCCGAGATCGGCTCGCCGGTCAGCGCCAGTCCGAGTGCGCGCGCTTGGCCGGCGAGGCGCGGCAGATGCCAGCTGCCGCCGCTGTCGGGAATCAGGCCCAGGGCCGAGAAGCTCTGGATGAATTTCGCGGACTTCGCAGCGACGACGATGTCGCAGGCCAGCGCGATATTGGCGCCGGCGCCCGCGGCGACTCCATTCACGCGGGCGATGACCGGCTGCGGCATGTTCGCCAGCCGCCGGATCAAGGGGTTCCAGCTTTCCTCGACCGTGTCGCCGAGGTCGACCGCCTCGCCCGGCGCGACCGCCCGGTCGTTCAGGTCCTGGCCGGCGCAGAAACCGCGGCCCGCTCCGGTCAGGACGACGACGCGCGCGTCCTTCGCCTCTTCGAGCGCCGCCTGCAGCTCGGCGTGCATGGCGCGCGTGAAGCTGTTCAGGCGGTCAGGGCGGTTGAGCGTGATGCGCGCAACGCCGTGCGACCGGTCGAAGACGATGGTGTCATAGGCCATTCGAGCGGCTCTAGCGGGGCGTCACGTGCGTTTGAAGTGCGAAGGCGCAGTTGCTAGAGGCGAAACGATGTACACGACCGAGCTGCAAAAAGGTGTCCATCCGATCGAGGGCGCGGAAGATCCAGCGCTGCTGGAGGCGTTCGAGGCGCGGGTCGCGGCGGATGAGTTCATCGAGCCGAAGGACTGGATGCCGGAGGCGTATCGAAAGACGCTTGTGCGGCAGATCAGCCAGCATGCCCACAGCGAGATCGTCGGCATGCTGCCCGAGGGCAACTGGATTACCCGCGCCCCGTCTCTCCGCCGCAAGGCGATCCTGCTGGCTAAGGTGCAGGATGAAGCGGGGCACGGCCTCTACCTCTATTGCGCCGCCGAGACGCTGGGCACGAGCCGCGAGGAGATGATCGAGGCGCTGCATAGCGGCAAGGCCAAGTATTCGACGATCTTCAACTATCCGACGCTGACATGGGCGGACATCGCCGCGATCGGCTGGCTGGTCGATGGCGCGGCGATCATGAACCAGGTGCCGCTGCAGCGGACCAGCTACGGTCCCTATGCCCGCGCTATGGTTCGGGTGTGCAAGGAAGAGAGCTTCCACCAGCGCCAGGGCTATGAGGCGATGATGGCGCTCGCCGGCGGTTCGCCCGAGCAGAAGCGCATGGCGCAGGACGCGCTCAACCGCTGGTGGTGGCCGAGCCTGATGATGTTCGGCCCGCCGGACGAGAATTCGCCCAACACCGAGCGCTCGATGCGCTGGCGGATCAAGCGCGAAACCAATGACGAGCTCCGCCAGAAGTTTGTCGACATCACCGTGCCGCAGGCCGACTTCCTCAACCTCACGGTCCCCGATCCCGACCTCAAGTGGAACGAGGCCAAGGGCGGCTACGATTTCGGCGAGGTCGACTGGGACGAATTCTATGCGGTCGTGCGCGGCGAAGGGCCGGTAGCGAAGGAACGCATGACCGCCCGTCGCGAGGCCTGGGAGAGCAATGCCTGGGTGCGCGAGGCGGCGGCCGCGCATGAAGCGAAGCGCCGATCCCGGGAGGCGGCGTGAGCAGTGACTGGCCGCTCTGGGAGGTCTTCGTCCGCGCCAAGGGCGGCCTTGCGCATCGCCACGTTGGCAGCGTTCATGCTCCTGACAAGGAGCTCGCGCTCCGCCACGCGCGCGACACCTACACGCGGCGGCTAGAAGGCGTCAGCCTGTGGGTGGTGAAGTCGGACGAGATCGTCGCTTCCGATCCGGAAGAGGCAGGGCCCTTGTTCGAGCCGGCTGAGGACAAGATCTACCGGCACCCGACCTTCTACGACATACCGGACGAAGTGAAGCACATCTGATGCCCTCGCTGCCGGCAATCGAAAAGGACGTTCAGAAGCGCGCCGAAAAGAGGCGGCCCAAAGGCGCATTTGACGAACCCGAAGCCGAGGAGGCTAACGCCGACCCCTTGGAAGACGCTTATTACGATTATCTTCTGCGCCTCGG
>DATFEO010000093.1:0-6149 GCA_035250985.1 Sphingomicrobium sp. | reverse complement strand
TCGACCGTGCGCTTGAGGCCCAGCGGCGGCCGGGTTCCAAGCTTAGGCTTTTCGGTCTGGTCGGTCATTCTTATCCTTCGTTCAAATCGTCAGCCGTGCCGGGGCCCGCGGTGGCGGAGCCGCCCTCTAGCCCAGCATCGGGAGCAATGAAAGCAAGCCACCGGTCGATGGCATGGCTTACCCGCCGCGCGGCGGCGGGATCTGTCAGCGCGGCATGTACCACATTCTCGCGGCCGAGCGCCAATGACAAGATGGTGCGCTCCTCGGGAAATACCAAGCCTTGGGGACCGCCTCCGCCTACTCGCCACGCCTGGTCGAGGCGCCTGCGGCCGTCCTCGCCAGCGTCGGCGGCGTGGAGCAACAGATGCACCTTACCGGCGCGAGCCGCGGCTTCGATCTTGTCGGCGCCATTGATGAGGTTGCCGGCCCGCGCCTCCATGCCGAGGCGGTCGAGCGCAGACTGGCGAAGAGCGGTCGCGATACGTTCACCAAGGTCGGCCGGGACCTTGACGTCATTGGCTTTGAAGGCGCGGGCGAGGGCGCCCTTGAGCTTGCCCTTGGCGCAAGCGTCGTCGAGCTCGGCCTTCGAAACGCCGATCCAGGCGCCGCGGCCCGGCGCGCGGGCGCGGACATCGGGCGCGACCTCGCCCTCGGGCGACAAGGCTAGCCGGATCAGCTCCTCACGCGGCGCGGCCCGCCGAGAGAGGATGCAGCTGCGCTCCGGGCGATGCGCGACTAGGCGATCATTGGGCTTCATCCGCGGGAGCGTCCTCCTCGGCTGCGGATGCCGGCGCCTCGTCCTGGAACCAGTGCGCGCGGGCGGCCATGATGATCTCGTTGCCCTGCTCTTCGGTAAGGCCATATTCGGCCAGCACGCCGCCCTTGTCCTCAGGCCGGTTGCTCGGCTCGCGGCGGCGGGGCTCGACGCGCTTCTTCTGGATGAGCTCGTCGGTAGCGAGGTCGGCGAGGTCGTCCAGGGTCCGGATGTTGGCCTTGCCGAGCGTCACGAGCATCTGCTCAGTGAGGTGCGGCAACTCGGCCAGCGAATCTTCGACGCCGAGCTTGCGGCGCTCCTCGCGGGCAGCGGCTTCGCGGCGTTCCAGCGCCTCGGCGGCGCGGTTTTGCAACTCGGCGGCGATGTCGTCGTCGAGGCCCTCGATCGAAGCGATCTCGTCGACCTCGACGTAGGCGACCTCCTCGAGGCTGGTGAAGCCCTCAGCGACCAGCAGTTGGGAAAGGGTCTCGTCGACGTCGAGCTCGCTCTGGAACATCTCGGTGCGTTCGACGAATTCGCGCTGGCGCTTCTCACTGGCGTCGGCCTCGGTGAGGATGTCGATCTGGGAACTGGTCAGCTGCGAGGCGAGCCGGACGTTCTGGCCGCGGCGGCCGATGGCGAGCGACAGCTGGTCGTCGGGGACGACTACCTCGATGCGGTTCTCCTCTTCGTCGATAACCACGCGGCTGACGGTCGCCGGCTGCAGCGCGTTGACGACGAAGGTGGCCAGGTCCTCGCTCCACGGAATGATGTCGATCTTTTCGCCCTGCAGCTCCTGGACGACAGCCTGGACCCGGCTGCCCTTCATGCCGACGCAGGCGCCGACCGGGTCGATCGAGCTGTCGTGGCTGATGACGCCGATCTTGGCGCGGCTGCCCGGATCGCGGGCCGCGGCGCGGATTTCGATGATGCCGTCGTAAATCTCCGGCACTTCCTGCGCGAACAGCTTCTTCATGAAGTCGGGATGCGCACGTGAGAGGAAGATCTGCGGGCCGCGGGCCTCGCGACGGACGGCAAGGATCAGGCTGCGGATGCGATCGCCGACGCGCACCATTTCACGCGGGATCTGCTGGTCGCGGCGGATGACCCCCTCGGCGCGGCCCAGGTCGACGACCACGTGGCCGAACTCGACGCGCTTGACAACGCCGGTGATGACCTCCCCGGCCCGGTCCTTGAATTCTTCGAACTGGCGCTCGCGCTCGGCGTCGCGAACCTTCTGGAAGATGACCTGCTTGGCGGCCTGGGCGGCGATACGGCCGAACTCGATCGGCGGCAGCGGATCGACGATGAAGTCGCCGATCGCAGCGCCCTTCTGCAGCTTCTGCGCACCCTTCAGGTCGACCTGCTTGAAGTAATCGTCCACCTCCTCGACGACCTCGAGCACGCGCCACAGGCGCAGGTCGCCAGTGTTCGGGTCGAGTTTGGCGCGGATATCGTTTTCGGCACCGTATCGGGCGCGGGCGGCGCGCTGGATGGCGTCCTCCATCGCCTCGATGACGATGCCCTTGTCGATCAGCTTTTCACGCGCGACGGCGTCGGCGATGGCGAGCAGCTCGGCCTTGTTGGCAGTGGGCGCTGCGGGGGCTGCAGTAGCCATTGTATCAACCTTCCGTTTTGATGAGGTCCGCACCCTCTGTGGTGAGCGGCGCGGTAGCATTGATGAGTTTGTCGGTCAGCAGGAGCTTGGCAGAGGCGATGGATTCAAAAGGGACTTCGCGCAGGCCCTTGGGCGTGGCGATGGTGACGATGTTGCCGTCGATGCCCTTGAGCGTTCCGGAAACCTGCTTCGCTCCTTCGAGAGTCTCGATGAGTCTCAAACGCGCTTCGTGACCCGCCCAGTCGGCATAGTCGGATTTGCGGGTCAGCGGCCGGTCGATGCCAGGCGAGGACACTTCCAGCCGGTAGCTGCCTTCGATCGGATCGCGCTCGTCGAGCAGGTCGGAGAGGCGCCGCGAAATGGCTTGGCAATCGTCGAGGTTGAGCTGGCGGGTGTCGGACCGTTCCGCCATCACCTGGAGCGTCGGATCGGAGCGGCCGCCGGTCATCGCCACGCGCACGAGATCGAAGCCCAGGGCCTTCACCTCGGGCTCGATCAGCTTCGTCACCGCGGCCAGATCCGCTTCCATCTCGTCCTACGTGCAAAATTCAAACGACACTCGCGCCGGCCCCGGTTTCCCGGAACCAGCCTCAGCATCTCAGCGATGTCGAGGAGTGGCGGCGATATAGGCCGGTCCGCGGGCCCATGCAAGCAATCAGCGATGGGCGGCGAGCGCCTCATTTTCCTCGCGCACCCGGACCCAGAGGACGACCGCGTTGAGGACGCTGAAGAAGGCGGCGACGACGGGCAGGCCGAAGACCAGGGGCAGCACTGCAATCTCGGCGATGACGATCAGGTAATTGGGGTGGTCGAACCAGCGATAAGGACCGTGGCGGACAAGCGGCTCACCGGGCAGGATGATGATCCGCGTCGTCCAGCGCTCGCCCAAAGTGGCGATGACCCAGATGCGCGCGAATTGCAGCGCAGCGTAGATGATGAGCGGGACGATATGGATCGGCGGGCCCGGCCCGAGCAGCCAGAGCGCGATGAGCCAGCCGGCGTGGACGGCAACCATGAAGGGATAATGGCCACGGCCCACCTCATGCGCCCCCCTGGCCAGCAGGCGCCGTGTGTTGCGCTCGGCGAGCAGCAACTCGCCCAGCCGCTGCAGAGTCACCAATGCAAGCACCAGATAGACGGGCCAGGTCATCCGGCTTCCAAGAGCAGGCCGGCGCAGGTAAAGCCCGGCCCGAAGGCGGTCATCATGACCCGGCTGGGCAGTCCGCGCGCGATGAGCCGTTCGAGCACGAAGAAAACCGTCGGCGCGCTCATGTTGCCGTAGTCGTGCAGGACTTCGCGCTCGAGGTTGAGCTCGCCCTGCGGCAGGTCCAGCGCCGTCTCGATCGCGTCGATGACCTTCGCCCCGCCAGGATGGCAGCAGAAGCGGTCGATGTCGCCCCGCCCGAGGCCCAGCTTGCCGAGCATGCCGTCAACGGCGCCGGCCAGCTCGGCTTCGATGAACGGGGGAATGGCGCGGTCGAAGACGACGGCGAGGCCGGGATCCTCGACGTCCCAGCCCATGATCCTGAGCGTGTCCGGCCACAGTTTCTCCGCCGAACCACGAATGTGGGCGACGCTGTGCTCGCCCACCGTTACGACCGCGGCCGCGGCGCCGTCGCCGAACAGCGCGGTCGCGACCACCGCCGCCGGATCGTCGCTGTCGAGACGGATGGAGATGGAACAGGTTTCGACCGTTACCATCAGCCATTTGCTGCCGGGCTCCGCCGTGGCGAGGCGCGACGCCGTTGCCAGGCCGCTGACGCCGCCAGCGCAGCCGAGGCCGAAGACCGGTACGCGGCGGACGTCATCGCGGAAGCCGACGCGGTGCGCCGCGCGGGCCTCCAGGCTTGGTGTTGCGATGCCGGTCGTCGAGACGGTGACAATCCCGTCGACCTGCTCGGGTCTTAGGCCAGCCTTTTCGATGGCCGCGGTCGCTGCGTCGACGAACAATTGCTCCGAAGCTTCGAGATAGAGGTTATTGCGGTCGAGCCAGCCATGGTCGCCCATGTACCAGTCGGGAGGTGTCACGATGTGCCGCTTGGCGATACCCGCATTGTCGAACACGCCGGACAGACGATCGAAGAGGGCTTTCTTGCCGCCGAATGCATCCCGCGCCCGAAGCTTTGCTTGCGCCTGGGCAATGACGTGCGGTGGAACGGCCGTCGCCAGGGACAGGAGGCTGCAGCTGATCATGCTGCTCCCTATATAGGTAGGCCGAGGCGCCGCCCATGACCAGAAAGCCAATTCGTATGACCGGACGCTTAATGCAAGGCGCTCTGCTGCTGGTGCTGACCGGCTGCGGCGGATCGCCATCGGCTACGGCGCAAGATGGAGCAGCGCAGGGGGGCGTAGCAGGCTCGGCCCGGCCGTTTACCGTCACGCCAGTCGCTGACTTCGAAACGCCATGGGCGATGACCTTCCTGCCTGGAAGCGGCCTGCCACTGGCGAACATGGCGCTGGTGAGCGAGCGCGAAGGCCGGTTGTGGATGGTCGACGTCGCGAACGGCAACAAGCAGGAGGTGTCGGGCCTGCCTTCAGTCGTTGTCGCGGGCCAGGGCGGCCTCGGCGACGTCGTCGCTTCGCCGGACTTTGCCGGCAATCGCCGGGTATATTTGAGCTTTGCCGAAGCTGGCGCGAACGGAACCAGCGGCGCAGCGCTCGGCTATGGCACGCTGGAATTGGGGCAGGGTGCGCCGCGTCTTACCAACTTTCGGGTGATCTGGCGGCAGACTCCAAAGGTCTCCGGCAGCGACCATTTCTCCCACCGCATCGCCTTCGCCCGCGACGGTTCAATCTTTCTTTCCTCGGGCGACCGGCAGAAAATGACCCCGGCCCAGGACCGGAATGTCGACCTCGGCAAGATCATCCACCTGACGGCGGAGGGCCAGGCGGTCGGCGGGCGCGTCTACAGCCTGGGCCATCGCAATTCGCTCGGCCTGGCCTTCGACAGCCAGGGAAGGTTGTGGAACGTGGAAATGGGTCCGCGTGGCGGCGACGAATTGAACCTCATCGAGCAGGGCAAGAACTATGGCTGGCCGGAAGCGTCCTATGGCAGCCATTATGATGGCGACGACATTCCCGACGATCATGCTGGCAAGGGGTTTGCCGAGCCGAAATTGTGGTGGAACCCGTCGATCTCGCCCGCCGGGCTGATCATCTACTCGGGCGACCTGTTTCCCGAATGGAAGGGCGACGCTTTGTTCGGCGCGCTGTCGGGCCAGGCATTCCTGCGCGCCGACATCGACGGCGCCAACGCCCGCAAGGCCAACCAGTGGGACATGGGCGCTCGCATCCGCGAGGTCGAGCAGGGCCCTGGGGGCGAAGTCTATTTGCTAGAAGACGGCGGCCGCGGCTCGCAAGGGCGGCTGCTGCGGTTGGAGCCGGTCCGGCGGTAGCAGGTTGTCCTAATGTCGTTGCGGAGAATTACGGCCGCGACGTAGCCCTCCTCTAAATTGCGCAGTAACCTGAGCTCGTGTCCGAAGTCTTCATCTCCTACAAGGCGGAGGACCGCCGGCGGATCGAGCCACTGGTTCGGGCGCTCCAGGCGGACGGCTATTCGGTCTGGTGGGACCAGCATATCGGAACCGGGGACGAGTGGCGGCAGACGATCGAGCGGCAGCTCGACGTCGCGAAATGCGTAATCGTCGCCTGGAGCAAGCACTCGATCGGGCCGGATGGCCACTTCGTCCGGGACGAAGCATCACGCGCGCAACGCCGGCATGTCTATGTTCCGATCCTCCTCGACTCGGTCGAACCGCCGCTCGGATTCGGGGAAAG
>DATFEO010000088.1:0-2241 GCA_035250985.1 Sphingomicrobium sp. | reverse complement strand
CGGATGCAGTGCCGGGTGCCGGCTTCGCCGGATGAGACGTGGTGCTTGGCCCCCAACTGGCGGACGAAAGTCTCGACCAGCCGCGTCCCAAGTCCGCTCCCGCGGGCCACGCCTTCGCCGCCCATGCCGGCGCCGTCGTCCTCGACCGTCAGTTCGATCGAGCCGCTGCTGTTGCCGAGCGCCACGCGGATCGTTCCGCTGCGATCGCCTGGGAAGGCGTGCTTGAGCGCATTGGTCACGAGCTCATTGACGAGGATTGAAACGCACACGGTTTCGTCGGCCCCGATCACGATATCCTCAAACCGGCAATCGAGCCGAATGCCCGGACGCGACAGGCCCTTTTCGATTTCGTCGCACAAATCCTGCAGGTGCTCCGCAATCCTCACTTGCACCAGGCTCTCGCTGGCGACAGCGAGCCTGCGTGAGGCGTTGGCGACAGCTCGGATGCGGTCGGCAACTTGCTGCAATGCGGCCTTGACCGCGGCCTCCTCGGCGCTTTTGGCCTGGGCGAGAACCAGGGCAAGCATAGTCTGGTAATTGTTGCTGGTGCGGTGATCGATCTCGGCAAGCGCCTTTTCGAGCAGCCCCATCTGGCTTTCGCGCCGCGAAGAGGCGCGCTCGACCTCCCGCTGGTAGAGCGCGATGATGACCAGCACGAGCAGCTGGGAGAAGGACGCGACCAGCAGCCCCCAAAGCTGGGCGCTGTCCTTCGCCGTCATGCTTCCGAACGGTTCCGTGGCGTAAATCCACGACAGGGCCTGGCCGAGCAGTAGGGCGATCAGACCGCTCCGCCAGCCGGCCAGCACAGTCGCTCCGGCGACGGCGGCGAACACCAGCGCATAGGGAGCCGCCTCGCCGGTCCAGGGGATTAATGCAAAGCGCGCGAGAGCAAGCAGTACCGTCAGGCCGATGCCGACCGCTACCTCAACAATGGCCGGCGGCAGCTTGCCCGAGAATCGCTCGGGGAGCCTCGATTGAAGAATCCGCTTTATACGCAACCCCCACTAGGGCCGGCTTGCCCCTGCCGACCTGTGGATAAAGTCTCACGACTCATGGCGAGTCGGCAACAGCTTATGTAAAGTTGGCCGACTCCTTGCCTACATGGCTCATCTCGCGCAGGGTCGTATCCGGAAGGGGAGGCCATCGAGGATGAGCGATAATCGGACAACGATGCGAGCGCCGGCCTGGTTTGGTGCTGCGGCAATCGGCGCCCTTCTCTGGGAGATTCTCGGCTGCGGGCTGTTCGTGATGCAGGTGATCACCGACCCGGCGGCGCTGCCGCGCGATCAGCAGGCCATTTTGGTCGCGACGCCACAGTGGATGAGCATTGCGTGGGGGTTCGCGGTCGTTACTGGCCTGGCCGGCGCTGTCCTGATGCTGACGCGCCGCCGCCGGTCCGAGCCACTGCTGCTGCTTTCCTTCCTGGCCGTGCTCGTACAGTTCAGCGGGCTAGTGATTGTCCCTGAGCTAAGGAACCTAACCAACTCCGACGATTTGCTGATGCCGTTCGTCGTAGTTCTCGTCTGCTATGGCATCTGGCATCTGGCGCGGCTGGCACGGAAGTCTGGCTGGCTCCGTTAAAGGACGCAGGCACGCCTCCGTCCGGAAACGCGGCACAAGTCAGCAGTCTCGCGGCTTGCCGACGTTGATCGCTTCGCACTCTGCCTTCTGCTTGGCCTTCTTCTCGGCCCGCTTCTGCTTGGCCAGTTCCTCGTCGTCAGACGCCGAATCCGTGGCTGCCTGAGCGTCAGCAGCAACTGCAGCGCCGGCCGAACCCGCAACGACAGTGCTGGCAGCCGCCGCGTCGGTGTCCGCTGCGGTCGCCTGCTCATCCGTATTTGCCTGCGCATCCGCTTGAACCGTTGCGTCCGCGGCGGGCGGCGCAGTCTGGCTGGTGGGCGGTGGTGCGGTTTGGCTTTGGGCGAGCGCAACACCGGTGCCGAGGGTGAGGGCCGTGGCCGTTGTCATTGTCCTGAACATGTTTCTTCTCTTCCATCTCGGTGGCTTGATAGGCCGCGCGATGCGCGCACCTGCACGCGAAGAAACGAAGGTCGTCTCTTCCACGGTTCCTTTCGTTTCGGGCCGTGCTCGGCGGGCCGTTCACGGCTTGGGCTGGCTGCCACCGAAACGAACGACTAGAAGCCCAACCATGTCGACTTTCACGATCGATACGGCGACTAGCCGGGCGACGCCCTCACCCGTACCCGGCAAGCGGATGACCGTGCCTGCCATCCGCGCCCG
>DATFEO010000059.1:0-2851 GCA_035250985.1 Sphingomicrobium sp. | reverse complement strand
TGGTGGCCGATCTGGGTCGAGTGGCTGAAGGCGAAGGGTTCCGGGAAAACGGTTCCAACCCGCGCCATCAAGGATGGCCTTGAGCCCGCCCCCGGCACTTACGCGAAGATGCCGTGATGGATGCCGCGACGACACAGGCTGACGTGCTGACGGTCAAGGAGGGACTAGCCGGCCGCCTGCGGCTCAACCGCCCCAAGGCGCTGCACAGCCTCAACCGCCAGATGGTCCGCGACATGGCGAATGCACTGATCGCCTGGCGCAACGACGCTGACGTCCGCATCATCCTCATCGACCATACGGAAGGGCGCGGCTTCTGCGCCGGCGGCGATGTCGTCAGCATTGCGAAGAGCGTCGATGGTCATGAGGAAGCGGCGCGGGCCTTCTTCTTCGACGAATATCGCCTGAACCACCTCGAATATACCTACCCGAAGCCGGGCGTTGCCTTCATGGACGGTGTCACCATGGGCGGCGGCGTCGGCATCGCCTGCCCTTGCCGGTACCGCGTCGCGACCGAGCGCACGGTGCTGGCCATGCCGGAAACGACGATAGGCATCTTTCCCGACGTCGGCGGCGGGCGGTATTTGTCCCGCCTGCGCGGCCGCCTCGCCCAGTTCCTGGCCTTGACTGGCGCCCGGCTCGACGGCGCCGAATGCTTCCGACTGCGCCTCGCCACCCATTATTTGCCCTCCGATCGCCTCGAAGAGGCCAAGGAGCGGATCATGGCACAGCCGTTCCGGGTCGAAGCGATTCTCGACGAGCTCAGCGAAGAGAATGTCCCCGACGCCCGCATCATGGGCAACCTGCAGAAAATCGACCGTTACTTCGCGAGCGACCGGCTGGAGGAGATCCTCGACGCGCTCGATGCGGGCGCTGCCGACGGTGACGAATGGGCTGCAAAGGAAGCCGCGACCGTGCGCAGCAAATCGCCCATGGCCTGCAAGGTCACCCTCAAGCTGCTGGTCGAGAGCCCGTACCAGCTGCATTTCGTCGACGAGATGCGGATGGAATATGGAATCATGGTCCGCCTGATCCACCATCCCGATTTCCAGGAAGGCGTCCGCGCTTTGCTGATCGACAAGGACAATGCGCCCAATTGGCGACCCTCCAACCCGGCCGTGATCGGCGATGCCGAGGTCGAGGCATTCTTCGAGCCGCTGCCGGTCGAGGAACAGTGGCGCCCATTCGACTTTTGAGGACTGAATGATGAGCTACGAAACCATCCTGGTCGAAAAGAAGGGCGCGGTGACCTTGGTCACCCTGAACCGCCCGCAGGCGCTGAACGCGCTCAATTCGACCGTGCTCAAGGAATTGATCGACGCTTTCGCCGCCTATGACGCGGATCCCGACCAGCGCTGCCTCCTCCTGACCGGCTCGGGAAAGGCCTTCGCCGCAGGCGCCGACATCAAGGAAATGCAGGCCCAGGGCTTCGCCGACATGTATTCGGCTAATTTCTTCGCAGGCTGGGAACAAGTCACGGCGACCCGCAAGCCGTGGATCGCCGCGGTCGCCGGCTTCGCGCTCGGCGGCGGCTGCGAAGTGGCGATGATGGCCGACTTCATCATCGCCGCCGATACGGCGAAGTTCGGGCAGCCGGAGATCAAGCTCGGAGTCACGCCCGGCATGGGCGGCTCGCAGCGGCTGACGCTGGCGGTCGGCAAGGCGAAGGCGATGGAAATGTGCCTGACCGGCCGGATGATGGACGCGACCGAAGCCGAGCGCAGCGGCCTCGTCGCCAGGGTCGTGCCGGCTGCCGACCTCGTCGACGAAGCGCTGAAGACGGCCGAGGCCATCGCGTCCATGGCGCCGCTCGCCGCGGTCGCCACCAAGGAGATGGTCAATGCCGCCTTCGAGATGGGCCTGGCGCAAGGCATCCGCTTCGAGCGCCGCCTGTTCCATGGCCTGTTCGGCACCGAGGACCAGAAGGAAGGCATGACCGCCTTCGTTGAGAAGCGGCCGGGTAATTGGACGGGCCGCTAGGGAGTGATTGAGATGGCACGCGTCGCATTCATCGGGCTGGGCAATATGGGCAGCGGCATGGCCGCCAACCTCGCGCAGGCGGGGCATGAGGTGCACGCCTTCGACCTGAGTGATGCGGCGATGGAACGCGCGGCGCAACATGGCTGCAAGCTCGCCAAGTCGGCGGTGGACGCGGTCAAGAAGGCCGACGCCGTCGTCACCATGCTGCCGGCCGGCCAGCATGTCGCCTCCGTCTATCGCGAATCAGTCCTGGGCAATGCGCCTGCATCCGCAATCCTGATGGACTGCTCAACCATCGACGTCGCCACCGCCCGTTCAGTCGAGGAGGAGGCCGCCGCGCAGGGCTACACAATGGTCGACGCGCCGGTCTCCGGCGGCATCGCCGCCGCCGAAGGCGGGACTCTTACCTTCATGGTCGGCGGTTCCGAAGAAGGCTTCCGGCGCGCCCGCGAATATCTCGAAAAGATGGGCAAGGCCGTCATCCACGCCGGCGGGCCGGGCGCCGGACAGGCGGCCAAGATCTGCAACAACATGCTGCTCGGCGCGACCATGGCGGCGACCTGCGAGGCCTTCGTCATGGCGCAGAAGCTCGGCCTCGACCCGCAGGTCTTCTTCGACATTTCGTCCAAGGCCTCCGGCCAGAGCTGGTCGATGACTTCCTATTGCCCCGTTCCCGGAGTCGGGCCCGAGACGCCCGCAGACCGCGACTATGAAGGCGGCTTCATGGCGCAGCTGATGCTGAAGGATCTGAAGCTGGCGATGGAGGCGGCGGAAGCCGCCGGCGCCTATACGCCGATGGGGGCCGAGGCCGAGGAGCTCTACCAGCGATTCGTCAACCTCGGCGGTGGCCACAAGGACTTTTCAGCCATCATTA
>DATFEO010000039.1:0-9640 GCA_035250985.1 Sphingomicrobium sp. | reverse complement strand
AGGATGTGGTGGACGAGCGCGGTAGTCGTCGATTTGCCGTTGGTGCCGGTGATGCCGACCACCTGGTGCGACGGCAGCTCGGGCCGGGCGCGTGCAAACAATTCGATGTCGCCGATGATCTCGACGCCGGCCTCACCCGCACGCTGCGCAACCGGATGGCGGTTCAAGGGAAGGCCGGGAGTGACGACGAGGGAGGCGAATTGGGAGAGGTCGACTTCGTCGAGGTTGGCCATTTCGGCCCCGTCAGGCGCTTTCGCCCGCGCCTCCTCCTTCGCATCCCAGGCCGTTACCCTCGCCCCGCTCGTCAGCAGCGCTTCGGCGGTCGCGATGCCCGACCTCGCGAGGCCGTAGACTGCGTAATGCTTGCCCGCGAAGGCCTTGGCGGTGATCACCTGAGCTTGAGGGTGCTGAGCCCGGCCAGCGCCAGCACGAAGCTGATGATCCAGAAGCGGATGACGACGGTCGGCTCGCTCCAGCCGAGATGCTCGAAATGGTGGTGGATCGGCGCCATTCGGAAAATCCGCTTGCCGGTGCGCTTGTAGAAGAAGACCTGGATGACGACGCTGGCCGCCTCGAGCACGAACAGGCCACCGATGATCACCAGCACGAACTCATGGTGGGTCGCCACCGCCACCGCGCCCAGGGCCCCGCCAAGGGCCAAGCTGCCCGTGTCGCCCATGAAGACAGCGGCCGGCGGCGCGTTGAACCAGAGGAAGGCGAGGCCGGCTCCGATGATCGCCAGCAGCAGAACCGTCAAATCGCCCGCGCCCTTGATGTTGGGGATACCGAGATATTCGGCATAGACCGCATTGCCGACCAGGTAGGAGATCAAGAGGAAGGCCATAGCGGCGATGATCACCGGCATGGTCGCCAGCCCATCGAGCCCGTCGGTGAGGTTCACGGCATTGCCGAAGGCGACGATGACGAAGGCGCCGAAGGCGATATAGGCCCAGCTGAGATCGGCGACCGGCCCCTGGATGAAAGGCAAATACAGCTGGCTGCCGCCGGCCCGGATAATCATCCAGGTGGCGACGCCGGCAATGACGAACTCAAGCAAGAGCCGCATCTTGCCGCTGAGGCCGGCATGATGCGCCTTCTTCACCTTGTCGTAATCGTCGAGGAAGCCGATCAGCCCGAAGCCGGCGGTGACCAGCAGGCAGGCCCAGACATATGGGTTGGTCAGGTCCATCCACAGCAGGACCGAGATCGCGACAGAGATGAGGATGAGCAGTCCGCCCATGGTCGGCGTGCCGACCTTGGAAAGGTGGCTCGGCGGGCCGTCGGCGCGGATGGGCTGGCCCTTGCCCTGCTTGGCGCGCAGCCAGCGGATGAAGGCCGGGCCGAGTAGCAGGCCGATTGCCAGCGCAGTGGCGCTGGCCGCCCCAGCGCGGAAGCTAATGTAGCGGATGAGGTTGAGGAGGCCCGGGAACCCGAGCTGCTCAGCAATCAGGTAGAGCATGTGACCCGACTCTCTGTAACCCGCTCGACGAGCCTCGCAAGCCCAACGCTGTTCGATGCCTTGACTAGCACCGCGTCGCCGGGACGCAGCAGCGCCAGCAGCAAGTCGGTCGCCTCCTCGACCGTCGCTGCGCGATCGATCGCCACGTGCCCCGCCAGCGCCTTGTCCAGCGGCGCCATGTCCCCACCGATCAGAATCAGGCGATCGACCTTTGCTTCAAGCACCGGCTCAGCGAGGCCGGCGTGCAGCTGGTCGGCATGCTCGCCAAGCTCGCGCATTGGTCCCAGGACGGCAATGCGGCGGTTCGCTTCTTCAGCGCCGAGACTTTTCAGGGTTGCCGCCATGCTCGCCGGGTTGGCGTTGTAGCTCTCGTCGATCAGCAGGGCCTCGCCATTTTCGAGCGCGATCCGGTGCCGCTCACCGCGCCCCTTAAGTCCCGCCATGTCGGCCAGCGCCAACCCGGCCGCAGCCACATCGCCGCCCACCGCTTCGACCGCCGCAAGCACCGCCAGCGAATTCGACACCCAATGCTCGCCGCGCTGCGACAGCGTGTAGGTCAGCTCGCTGTCCAGGAGGCGCGCGGTAATGAGGAAGCCACCGTCCTCGGACCGCACTGCATGCAGGGCAGTGACGTCGGCGTCCTGGCTGAGACCGAATGTGACGACGCTATTTGCATGATCCCGGGCCGACCGGACCAGCCGGTCGCGCTGGCGACTGTCCTCGGGGATGATCGCGATGCCGTCGGAGACCAGGCCCGAGAAGATCTCGCCTTTCGCGTCGGCGATTGCCTCGACCGATCCCAAATTCTCGATATGCGCCGACGCGATGGCAGTGACGATGGCGACATGCGGGCGCACCAGCGCGGCCAATGCGGCGATCTCGCCGGCATTGTTCATGCCCATTTCGAGCACCGCAAAGGCCGCCTCGCGCGGCATGCGGGCGAGGCTCAGCGGCACGCCGGTGTGGTTGTTGTAACTCTTGACCGACTTGTGCACTGGCCCACGTCGGCTGCGCTCGAGCGCCGCGGCCAGCGCTTCCTTGGTGCTGGTCTTGCCGACCGAGCCGGTCACTCCGAGCACCACCCCTTTCATCCGCTCGCGCGCCGCCAGCGCCAGCGCGGTCAGCGCGGCAGGCACATCGTCAACGAGCACATGCGGGCCGTCGACTGTTTTGGAGACCAAGGCAGCTGCAGCGCCCGAGGCGAAGGCTTGAGCGGCGAAGTTGTGGCCGTCGTGAGTGGTGCCCGGCATGGCCACGAACAGGTCGCCGGGCCCGACCTCGCGGCTGTCGAAAGTCACGCCAGTAGCCTCAAAAGCGACACTGGCCCTGCCGCCGGTCGCCGCCTCGATCTCGGGGCTGGTCCAGAGCGGCATCGTCATGCGGCACACTCCCGCGCTACTTCGACGTCGTCGAACGGGAAGACCTGGCTGCCGATGATCTGACCGGTCTCATGGCCCTTGCCGGCGAGCAGGATGATGTCCCTTGGCCCAGCCAGCCGAATGGCTTCGGCGATGGCTTCACGGCGGCCGCCGATCTCGGTCGCGTCGGGCGCGCCGGACAAGACAGCCGAGCGGATCGCCGCCGGATCCTCGCCGCGCGGATTGTCGTCGGTGACAATGACGAGGTCGCTGAGCCGCGCTGCTACCTCGCCCATCGGCGCCCTTTTGCCCTGGTCGCGGTCGCCGCCGGCGCCGAAGACGGTGATCAGCTTGCCTTCGACATGCGGGCGAAGGGCTTCGATCGCTGCTTCAAGCGCGTCGGGCGTGTGTGCGTAATCGACATAGACCGGGGCCCCGGCGCGGCTAATCACCGCCCGCTCCAGCCGCCCACGAACCGGCGCGACGCGGTTCATGGCCGAAAAAGTCGTGTCCCATGTCCCCCCGGTCGCCAGCACCAGACCAGCCGCAACCAGCACGTTCGCTGCCTGGTACGCGCCGATCAGGGGCAGGCTCAACTTATGCTCCTTGCCGTCGAAGCGGAGCAGAAGGCTCTGGCCGAGCGCGGTTGGGGTGCGACTGACGAGTGCGATTGTCTCGGCGGCGGGCCCGACGGTCAGCAGCTTGAGGCCGCGCTTCTTCGCATGCTCGATGACTTCGGCCGATTTCGGATCCGCAGTCCACACGACCGCTGTCCCATCAACGTCCACCACTTCGTCGAACAGCCGCATCTTGGCCGCGAAATAGGCGTGCATATCCGGGTGATAGTCGAGATGGTCGCGGGAGAAGTTGGTGAAGGCGGCCGCCCGGATCGGCACGCCCTCGGCGCGATACTGGTCGAGACCGTGGCTCGACGCCTCATAAGCGACATGGCTGACACCAAGTCGCTTGAGGCCCGCGACATTGTTCAGGAAGGTAACGACGTCGGGCGTGGTCAGGCCGGTCTTCACCTGGTCGTCGGCGGTAGTGACGCCGAGGGTCCCGATCGACGCCGAGCGATGCCCGGCCATGCGCCACATCTGGCGCGTCATCTCAACCGTCGAGGTCTTGCCGTTGGTACCGGTGACGGCGACGATCACTTCCGGATAGGGCGCGAAATATTTCGCCGCCAGCCGAGCGAACAAGGCTCGAGGCTCCGCGTCGGCGAGATGAGGCACGCCCTCGACCTTCGCTGCTGGACTCGCGACTACCGCAACCGCGCCATTGGCGATGGCCTCACCAATGAAATCCTCGCCGTTGAAGCGACTGCCGCGAAAGGCGCCGAAGACATTGCCCGGCACCACCTTGCGATGGTCGATGGCAAAACCGGTCACTTCAGAATCGCTGTGGATATCGGCCAGTTCGCCCAGGAGCATTCGATCAATGCTCCGATTCTGTGCGGATGAACGGCAGCACCTCGGCCATGTTCGGCTCACGGCGCTTGTCGGGCCTGACGCCAAGCATCGGCGCGATGCGGCTGATCGTCTTCGACACCACTGGCGCGACGTTCCAGCCGGCCGTGCGGAAGCCAAATGTTTCGGGGGTGGCGTTGGGCTCGTCGAGCATGACGACGATCACATAGCGGGGTTCTTCCATCGGGAAAACGCCCGCGAAGGTCGTCACAAGCAGGGAGCGATTGTAATATTTTTCCGCCGACCCGGTCTTACCGCCGACGCGATAGCCGGGCGCGTCTGCTTTCTTGCCGGTCCCCTCGGTGACAACGAGGCGCAGCAAGGCGCGCATCTTGTAACTGGTTTCTTCGCTGAACACTCGGTGGCCCTTGCCGGCCGGGTGGTCGCGATCGACCTTGAGGATCGTCGCCGGCCGGTAGATGCCGCCATTGAACAGGGTCGCATAGCCACTGGCGAGATGTAGCGGCGTGACGGCAATGCCGTGGCCGTAGCCGACCGTCATCCGTTCGATCTGGTTCCACTGATTGCCCGGGGTCAGCGTTCGCCCGCGCTCCTTCAGCTCAATCGCAATGGGGTCGAGAAAACCCATCTTTTTAAGGAATTCCTTCTGCCGCTCGGAGCCGAGCTGGTCGGCAATCTGGGCGCTGCCGATGTTCGAGCTTTCCTTCATGATCTCGGCGACCGAACAGGCGCGGCCGAAGGGGTGCGTGTCGTTAATCGTGCGGTTGGCGACGTGCAGCTCGTTCGGGCAATTATACATCTTGCCGAACGACTTGATGATGCCGGCATCCATCGCCATCGCCACGGTAAACGGCTTGAAGGTCGAGCCAAGCTCATAAACACCCAGCGTTGCCCGGTTGAACCGCGCCTCGGGCGACCCTTGCCCCGCGACATTCGGGTTGAGCTGCGGCAGCGAAGTCAACGCCAGTACCTCGCCCGTGTGAATGTCCATGATCACGCCAGCGGCGCCCACGGCGGAGAATTTGGCGACCGCTTCTTCAAGCTCCCCTTCCAGAGCCTGCTGGATTCGGTTGGAGATCGATAACTCCAGCGGCTGGCCACGGACTGCCGGATTCGACAGCCGGTCATCGAAGGCACGCTCCGCGCCGGCCATGCCGTTGCCGTCGACGTCAGTATAGCCGACGACATGGGCGGCGAGGCTGGTTTGAGGGTAGAGCCGGTCGGGCTCCCGGTAGAGGGCCAGGCCGGGCTCACCTATGGCATTGATTGCCTGGACCAGCTGCGGCGGCGCGCGGCGACGCAGGTAAAAGAAGGTCTTGTCCGACTTGAGCAGCGCGAAATAGGCCGCCTCGTCCTTCTCCGGCATCAGGCCGGCCAGCGTCCGCGCCAGCTCCAGCTTGTTTCCGATGATCTTTTGCGGATGCAGCGAGATGGTCCAGGCATCGATCGTCCGCGCCAGCGGCTGGCCTTCGCGGTCGACGATGTCGCCGCGTGCCGGTACCAGGGCCGTGACCCCTTCCTTGCGACCGGCATGATCGCCGAACGCTGCCAGCCACAGGATGCGCAGAACGATCAGCGCGATGATCCCGCCATAGACGACCATGGCGAACATCAGGCGTTGGTGCATGACCGCCAGCACCTGGCGCCGCTGTCCGACGAGACGAAGCCGCTCGGGCCGTGCGACGAGAGCGGGCGTCGGCGCGTTCATCGGGCGGCGTTGGAATCCTTGAGCTTCGCGGGAGACGTTTTGGGAGCGCCGGCCTTGGCCGATGCGGCCGGCAACGGCAAGGGCGCCAGCGGGTCAGCCGTCGCGCTTTTCAAAGGTTTCACCGCTGCCGTCAGCTCTGGCTTGGCCGGCTTCTTTTGAACGACCGGCGCTGGCCTGGAATAGCTGGCGGCATGCAACAGTTCCGCAGGATCGGCGGCCTTCGCCACTGCTGGGGGTGGCGTGTCGTCGGCATCGCTGGTCGTGATCGGCCGCGTCAGTGACTGGCCCGCGGGCGCGGCGGCGAGCACGACCGGCGCCTCGATCGCCGGCCGCTTGCTTGGCCGGACAAGCGCGGCAAGCTGGAAGCCGCCTTCCACGAACTGGTCGGCGGACGGCGCCGACAGGCGAATGAACCTGGCGTTCCAGCGCTCGAGCTGGGCGAGCCGTCCGCGCGTTCCGATTTCCGTTTGCAGTACCCGGATGTCGCGCTGGGCGAGGACGATCTTCTCCTCGACCGCCTCCAGCTTCGCGCGTTCCGAGGCGACGTTCAAAGAAATGAGATAGCAGCCGAGCGCTGCGCCGACGACGCTTGCAGCCATGTAGACCGACTTGAAGCCATGCGCGCTCATGCATGTCCTCCCTGGTCCCACGCGGGCGCATCGGTACGGACTGCGGTGCGCAACCGAGCCGAGCGCGCGCGCGGGTTCCTGGCCAGCTCGCGTTCCGAGGGAACGACGGGCCTGGCGACTTTCTCGAAGGTGGGTGCCGGGCCGCGCGCGATTTGCGGGCGATGGCGCGACCCGGCGGGAACATTGCCGCTGCGCTCCCTGAGGAAGCGCTTCACGATTCGGTCCTCGAGGCTATGGAAGGTGACGACCGCCAGCCGGCCGCCGGGCCTCAACACGCGCTCGGCGGCACGCAGCCCCTGCTCCAGTTCCTCGAGCTCAGCGTTCAAATGGATGCGGATCGCCTGGAAGGTCCGGGTGGCGGGGTCGCCCTTCTGGCCCTGGCGATAACCAAGCGCCTTGCGGACCACGGCCGCCAGTTCGGCGGTACGTGTTAGCGGCCGGGCGCCAACGATGGCGCGTGCGACCGCCCGGGCGCGCGGCTCCTCCCCATAGTCGCGCAAGACCCGGGCGATCTCGGCCTCCTCGGCCGTGTTCAGGAATTCAGCGGCGGACTGGCCGGCCTGGCTCATCCGCATGTCGAGCGGCCCGTCCTTGCTGAACGAAAAACCGCGCTCGGCGCGGTCGAGCTGCATCGAGCTGACGCCGATGTCGAGAGCGATGCCGTCGACCGGCGTAATGCCGCGGTCGGCGAGCACCCGGTCCATCAGGCTGAAGCGCTCATTGACCAGTTCCAGCCGCGGATCCGGGACGAGTGACCATCCTTCTTCAATCGCCGTGGGGTCGCGATCGAAGGCGATCACTCGTCCCGCCCCCGCCCCGAGCAAGGCGCGCGTGTAGCCGCCCGCTCCAAAGGTGCCGTCGACATGAGTTGAGCCGGGCTGCACGGCGAGGCCGGCGACGACCTCCTCGAGCAGCACCGGCTCGTGCGGCGCCGGGGCAACGGACGCCGTCATGGCTTCATCCCCCGCTCCTCGAGCCGGAAGCGGGCGATGTCTTTCAAGTCATCGGGTACGCGCTTGTCGGCGAGGAACAATTTGGGGTTCCAGATCTGGAAGGTCTCGCCGGCGCCAAGGAACAAGGCGAGATCGTCGATACCGCCCTTCTTGCGCATCATCGGTGGCAAGACGATGCGGCCGGAGCTGTCATAGGGGACTTCCTCGGTGGCGCCGAAGGCCATCAAGGTACGGGCCTGGTAGACGAGCTCGGCATCGGGGTTGAGCTCGTCCTTTTCGAACTGCCGCTCGATCTTGGCGTGCTTCAGCGCGGCATAGCCAGGGTCGTAGGCGGATAGGCAGGCGAAGGCATCATGCTTGGCAAGCACGATGGTGCGGGCATCGCCGCGGCGTTCAATCACGGAACGCAGGAAGGCGGGCACGGAGACGCGACCCTTCGCGTCGACCGCGTTCAAGGCACTGCCCTGAAACAGATGCTCTAGCGCCACGTACCACTCCCGCGGCGCGCAAAGCTTCCCCGTTCACAGGGTGCACGGCATCACCGTGCGCCCCGCGGCTTTCACTTGGATGGTGAGGATGCCCCCGCGCCATCGATGTTGGTAACTCAACCGCATTGGGGACACAATGGATTTTAATGCCATTTTGTGGGTTTTAATGCCACTTACATGCAAATCCACGGAAAATCGCGACATTTTGGGCACGATTTGACGCGGCTGTTCTTGACTTGTTCTCGGTGGATTGGGCTGTGGATAAGTTTGTGGGCGGCGCGACTCGGAAAACCGAGGCGAATCAGCGGGTCAGTGAGGCGAGCTGTGATGCCAGGACAGCAAGGTTTTGCTCGCCGCGCTTGTCCGAGCCGACATTCAGGAAATCGGCGTCTGCGATGATGATCGCCTCGCCTTTGCCGAGCCGGCACCTGGCGGTTAGCCCGGCATCCCTCACGTTGCAGCCGTCACCGGTCGCAACAAGCGCGCCGGGCGAAGCGGTGAGCACGGACCTTTCGCTCACCGCGCCGTCTCGCGCTCCTCGCTCCTCGGGCGCGTCGAGGCGCAGCCCCCAGCGTTCCAGCAGGCCCGTGTCGGCGAATGCCATCGGCGGCCGTCGCGTGTCTCCGAGTGGGATGTTGCTCTTCCATTCGAGCATGGGATCGGCGAGCAGCAGCAAGCGACCCCCTTTCCGCACCCACGAATCGAGCTCGACCAGTTCCTCCGCGGGCAGCGCCCGCGGCTGGGCGGCCAGCAGCAGCGCGCCATCAGGAAGCTGGCTCGGCAGATCGATCGCTGTCACCCGATAGACCTGTTCCAGCGCCTTGAGCGCCGGCGAGCCGGGCTGGTCGAGACCGAAATCCTCGCTCCACACCAAAGGCAGCGCCGTCAGCAGGAAAAGCTCGGGCTTGGGAGTTTCGGGCGCCCTGGCCGGCGTCGCCTCGCGGCATGACACCGACAGCAGTGCCACGACAACGGCGCCGGCCAACATGCTCGTGTTCGAATGTCCCCCGGACATTCTGCGCGCGAACATCACTGTTTGTTTTGGCTTTCGTTCGAGGCCGTGGACTCGCCCGGCGCGACACCGAGCTCGGCGAGCGGCTCGTTGGGCTCGGCGTCGGCATTAACCTCGGCGACGGCGTTGACGCCAGGCTCCTCGGCGCCCCACCGGCTGACGGCGGCTCCGAGCAGGACGAGCAGGAATACGAACGCCAGGCCAGTCAGTCCGATGCGGACGCGCTGCATGTCCTCGACTATCCTCCCCCGCCCCCAGGATCGACAAGCCTATGCGCCGCTTCGATAAATGGCAATCACGCCGCTTGACTGCTAAGCAGGCGATCGAGAAAGCCGGGGGGATATGAATCGCATTCTCTGCTCGACACTTCTGATTGCGGCCGCTGCGCTAGCCGGTTGCGACCAGTCCGATGGCACCGCCGCCTCCAATGAGGCTGAGGCGAACACGGTCGCGCCGGTCACCTTGCCGCCGGCGATTGCCGGCAGCCACGCCTATCGCTGCAAAGACAACAGCCTGCTTTACATCGATTGGTACAGCGACGGCAGCGCGCGTGTGAAGGCCAGCCGGAACGAGGTCGGCACGCTGATTCCGGCTCCGGCTCCC
>DATFEO010000210.1:0-3937 GCA_035250985.1 Sphingomicrobium sp. | reverse complement strand
CAAGCGTAGCGCCGGCAAGAGCGCAAACGACCTGAAGACCATCGGCGGGCGCTAGTCGCGCAGCCGGTCAAATTCGTCATACTCATGGGCAATCGAGGTTTCGATCAAATCCTCGTACAGTCGTGCCATCAAACGGCGGTCAACACCTAGCTTGTCCGCCGAAGCATCAACCTTGGCGAGCACATCCGCCTTGCGCCATTCATCGCGCACCGCCGCGCGATCCGGCTTGATGCGCGCCGCAGCATCCATATAGTCGAACCGGCGCTTCAGCAGGGCAATGATCCTGCGATCGACATCGTCGACCCCGGTGCGGACTTCGGTCATCGTGGTGCAGTCGGCGGGATCGCGAATGGCGTCAGTCATCGCCTTGCCATGCCAAAGCCGCGACCCGTTGCAAAGCTTGACCTTTTGCGCCTCCCCCGCTAGGCGCGCGGCTCGCAATTGACCCCGCACGCCCGGTGAAGCGGTGGTCGCGGTTGGCATCAAGGCCAGCCGGTGCGGTCCGGGCTTAAAAACGAAGAAGCACATCGGAGTGAATCATGTCGAAGCGCAGCAGCGCCAAGTATAAGCTCGACCGCCGCATGGGCGAGAATGTCTTCGGACGTCCAAAGAGCCCGGTCAACCGCCGCGAATATGGTCCCGGCCAGCACGGCCAGCGCCGCAAGGGCAAGATGTCGGACTTCGGCATCCAGCTGCGCGCCAAGCAGAAGCTCAAGGGTTATTATGGCGACGTCACCGAGAAGCAGTTCAAGCGGACCTTCGTCGAAGCGAGCCGCATGAAGGGCGACGCCTCGCAGAACCTGATCGGCCTGCTTGAGCGCCGCCTGGACATGGTCGTCTATCGCGCCAAGTTCGCGCCGACCATCTGGGCCGCGCGGCAGCTGGTCAGCCACGGCCACATCCGCGTCAACGGCGTCAAGTGCAACATCGCCTCGCGCCGGGTGGACGTCGGCGACGTCATCGAGCTCGGCTCGAAGGCGCAGGACATGGCGCTGGTCATCGAGGCGCAGAGCCTCGCCGAGCGCGACGTGCCCGAATATGTCGCGCCGGATGGCACTTCGAAGGTGACCTTCAACCGCGTGCCGACCCTCGACGAGGTCCCCTATCCGGTCCGCATGGAACCGAACCTCGTCGTCGAGTTCTATTCGCGCTAAGCCTGGCAGCCAGCCGAATGCAATTTGGGGCGGCCTGTCACGGCCGCCCTTTTCTTTGCCTAGTTACCAATCGCCGCCTGCAGCGCGCTGCCGATCTTGCTCAGCATGTCAGCGCGAACATTACTGTCGTCGAGGCCATGATCGAGGTCGGGATAGCGGGTGTACTGGACGTCCTTGCCCGCCTTCTTCAGCGCCGCATTCATCTTTTCGCTGTGACCGACGTCAACATTGATGTCGAGATCGCCGTGGAACAACAGCACAGGTACCTGGATATTGCCGGCCAGCCGCACCGGCGAACCTTCGGTAACATGCGGACCGCTTCCGATTTGCTCGGCCACGAGCCGGGCATTGGTGTAATGCTCGGCGTCCTTCTTGAGCTGTGCAAGGTCGGTGACCGGCGCGATCGCCACCGCCGTCTTGTAAAGGCTCGGCTCGATCGCCGCGGACTGAAGCGCCGCGTAGCCGCCGTAGGACCAGCCGACGATGGCGATGCGATTTGGATCGGCGATACCCTCTTTCGCAAGGTACCGAGCGGAGTCCCCGATATCCGACATGGCGGTGCGCCAGTTCTTCAGCGCATTGCCGTTAAGAAAGTCTTCGCCATAGCCGGCCGAGCCGCGATATTGCGGCTGGATCACAACGTAGCCGCGCGCGGCAAGGAACTGCGGTAGCCAGTCGAAGCCCCACTCGTCACGGGAACTCGGCCCGCCGTGCGGTAGCACGACTGCCGGCATTCCTTTACCGGCGCTTGCCGCTGGCATGGTCACATAGGCCGGGATCTTGGTCCCGTCGGCGGCGGCATAAGTGATAGCCTTGACGCTGCCGAGCGCGCGGCCCGCGAGCTCGGGTCGGACATCGGCGATCGTACTCAATTTTTTCGTCTGGCGATCAAGGAACATATAGGTGCCCGGCTGCGTGTCGGCACCGGCGAAAATCAGCATCTTTTGACTGTCGTTGCTCGATCCCGAAACATGGATCAGCGGCGATTTGGGCAAAGCCTTGCCGAGCGCGGTCGCCAGCTGCTCATATTCGGGGTCGAAATAGACGACTTCGGTGAATTCGTCGGTGAAGGAATAGCCGATGACCTTGCGACCGCGACCGACGCGGACGACGCCGCCGATGTCAACCCGAGGGTTGGAGGCGATCATGCTCATTGCGCCGGACCCATCGAGGCTCATGCGGTAGAGCGCGTCCCGTCCATTCGTCTTTTTGAGGACGAAGGCCGAATTGCTCTCTCCCTCAATGGCAATGGGGTAAATGCCCTCGTTCGTCGCGCTGTCCCATTCCCCCAGCGGCAGCCAGTTATTGGAGCCGGCCTTGCGATATTTGAAACGGGTCTTGCCGGTCAGCTCGCCGGCGAAGGCCGAATTGATGATCGCCAGGCGGATATTGCCCTGCCCGTCGGTCATATAGTCGCCGATCTCGTCGCGCGGCCGCTCTAGAGTCTTGAAGTCCATCGAGCCGAGCTCGATGCGGTCGACCGCCAGGCCCGAGCTGGTGCGGGCAATGTTGCTTCCGGTCGTGCCCTCCTCGGCAAGATATTGCCGGGCCATGAGGATGGCAGTGCCGTCCTGCGGCATCCAGTCGACGATGCGGCCGTCGAACTGGCGCAGGCCCCTGTCCTTATCAGATGCCTTCTGGCCGAGTGCCTGCATGCCGCTGCCGTCGACCGAGACGAGCATGTGCCGGGCGAAGGGGATCAGTACGCCGTCTTCACGCGAAATGCCGCTATATTTGCAGATCAGCCTCTGTTCGTTGGCGAAATCGCACCAATCAAGGCTTTCCTTGCTGTCCTTGGAGCCGAGAATTGCTTTGGAAGAGCCGGTCGCCAAGTCGAATACCTTAACGACGGTCGATCCGGCCGGACCGCCGATCAACATCGCCACCTTGTTGCCACTGGGCGAAACCTTGACGGACCAGGCGCTCTCGCGCTTGCCGAACAGCTTGGCATCTTGGGCAAGGCTGGTTGCCGGTGCTGCGGCCAAGGATGTGCTGGCCAGCGACACGGCCAGCGGTAGTAACTTAAGATACATGATTCCCCCTTCCGATTCGGTGACTTAGCTATGCCCACGGATCGATCGAGCGCAAGGCCGCTTGGCGGCCGAGCCGACTATTGTTAGGCGCGCCTCGCATGACCCCACCTCCCCTTCCCGAATGGGCGCCGCACGAGGCGGTGTGGATCGGCTTCCCCAGCCATGCCGAGCTGTGGGAGGATGATCTCGCGCCGGCCCAGCAGGAGGTCGCTGCGTTCGCGCATGCGGTGCACGCCGACGGCGAGGGCGAGGAAGTCCGTTTGGTCGCTGCGAATGCGGAGGCGGCCGTGGCGGCGCGGGACCTCGTACCCTTTGCAACCATAATCGCCGAGGAGTTCGGCGACATCTGGCTACGCGACACGGCCGCCATCGTCGTCGGTTCGGGCAAGGATCGGCGAGGTGTCGATTTTCTCTTCAACGGCTGGGGCGGCAAATACCAGCTGGAGGGTGACGACACGATCGGCATCCGGCTGGCCCTCGGCGATGGACTGGATGTTGCCAGTTCCGACTGGATCCTCGAAGGCGGCGCGATCGAGGGCGACGGCTCGGGGACGGTGATCACCACTGAGCAATGCCTGCTCAACCCCAATCGCAACCCCTCAATGGACCGCGCCGACATCGAGACGGCGCTCGCCCGCGACCTTGGCTTCGAGCGCTTCGTCTGGCTCGGCGAGGGCTTGCTCAACGACCATACAGACGGCCATGTCGACAATCTCGCTCGTTTCGTCGCGCCCGGCCGCGTCGCCATCC
>DATFEO010000067.1:0-3229 GCA_035250985.1 Sphingomicrobium sp. | reverse complement strand
CGCCTCGATCACTCCGGCGGCTTCGTTGCCGAGCCCCCCGGGAAGCTCGACCGGATAAAGGCCGGTGCGGAAATAGGTGTCGATGAAATTGAGGCCGATCGCGGTCTGGCGGATTAGCACTTCGCCCGGTCCCGGCTCGCCGGGGGCGATTGGCTCGGCATTCAGGACCTCAGGTCCGCCCGTCTTGTGAAAGCGAATGGCGAAAGGAGTATCGGCCATGCGCCGCCCCTAACGCTTAAGGCGCAATCGGCGCCAGCCGCCCAGTCATCATTTCGTACACCGCCGTGTGCATCGGCTGGTCGAATTCGACGCCTGACACGCCGAGACCAGTCCACCGCACTGTCGCCGGCAGGGATTCGAGGCTCGGCAATTGCAGCCAGACTGTTTCGCCACGAATCAGTCGCTCGGGTGAACCGATGCGGCAGCCCTGGGCGGTCAGGTCATGAACCGGGATGCTGTAGCGCATCTCGCGCTTTCGCCGGAACTCGGCCTTTGCCTCCACGCGCCGCCGCGGCCAGCGCCGCCGTTCGTTCTCGGGGGTCATGTCCCGCCTCCAATTGATAAGTGGCGGAAAAGTAAGTTCTCGCGCCGGCGGCGTCGATGGCGCGTTGGCGGCTGTCCGGTGGCGGGACAGCGGGCTAAACTGCTTCGAGCTGCATCCGCGGCTCGAGGACGAGTGGGCCGCGCTCGGGAAAGGCTATGCCTTCTGCGGCCTCCCACATGTGACGCAACTGCTTGGGCAGCGTGCTTTTGACCTTGGCGATCTGGCCCGGGTCGACATGACGGTCGAGGACGCAAAGCACGGCGGCGATGGCGAGCTTCGGGTCGACCGGGCGGACGTCGCTCAGCCATTCGGCGACCTCGGCGGTGAAGTCCTCCTGGCTGCGACACAGCCCTGGTTGAGCCGAGGGCTTGTATTGGTCGTAATAGGCGCCGCGGATCAGCAAGGGCATCTGCGAACCCAGGTGCGCGCTCAATTCGACCGGCAGGCGGTCGCGCAATTTGTGCAGAACGGTGCTCAGCACTTTCCAGGCGAGGTGTCGGTCGGGCCCGATCACCGAGTTGATCTCGTTCAGCCAGATGTTGGTGGTTTGCAGCGTTTTGTCGAATACGTCGAGGCTGGTTTGACTCATGATCGCTCTCCCGGTTGGCGGCTATGCCGCCAATGGCTGGGCGCATGGCTTTGTTCCTGCGCTTGTCGCGGATTTCGAACCTGTCCTAAGAGTCGGTCATGCCGCGCTATGCCCTTGGCGATCTTGCCCCGACGCTCGGTACCGGGGCCTGGGCGGCGCCGTCGGCCGATCTGATCGGCGATGTGCGCCTGGGTCCGCGGGCCAGCGTCTGGTTCGGGGCCGTGATTCGAGCCGACAACACGCCGATCATAATTGGTGAGGAAAGCAACATCCAGGACGGCGCCGTCGGCCACAGCGATCCCGGCGCGCCGCTGACCATCGGGGCGAGGGTGACTGTCGGGCACCAGGCAATCCTCCACGGCTGCACGGTTCGCGACGGGGCGCTAATCGGCATGGGCGCTCGTATCCTCAACGGCTCCGTCATCGGCGAGAAGTGCCTCGTCGGCGCCGGCGCCCTGGTGACTGAAGGCAAGAGCTTCGAGCCGCGCATGCTGATCGTCGGCTCGCCGGCGCGCGTGCTGCGGGCCCTGACCGAGCAGGAGATCGCTCTTCTTGAGCTTTCAGCCTCCCACTATGCGGAGAAAGCCGCCAATTATGCGAAAACCCTCCGGTTACATGGCTGACACTTGAAGGGATTGGGGCGCCCGCCAATCTGGCGCCAATGATCGATATCCGCCCACTCAGCTCGCTCGGCCATGCTGACCACGGTTGGCTCAATGCCCGCCACCATTTCAGCTTCGCGAACTATTACGATCCCGCCCGCCTGGGCTGGGGCCGGATCCGCGTCTGGAACGACGACCGGATCGCTGCCCAGTCGGGCTTTCCGCCGCACCCGCACAACAACATGGAGATCATCACCTATGTTCGCACCGGTGCGATCACCCACCAGGATTCGCTTGGCAACAAAGGCCGCACGGCGGCCGGCGACGTCCAGGTGATGAGCGCCGGGACCGGCGTCGTCCACGCCGAATATAATCTGGAGGACGAGGAGACGACGCTCTTCCAGATCTGGGTCGAGACCGACGAGCGCGGAGTCCAGCCTGGCTGGGGTGCCATGCCCTTTCCGAAGGAGGAACGCGATGGCCAGTTCCAGCTGCTCGCCAGCGGCGATCCGCGCGACGGCGCGCTCACCATTCATGCGGACGCAAGGGTGCTTGGTGCAACAGTGAAGGCTGGCGGGACGATCGAGCTCGCGGCCGACCCGGAGCGTCACCTCTACATGGTGCCGAGCGGGCGAGTCCGCGTGAACGGGGTCGCCGCCGGCCCGCGCGATGGAATCGCCATTCGTGGCGAGGACAAGCTGCGGATCGAGGCGGAGGACGATGCGGAGCTGGTGCTCGTGGACGCAGCTTAGCCGCCACAAGCCTTGAAGCGGCACGCGAAGCGGGCCAAATGCCGCAGCGACCGCGAGGGGATTCGGATTTTGGCGAGCAGGTACAAGGGTTTGGTTTGGCGTTCGAGCCTGGTTGCAGCTTTGCTGCTGGGCGCGTCGCCGCTTGCCGCGCAGGACAATTCGACCGCCGCCGAACCCCCCGCCGCGCCGGCTCCCACGGAAAATATTGGGCCGCGCGAGCTGTCGAATTTCAGCCTTGAGGGCACGGTTACCAGACGCGCCCAGGAACCGGCGGCGGCGTCTGCTCCGCCGACTGTCAGGCAAGCGGTCAGCCGCGATGCAGTCCAGCCTGTAGCAGAACCTGTCCGCTCGGCACCGACCCGCTCGGCGGCCGCCGACGTCCGGCCCAGCCCACCCGGGCAAGATGCGGCGCTCGATCCGATGGCGCGCCGCCCAACCCTTCGACAGGCGCCGGACCAGGCAGCGGATACAGCCGCTACGGCCGCGGCGGCGGCCGTTACGACCTCAGTGCCCATGCCGTCGACGCCGATCGAACCGTCGACGGGTTTCTCACCGCTGCCCTGGATCGCGGCGCTCCTGCTGCTTGGCGCGGGCGCTGTCATTTACTTCGGCCGCCAGCGGCGGCGGCAGGGCTATGCAACGACCGGCGCCAGCGAGTTCGTCGCCCAAGACGAGCCGCGCCCGCTCCCGCCGGTCGCGCGCGGGCCGGCACTGGCACCTCGCCGGGCGCCGGTCCGCCCTC
>DATFEO010000207.1:0-7307 GCA_035250985.1 Sphingomicrobium sp. | reverse complement strand
GTAGAGGATGCGGACCTGCCGGCCAGCCTCGCCATAAGCAGCGACCAGGCGACTGCGAAGCGCGGCATGCATCTCGGCAATGTCTTTCATCGACGGGATCTTTCCAGTGCCGATGGCCCAGATGGGCTCATAAGCAATGGCCAGGCGGCCACTGGGATCGCCTTGAGGAAGCGAGGCGCCGACTTGAGCGGATACGACCGCAACAGCCTCCCCCGCCTCGCGGACTTCCAGGCTTTCGCCGACGCAGACGATCACCGACAGGTCCTGGCCGAGCGCTGCCTCGGCCTTGCCGCGGACGTCTGCGTCGGTTTCACCATGCGCTCCGCGCCGCTCGCTGTGGCCGACAATGGTCAGAGCGGCGCCGGCGTCCTTGAGCATGGCGGCGCTGATGTCGCCGGTATGCGCACCCTTGTCAGCGGTGTGGACATCCTGCCCGCCGATCGCAAAGCCGGGGGCGGCCAGGACGGCGCGTTCGATCAGCGTGGCCGGGAGGCAAAGGGCGACGTCGCAACCGGCGGTCTCGGCGGCGAGGGAAATGGACGTGACCTCGGAGAGGTCGCCGCTGGTGCCATGCATTTTCCAGTTTCCAGCCACCAGCTTTCTCAAGCCCATTTGCAGTCCCCTTCCCTCGCTTGCCGTCGCTGACCGCCGCCCCTAAAGCGGCGCCAACACTTTTCAAAGCGCGAGTGCGTTCTCATGGCAGCCATTTTCCGCCGTCTTTCGAAATCGACGGTCGGTACGATCATCATGGTCTTCTTCCTGCTCGCGATCCTAGCCGGATTTGCATTGCAGGACGTTCAGAATGCCGGGGCCGGCGCGATCGGCTTCAACAGTGGGGGCCTGGTCAGCGTCGGCGATCAGAACGTCACCGAGCGCGACCTCAGCGCCGCCATGCAGCGACGGCTGACCGAGGTGCGCCAGCAGAACCCCGAGGCCGATTATTCCAGCCTGGCCGGAGAGTTCGCGAATATCCTCGAATCCCTCGTTCGAAACAAAGCCATGCAGGTCTATGCGCGCAACCAGGACCTGCACATCTCCAAGCGGCTGATCGACGCCGAGATCGCCGGAATACCGGCCGCGCGAGGGCTGGACGGCAAGTTCAGCGAGGCGGCTTATGCGAATTTCCTGCAGCAGCAGCGGCTGACCGATTCGGAGGTCCGTGACGTCCTGGGCGCCGCGCTGGCATCGCGGATGCTGCTGGGGCCGGCCGCGGCCAATGCCCGCATTCCGGTCGGCGTTGCGACACCCTATGCATCGATGCTGCTCGAAGCTCGCGAGGCCGAGGTCGCGGTCGTTCCGGCCGAAGCGTTCGCCGGCGGGATCGGCGAGCCCGGCGATGCGGACATCCAGCGCTTCTATGCGGAGAACCGCAACCGCTACATGGTTCCCGAGCAGCGAGTGCTCAGCATCGCCAAGATCGGACCGGAACAGGTCGCCAATGTCAGCGCCAGCGAGCAGGAAATTGCCGCTTACTACCGGGCTAACCAGGCACTTTACGGCGGCAAGGCCGTCCGTGTGGTCACCCAGGCGGTTGCTCAGAGCGACGCTCAGGCGCGGGCCCTCGCCCAGCGCGCCCGAACCTCCGGGACCTTGGGTGGCACCAGTCTTGGCGCGAAGAGCCGCGAGGAACTGGCCGATATAGCGGGCGACCAGGTCGCGGCCGCCGTCTTTGCCGCCAAGCAGGGGGATGTGGTTGGCCCGATCCGGTCCGACCTCGGCTGGCATGTCGTCAAGGTCGACTCGGTGCGTACCGAATCGGGTCGGCCCCTGAGCGCCGTCAGTGGTGAGATTGCCGCCCGGCTGACTGCGGACAAACGCAAGGAAGCGCTGGCCGACCTGGTCACCAGGGTCGAAGACAGCATCGCCGACGGAGCCAGCCTGGCAGAGGCGGCCGCCGCGGCGAAACTGGCGGTGACTCGAACTCCCGCAATTACCGCCGGCGGCGTCGCCCGCTCGCAACCGGACTACAAGTTGCCCGAGGAACTGGCGCCCGCTGTCCGCGCCGGCTTCGAGATCGGCGAGGGCGATGATCCCGTCGTCGAGACGCTCTCCGGCGATGCCGGCTACGCCCTGGTCGGGGCGGACGATGTCATCGCCGCTGCCCCGGCACCGCTGGCCAGCATCCGCGAGCAGGTCGCCGCCGACTGGAAGGCCAAGCAGGCGCGTGACAAGGCGCGAGCCGCCGCCAGCGCTATCGCCGCCAAAGTGGCAAGGGGGACGAGCATGGGCGAAGCCGTTACCGGTGCAGGCGTCAGGCTGCCGCCGCCGCAACAGATCGCAAGGCGTCGCATCGAACTGTCGCAGCTCGGCGGCAATGTTCCGCCGGCTATGGGCATGATGTTCAGCCTGGCCGAGGGACGGAGCCGAATGATCGCCGATCCCCAGGGCCGCGGGTTCGTCATCGTCAAGGTGACCAAGATCACGCCGGGCAACGCCACGCTCCAGCCTACGCTGATCTCGCGCACGCAAGGCGAGTTCCAGCAGGCCGCCGCCAACGAATATGCCGAGCAGATGGCCAATGCGATCGGGGCCGAAGTCGGGGTCGAGCGGAACGAAGCGGCGATTGCGGCCGCGAAGCGGCGGATCACCGGCAGCTAATGGCGACAAGGTGATGGCTGGACCGGCGATCCTGGCGATCGACAATTACGACAGCTTCACCTTCACCCTCGTCGATTATTTGCTGAGCCTTGGCGCGAACGTCACGGTCGAGAAGAACGATACGATCCGGGTCGACGACGCGCTCGGAGAGCCTTTTGATGGCTATCTGATCTCGCCAGGCCCGGGAACACCGGAGCATGCCGGCATTTCCGTCGCGCTGGCCGCGGCCTGCATCGAGCAGGAACGGCCGCTGCTTGGAATTTGCCTCGGCCACCAGGCGATGGCGCTCGCGTGCGGATCGGAAGTCGCTCGCGTCGCGCCGGTCCACGGCAAGGTCGGCGAGGTTCGCCATGACGGGTCGGGCCTGTTCGCGGACCTGCCCAACCCGTTGGCCGTGACACGCTATCATTCCCTGGCGGTCCCCGACCCGAAGCCGCCACTGATCGCCAATGCCTGGACTGGCGACGGCCTGGTCATGGCTATGCGGCACGAAACCGCGCCCGCGCATGGCCTCCAGTTCCACCCCGAAAGCATCGGCTCCGATCACGGCCATGCCATGCTGCGGGCGTTCCTCGCAGGCTGCGCTTGACCAACAAGGGGATGTTCGATACACGTTCTCCGTTCGTTCCATCCGGAACTTCAACGGGGACACGCATCGATGCTCACGGCCAAGCAGCGCGAACTCCTCCAGTTCATCCATGAGCGGCTCAAGCAGTCCGGAGTCAGCCCCAGCTTCGATGAAATGCGCGAGGCGCTCGACCTCAAGTCGAAATCGGGCGTCCATCGGCTGATCTCGGCGCTCGAGGAGCGGCAATTCATCCGCAGGCTGCCAAACCGGGCCCGGGCGCTGGAAGTTATCAAGATGC
This sequence comes from Sphingomicrobium sp., assembly GCA_035250985.1. Taxonomy (GTDB): domain Bacteria; phylum Pseudomonadota; class Alphaproteobacteria; order Sphingomonadales; family Sphingomonadaceae; genus Sphingomicrobium. Next base: position 3,843 of record DATFEO010000207.1, on the reverse strand, counting down.
CGGAAGTTGCTCCGGCTCCGCAGCCCTCGCGCGGAATGCCCATCGCTGCCAACGACACGCTTGAGATCCCGCTGCACGGACGGATTGCCGCCGGTACTCCGATCGAGGCCTTGCAGGGCACGGAGAGCTTCTCGGTGCCCGCTGCCCTGCTCGGCCCGGGCGAGCATTACGCACTCGAAGTGTCTGGCGATTCGATGGTCGAGGAAGGCATCCTTGACGGCGACTTCGCGCTTATCCGCAAGGTCGACACGGCCCGCGACGGCGAGATCGTCGTGGCTCTGATCGATAATGAGGAGGCGACGCTGAAGACTTATCGCCGCGAAGGCCAGATGATCCGGCTCGATCCCGCCAACCGCTCGTATGAGCCTCAGCGCTACGACGAGGGCCGAGTCCAGATCCAGGGCCGCCTGGCCGGGCTTATCCGCCGGTATTGACGATGGCGCGGATCGACTATGTCGAGTTGCCGAGCGCTACCGCCCACGAGCTGACCCGTGCCTTCTATGCGAAAGCCTTTGGCTGGCAGTTCACCGACTTCGCACCGGACTATTCGGCAACCGTGACCGGCGATGTCGACCTTGGATTGCAAGGCGATCCGTCCGACGGCATTTCGGCGCCGCTGGCGGTCATCCGCGTGGACGATCTTGAATCGGCCTTCGACTTGGTGATGAAGGCCGGGGGAGTGATCGCCAAGGCCATCTTCTCGTTCCCCGGCGGACGGCGCTTCCATTTCATCGACCCTGGCGGCAATGAACTGGCCGTCTGGCAGTCGGCCGAAGGGCATTAGCGGAAGCCGGATTCCCGCCACGGGTGCTTGCCCACTCTCTCGGCGACAGTGACGACCCGCGGTTCCGGCCCAGAAAGGTAGACGGCCAGCCCGCCCGTGCTCGCCAGTCCCTTGCGGTCGAGCTTCAACCAGCGCGGCGTGCAACCGCGAGGCAACCAGCGGTCTGAAACGACAATATCGGCCGAGGCGCAGGCTTTCGTAAGGACTTTCCAGTCGATCCGCTGGCCTGAACGCGTCGCCAGCACGCGCCAGGAGCGGCCGCCGCGCCGCATGTCCGCGACGCAGCTGTCGGGGCTGCAGCGGGCAAGCGGCATGTCCGCAATGGTGACCGGATCACCGTCAAAACCGCTGTTCTCGCTGATCACGCTGCGGATGAAGTCGCCGCTGCGCTCACGGAGCATCGCCGGCCGCCCGCTGCCATCCAGCAACGCGAGGTGCCTGCCATCGCCGGTCACGAGGAGATCCGGGGCCGGCAACGCAACTGCGGCGGCGGCGCCCAGCACCATTGGAACCAGCCCAAGAAGGCGGACGCTTGTCGTGGTCCACAGGCACAGCCACAGGCCGCCAACGACCATGAGAGCGAATGCGGCATTCGACATGCTGGGAAGCGCAGCGACCGCGCCTTTCATGCCTGCCACCCAATGCGCAAGGTCGAGCAACCGCTCGATCGCCCAGCCCGTCGCGGCCCACAAGGGCGCGCCCAGGCCCGCGGCATCCAGCAGGAGCGCCCCCGCCTCGAGCGGCATGACGACGAACGTTGTCCAGGGAATGGCGAAGAGGTTGGCGAAAACGCTGTAAAGGCCGGTCTTGTGAAAATGGTAGAGCGCGAACGGGATGAGCGCGATTTCCACGGCCAGGCCGGTCAACAGCAGCGAAGCGATCCCGCGCAGGCCACGCATGGCGATGCCGTCTTCCTTCGGTCCCAGCCAGCGGCGGACCGGCGCCAGGCTGTGCAGCGTGACGATGGCGGTTACGGCGGCGAAGCTGAACTGGAAGCTCGCCCCGGCAAGGGAATCCGGCCAGAGCAGCAGCACAAGCAAGGCCCCGACCGCGACCAGCCGCATGCTGATCGCTTCCCGCCCGAGGGCGATGCCGCCAAGGACGAGCAAGGCGGCAACGCAGCTCCTGACCGTTGGCACTTGCATGCCGGTCAGCAAGGTGTAACCGACACCCGCCAACGCGCCCGACGCGGCGCCGACGAGCACGAGGTTGAGCCTCAAGGCGAGATACTGACTCAAGGCGAGCAGTCGCAGCGTCAGCAACATAGTCCCGCCGACGACAGCGGCGAGATGGACGCCGCTGACGGAAAGGAGATGCGTCAGCCCCGAACGGCGCATCGCTTCCGCGTCCTCCTCGCCGACCGCATTCTGGTCGCCGGTCACCAGCGCGGTGGCGATTCCCCCGCTCCTGTCAGGCAATTGAGCTCGGATATGCCGATCGAGCCGTGCGCGAAGCGCATCGAGGCCCGACGCCTCGGCCGGGACCCGGATTACGACCGGTCCAAGAACCCGCCCGACGCCGCCATCGCCCCGGAACCATGCATCGCGTGCGAAATCATGGCTCCCGGGCAGCGCCATTGGCGGCGGTGGCGTCAATCGCGCGCGCATGGCGACGGTTGCTCCCGCAGCGAGGCCGCTCCCCTGCACCTCCGCCGGGGCGGAGACGCGCAGCCGCGGAGGCAGTCCCTGGTCGAGCGGGGCAAGGGTCAGGCGAACGTCGCCCTTCGCGGTCAGCGCCTCGACCCGTTCGACCCTGGCGGAAAATTCGACGATCCGGGGCCGCTCGATCCTTGGGCCCGCCATCTGCTCGGCCCGCAGCCATACCAGTGCGCAGCCGGAAGCCATCGCCAGGCCCAGCCAGCCCAGGGCGCGCCCTGCCCGGCCGGCCGCCATGGTGAGACCGAACAAAGCTGCTCCGCCCGCAAGGCACATGAGACCTGCCCACTGGCGTGGATCGGGGAGCGCGAGCCACAGGGCAATCCCTGCGCCGAAGGCGGCGACGGCCCACAAGGGCAATTGCCCCCGCTCTGTTTCGAGAAATGTTTCGATGCGTCCGCGGGCGCGCTCGAGGTGCAAGACCCACCCGGCGCGTCCCCCCTTTGGCAGAGGCGCATCCTCTATGTTAGGGGCGCTCACCCAATCCATCAGGCCAGGAACACAAAGGAAAGCGGGCTTGAGCGCAAGCGCCAAAAATCCGGCGGTCGTCACACGGTTCGCGCCGTCGCCCACCGGATTCCTTCATATCGGCGGTGCGCGCACAGCCCTGTTCAACTGGCTGTTCGCCCGCCATCACGGCGGCAAATTTCTCCTGCGGATCGAGGACACCGACAAGGTCCGTTCGACGAAAGAGGCAATCGACGCGATCCTCGACGGCATGCGCTGGCTCGGCCTCGATTGGGACGGCCACGAATATTATCAATCGCAATTCTGGGCGCGGCACGCCGAGATCGCCCACCGGCTGCTGGAGCGCGGAGCAGCCTATCGCTGCTACATGACGCAGAAGGAGCTTGCGGCGCAGCGCGAAGCAGCCCAGCGCGAGCGGCGGACCTTTCGGATCCACAGTCCCTGGCGCGACGTGACCGACGAGCAGCCCGACAGGCCCTTCGTCGTTCGGCTGAAGGCCCCTCAGGAGGGCGAGACCGTCATCGACGACCAGGTCCAGGGCCGGGTGACGGTCCAGAACAGCGAGATCGACGATTTCGTCCTGCTCAGGTCCGACGGGACACCGACCTACATGCTGGCGGTCGTTGTGGACGACCATGACATGGGCGTGACCCACATCATCCGCGGGGACGATCATCTCAACAATGCATTCCGCCAGCTGGCGATCGTTCGCGCAATGGGTTGGCCCGAGCCAACTTATGCCCATGTTCCGCTGATCCACGGCCAGGACGGGGCGAAATTGTCCAAGCGCCACGGGGCGCTTGGTGTCGATAACTACCGTGATGAACTCGGCATCCTCCCCGAAGCGCTCGGCAATTACCTGCTCCGCCTGGGCTGGGGCCATGGCGACGACGAGATCATCAGCCGGAGCCAAGCGATCGAATGGTTCGATATCGA
>DATFEO010000180.1:0-2995 GCA_035250985.1 Sphingomicrobium sp. | reverse complement strand
TCAGTTCCATAATATATCTTATGCGACTTCCCCTTCCATCGTATTTTGGCGCCACTTGTCAAGCTGTCATGCATTCCGGCTCGCCACCCCGCCCGTAGGGTGTAAGCGTCCAGCCGCGGCCGTTCAGCCTGCGTTGTGTTTTAACGGCAGGAGCTGATCGAGATCACGGTTGGGCCACCCGGCGGCGATGCGCTGCAGGGTCTGAGCGAGCCAGGCGAACGGATCGACCTCGTTCATCTTGGCGGTCTGCAGGAGAGTGGCGATCGTCGCCCATGTGGCGCCGCCGCCGTCGGAACCGGCAAAGAGCGCATTCTTGCGGGTGATGGTCTGCGGCCGGATGGCGCGCTCGACGGCGTTGGAATCGATGTCGAGGCGGCCGTCGGCGAGGAAGCGTTCGAGCGCCTCGCGGCGGCTCCTGGCGTAGCGTATCGCCTCGGCGAGCTTCGACTTGCCGGAGATGCGGCCGAGTTCCTTTTCCCAGAACGGCCAGAGCTCCGCGACGATTGCCGCCGACTGCTCCTGGCGCGCGGCGCGACGGGCATCGGGTTTCTGGCCGCGGACGTTCTCCTCGACCGCCCACAGCGCCGCCATGCGCGTGACGGTCTCGCTGGCCACCTGTGAGACGCCGGATACGTGCAGTTCATAGAACTTGCGCCTGAGATGCGCCCAGCAGGCGGCGAGCGTCAGCGGGCCGCCGGCGCGTTTGGCGTCGGCCAGCCGGTTGTAGGCACCCCATCCGTCGACCTGCAGCAATCCGCCGTAGCCGGCGAGATGGCGCTCCACGCTGTCGCCGCCGCGGCTGTCCTCGAAGCGGTAGGCGGCCATCGGCGGCGCCGTGCCGCCGAACGTTCGATCGTCCCGCGCGTAGGCCCACAGCCAGGCCGTCTTGGTCTTGCCGGTGCCCGGCGAAAGCGTCGGCAGCGTGGTCTCGTCGGCATAGACCCGCTCGCCTTCCTTGATCATGTCCATGATGCGACCGGCGAGCGGGGCGAGGTGGAAGCCGACATGGCCCATCCAGTTGGCCATGGTGTTGCGGCCGATCTCGACGCCGTCGCGGGCATAGATGCCTTCCTGGCGGTAGAGCGGCAGGCCGTCGGCGTATTTGGAGACGGCGACATGGGCAAGCAGCGCCTCGCTGGGCACGCCCGCCTCGACGAGGTGGGCTTGCGCCGGCGCCTGGCTCACCCCCTCCTTGCACTGCGCGCAGCCGTATTTGGGACGGCGGGTGACGATCACCCGGAACTTCGCCGGCGTCACGTCGAGCCGCTCGGAGACGTCCTCGCCGATCCTCACCGGCTCGCAGTCGCCGCAACCGCAGGCGAAGCCCTCCGGCTCCACCACGATCTCGACCCGCTCCAGATGCGCCGGGAATGCCTTGCGGGGCCGCGCGGCGCGTTGGCGCGGGTGCCTCGGCCTTGCCGTCTCGAGTTCGGCCTCGACGGCGCCGAGCCCGGTCTGCACCTCCTCGAAGGCGAAGGCCTGCTGGTCGGGGTCGAGCCTCTCGGAGCTGCGGCCGAAGCGGCCACGCTCCAGCTGCCTGATGATGGCGTGCAGGTTGGCGATCCGCTCCTCGGCGCGTGCGTTGACCGTCTCCAGGCGCACGACCTCGGCTTCGAGCTTTCCCGCCTTGGCCTCGAGCCCCCCCGCTTTGGCCTCGAGCCTCCCCGCTTTGGCCTCGAGCATTTCCGCCTCGGCCTCGAGCATTTCCGCCTCGGCCTGAAGCTCGGCCTTTTCCGCAAGCATGCCGGCCAGCATCGCCTTCAGCGTGTCGATGTCGTCGGGAAGGGCCGAAGCACTGCTCGTCATGACCCGACAAGAGCATATTCGGTGCTGCCGCGGGATCCGCTTTGTGCGGCCTGAGTCAATTCGTCACGGACCTATCCGGCCGAGGTCGGGCGGCGCCGCCGCTCGGCCTTCACCCGCGTCCAGTCCATGCCCTCGACCAGCGCCATCAGCTGCGGCGCGGCCAGCCGCATGACGCCGTTCTCAACCCGCGGCCAGCGGAAGCGGTCCTCGTCCAGCCGCTTGGCGAACAGGCACAGCCCCGAGCCGTCCCACCAGACGATCTTCAGGCGGTCGCCGCGTTTGGCCCGGAAGACCCAAAGCGCGCCGGAGAAGGGATCGGCACCAAAATCGCGCACCAGCGCCGCCAGCCCGTCCGGGCCTTTCCTGAAGTCGACCGGCCGCGTCGCCACATACACCTTGGCGCCCGCGGGCATCATGCCGAGCGCACCGCCCGGATCGCCTCGGCCAGAAGCGCCGGCTCAACCCCGCCACCCACCCGGATCGTCGCATCCCCGATGACGATTTCCAGGCCGGCCGCCCGAGCCCCGTCGCCGGCCACCAGCTCCACCGGCGCGAAGCTCTGGCCCAGACCTTCCGACCGCACCGGAACCGTCGCCATGGTGCCCGAGCGCAGCGCCTTGCGCCGCCAGCTGAACAGCTGCTGCGGCCTCAGCCCATGCGCCCGCGCCACCGCCGACACGTTCGCCCCCGGCAGCATCGTTTCGGCGACTATCCCTGCCTTCGTTTCCTCCGGCCAGCGACGGCGCAGCAGCGGCGGGCTCTCCTCCAGCCGCTCGGCTACCGCCTCGATGACTGCAAATGTTTCAAACCTGGGCTTGTGCGCAGACTGCAATCTTGCCTCCCGTGAGAATCATATCCGGGAGAGTCGCGCCCGACCTCAATCAATGAAACATGGGGCCAGTTGGACGCTTACGGTTCAGCGAATGACCAGGACCGGGATCGTGGTGTCGACCAGCACCTCCGAGGTCTGGCTGCCGAGCAGCGCCCTGCGGATGCCGCGACGGCCGTGCGAGGCTATCACGATCAGGTCGCAGCCCTGCAGCTTGGCCGTCCGCACGATCGCCTGCGCCGGCGAGTCGTCGATTTCGTGCATCATGCTGACGGCGACGCCGTGCCTGGCCGCCTCTCGCTCGATCGCCGCGAAGCGTTCGCGCATCATGTCGTCGATCTGCTGGTCGTAGCGGCCCAC
>DATFEO010000151.1:0-5183 GCA_035250985.1 Sphingomicrobium sp. | reverse complement strand
GCTCGGTCTCGGTGAAGACGCGGCGGAGGAACTTGTCGCCCCAGCGGTCGACCGATTTCTGGATCCGCTCGATCGAGCAGAGGTCCGAACCGAGGCCAACGATCATCGCGCCGCGTCCATCAATTGGCGCATGCGCCGCACGGCCACCTCGAGCCCGGTGAAAATCGCCTCGCCGACCAGGAAATGGCCGATGTTGAGCTCGGCAATCTGCGGAATGGCGGCGATCGGCTGGACATTATCGAAGGTCAGGCCGTGGCCGGCATGGGGTTCGATGCCGTTCTTGACCGACAACGCCGCGGCATCGGCGATGCGCTTCAACTCGGCTGCCTGCTCCTCGCCGTCGAGATGGGAATAGCGGCCGGTGTGGAACTCAACCACCGGCGCGCCGAGCCGCATGGCGGCTTCGATCTGGATTGGGTCCGGCTCGATGAACAGGCTCACGCGCACGCCCGCATCGCGCAGCCTGTCGCAATAATCAGCCAGGTGGTTGTGCTGCCCGGCGGCGTCGAGGCCGCCTTCCGTCGTTCGCTCCTCGCGCTTTTCCGGCACGATGCAGGCTGCGTGCGGCCTGTGCCTGAGCGCGATGTCGAGCATCTCCTCGGTCGCCGCCATCTCGAAATTGAGCGGCACCGGCAGCTCGGCCGACAGGCGGGCGATGTCGTCGTCAGTGATGTGCCGCCGGTCCTCGCGCAAATGGGCTGTGATCCCGTCGGCGCCCGCCTTCGCGGCCAGCAGGCCGGCGCGAACCGGGTCGGGATAGCCCGCTCCGCGCGCATTCCGCACGGTCGCGACATGGTCGATATTGACGCCAAGGCGGAGGTGGCTGCTCACTCTGCGGCGCGGCTACCCGGCTTGATGGGCGGAATTGCGGCAAGCTCCGGCGGCAGGTCATTCGCGTCGTAGGTCGGCACGTCGATCCGGATCAGCGGATAGAAAGGCACGCCGAGATCCGCCTTGCCGGACGAGCGGTCGACCAGCGCGGCCTCGGCGACGACATCGCCTCCAGCCCTCCGGACAGCCTCGATTGCCTCCAGCGAAGACAGGCCGGTGGTGACCACGTCCTCGACCATCAGAACCTTGGTTCCCGCCTCGAGCGAAAAGCCGCGGCGAAGCTGGAACTCGCCTTCCGGCCGCTCGACGAACATGGCGGGCCGGCCCAAAGCGCGCCCCATTTCATGGCCGATGATGACCCCACCCATGGCTGGCGACACGACGGCCTCGATCTGGTCGCGGATCTCCGCTGGCATCTTGTCGACCAGCGCCCTCGCGAGCCGCTCCGCCCGCGCGGGCTCCATCAGCACCCTGGCGCACTGCAGATAGCGCGGGCTGCGGAGGCCGGAGGACAGTATGAAATGGCCGTCGAGCAGTGCCTCGGCGGCGCGAAATTCGGCCAGGATTTCCTCATCGGTCATGGCCGCCAATTAGGCGCTCGAATGAGGCGGTTCAACGCCCTTGAGGGGAGCGCGACCGCCGCCTATAAGGCCGCCGATTTCCCGGACACGCCCTTTGCGGCGGTCCGTCCTGCAACCCATTTTTCGGGGTGAGAATGAAACGCATTGGATGGGCGATCGCCCTCGCGGCCGCGACCATGACCATGTCATCGGCGAGCCTGGCGACGACGGCGGCGCAGCAAACCCCACAGGCGACTGAAGCGGCAACGAACGCGACCGTGGCGCCGGCGGCTGCGGTGCCGTCGGTTCCCGCCGATCCGGAGTTCGGCGTGCCCCGCGCTGGAGCCCTGGGGCTGCAGGAGCAGGTGACCGATGTCGGTCGCGAGGCGGCGAACTTCCATAATTACTGGCTGCTGACTTTGTGCGCCGTGATCAGCCTGTTCGTGCTGGCGCTGCTTGCCTACACGATGGTCCGCTATCGCCGCGGTGCTAATCCCAAGCCGTCGCGGACCAGCCACAACACCTTGATCGAGGTCGTCTGGACCCTGGTTCCGGTGCTGATCCTGGTGGCGATCGCCATTCCCTCGATTCGGCTGCTGCAACATCAATATTCGCCGCCGCCAGCCGACCTCACCGTCAAGGTCATCGGCAACCAATGGTATTGGACCTACCAATATCCCGACAATGGCGGCTTCGAGATCGTCTCCAACATGCTGAAGGAGTGCGACGACCCGACGCTCGGCAATGCGCGCTGCCGCACCGACGCCGATGGGCCGCCGCTGCTCGCCGTCGACGAGCGCATCGTCATCCCCGCCGGCAAGGTGGTGAAGTTCATCGTCACCTCGAACGACGTCATTCATGCCTTCGCCATCCCCGCCTTCTGGACCAAGATCGACGCCAACCCCGGCCACCTCAACGAGACCTGGGTCAAGGTCGACCGTCCCGGCGTCTATTTCGGCCAGTGCAGCGAGCTGTGCGGTGCCCGCCACGGATATATGCCGATCGCCGTCGAAGTCGTGCCAGAGGCACAATTCGCGGCCTGGATTGCCGGCAAGGGCGGCACCATGCCCGGCGCGACCCCGGCGGCAGCGCCCGACAGCACCGGCGCTTCACCGGTCAGCGAGGCGTCCGTCCCGGCTGCTGCCCAGCCGCAGCCAGCGACTGGAGTCGCCGATAATGCCGCGATCGAGCAGCCCGCCACCAACCAGGCCGCCACGGCCCAGAATTAAGAGCGGAAGTAGAGAAGAGACATGAGCACCATTCCCGCCAACGCCCTTCCGCTGAAGGCCCACGAAGAGCACGCCCACGATGCCGATCACAAGCCCGGCTTCTTCGTCCGCTGGTTCATGTCGACGAACCACAAGGACATCGGCACGCTCTACCTGATCTTCGCCATCGTCGCTGGGATCATCGGCGGCGCCATTTCCGGCATCATGCGGGCCGAGCTGATGCAGCCCGGCATCCAGGTGCTGACCGACGCCTGGCCGCTCGGTGCCGGTTCCGCGAACTTCGACGAGGCGCTGCATCACTGGAACGTGCTGATCACCGCCCACGGCCTGATCATGGTCTTCTTCATGGTCATGCCGGCCATGATCGGCGGCTTCGGCAACTGGATCGTGCCGCTGATGATCGGCGCTCCCGACATGGCCTTCCCCCGGATGAACAACATCAGCTTCTGGCTGCTCGTCCCTGCCTTCCTGCTGCTGCTTGGCTCGGCCTTCGTTTCGGGCGGCACCGGGCTTGGGGCCGGCACCGGCTGGACGGTCTATGCGCCCCTGTCGACCTCGGGCTCGACCGGGCCGGCAGTGGACATGGCGATCTTCTCGCTCCACCTCGCCGGCGCCAGCTCGATCCTCGGCGCCATCAATTTCATCACGACCATTTTCAACATGCGCGCGCCGGGCATGACCCTGCACAAAATGCCCCTGTTCGTCTGGTCGATCCTGGTGACCGCCTTCCTGCTGCTGCTGGCGCTGCCGGTGCTGGCCGGCGCCATCACCATGCTGCTGACCGACCGCAACTTCGGCACCAGCTTCTTCGACGCCTCGGCCGGTGGCGACCCGGTGCTCTACCAGCACCTCTTCTGGTTCTTCGGCCATCCGGAGGTCTACATCATGATCCTGCCGGGCTTCGGCATGGTCAGCCAGATCGTCGCCACCTTCAGCCGCAAGCCGGTCTTCGGCTACCTCGGCATGGCCTATGCCATGGTCGCCATCGGCGTGGTCGGCTTTGTCGTCTGGGCGCACCACATGTTCACGATCGGCATGGACGTGAACACCAAGATGTACTTCACCGCCGCGACGATGATCATCGCCGTTCCGACCGGCGTCAAGATCTTCAGCTGGATCGCCACCATGTGGGGCGGCTCGCTGTCGTTCGAAACGCCGATGCTCTGGGCGATCGGCTTCATCTTCCTGTTCACCGTCGGGGGCGTCACCGGCGTCGTCCTCGCCAACGGCGGCGTCGATAATTACATGCACGACACCTATTACGTTGTCGCCCACTTCCACTACGTGCTGAGCCTTGGCGCGGTCTTCGCCATATTCGGCGGCTTCTATTACTGGTTCCCGAAGATGACCGGCCACATGTACAACGAGTTCCTCGGCAAGGTGCACTTCTTCGTCATGTTCATCGGCGTGAACCTGGTCTTCTTCCCGCAGCATTTCCTCGGCCTCGACGGCATGCCGCGGCGGATTCCGGATTATTCGCCGGCCTTCCAGAAGTGGAACGAGATTTCGACCATCGGCTACATGGTGACGATCGCGGGCGTCGCGATCTTCTTCGTCAACATCGCCTGGTCGTTCCTCAATCGCAACAAGGCGCCGGACAATCCGTGGGGCGAGGGTGCGACGACGCTCGAATGGACGCTGTCGAGCCCGCCGCCGTTCCACCAGTTCTCGACCCTGCCGAAGGTGGATTGACGGCTTGCCGGCAATCCATCCCGGACTTGAACCGGGATCTAGTCTCAAACGAAGGCCCCGCCCTGCTTCGGCTAGGCGGGGTTTTTCGTAGATTCCGCGAGGATGTCAGCTTCGACCCACCGCGGCCGCCCTAACCTCCGCTGGCTGGCAGGTCACTGTTGAAGATGTCCGCTGCGGCTTTCCACTCGCTGCCGATCTTCCGCCAGACGACCACGTATTTGCCCGTGTCGTTCTGCGCGGTGCCGTTGGGCGCAACCGCTAGCCTATACGTCCCACGATCGAGTGCCATGTCACCCGACGATGACACAATGATCTGCTCCGGAACGAAGGTCAGGTCGAAGCCGGGCGTCTGCATCATCGATGCCCAGGTTTGCTGGATCGCCGCGCGTCCTTTGCCGATCGGCGCATTGGGTGGCATCACCGCGCCGTCCTCGGCGTAAAGTGCCGCAATCCCTGCAGCATCCTTGTCTTTCACGAGCTGAAGCCAACGATCGACTTGCCCGCGGATTGCCTGCTCATCCGTGCCAGCGTTGACAGGGGCGGCAGCATTCCCTTCGGCGATGTTGTTTCCGGACTTCTCGCCTGCCTGGCACGCGGGCAGCAGCAGCGCTGTGAGAGAAAGTAGCAATAGCGATCTCGTCATAGGCCCCTCCTTTTGCTGTTCCTCCCGTAGCACCGGCAACGCGTTTCGCGCCAGTTCGGCAATGTCCGCTTTCCACCCATTCCTGCGGTTATATCGCTATCGCTAGAGTCCGCTTTCGACCCATTGCGGACTCTAAGAAGTCGGGGCACCTTCGAGGAATGGTCAAGATTGCCGCTGGATTAGTTGCATTGTTCGCCGCCGCTTCAACCGTTTGGTGGATGGAAGATG
>DATFEO010000140.1:0-8921 GCA_035250985.1 Sphingomicrobium sp. | reverse complement strand
CTCAAGGTTCGGCCTGGCGAGATCAGCCTGGCGCACCTCGGCGTGCTGTTCCTTGACGAGCTGCCGGAGTTCCAGCGGGCGGTGCTTGATTCGCTGCGGCAGCCCCTGGAGACCGGCAACGTCAGCGTCGCCCGGGCCAATAGCCATGTCACCTTTCCGGCTCGGGTGCAGCTGGTGGCGGCGATGAACCCCTGTCGCTGCGGCCATTTGAGCGACCCGGCGCTGGCGTGCAGCCGCGCGCCCAGATGCGCGGCGGATTACCAGGCCAAGGTATCGGGACCCTTGCTCGACCGAATAGACCTTCATGTCGACGTGCAGGGCGTCAGCGCCGCCGACCTGACACTGCCGCCGCCGGCCGAGGGGAGCGAGGACGTGGCCAAGCGCGTGGCGCGGGCGCGGTCCGTGCAGTCAGAGCGTTACAATGGCCATGGCCCGCGCACCAACGCGGAGGCAGACGGCGAGTTGCTGGACTCGGTGGCGACGCCTGACGAGCCGGGCCGAAAGCTGCTGGCTGATGCCGCGGCGGCGATGCGCCTCAGCGCCCGCGGGTTCCATCGGGTGCTGCGGGTGGCGCGGACCATCGCCGACCTGGCCGGGGCCGATGAGGTCGGCCGCATCCATGTCGCCGAGGCGCTCAGCTATCGAAGGCAGGCGCCGCGGAATTAATGTCCGCTTTCGGCCCATTCTTGCCGTTAGCGGCTGGAGATGGCTGCGTTCGATCCCATTGCGAACGCAGCCTCCCGAATATGGGGTTAGCTGTTTGGCCCGACTCGGAATGGCGCCGTAGAAGGACACCGCGAAAAGGAGGTGCGCCATGGAGAGCGTGCAACCTGATCTGGAGCTTGAGACGATCAAGGCCGGGTCGCGGCAGACTTGGATGGACGGCGATTACGGCAAGATCGCCAAGTCCATTGAATCGGCCGCCCAGGACTTCGTTGCTCGCCGCAACATTGCCCCCGGCATGCGAGTTCTCGACGTCGCCTGTGGGAACGGCAATGTCGCGATACCCGCAGCGAGGACCGGAGCAGAGGTGATCGGCATCGATATTGCGCCCAACCTCGTCGAGCAGGCCAGGCAAAGAGCTCGGGAAGCCTCGCTCGACGTTGAGTTCGAGGTCGGCGATGTCGAGGACCTGCCCTATCGCAACACCGAGTTCGATCTGGTCCTGAGCATGTTCGGCGCGATGTTTGCGCCCCGTCCGGAAAAGGCCGCCGAAGAGATGCTGCGCGTATGCCGGTCGGGCGGCACGCTGGCCATGGCCAATTGGACGCCCGCAGGCTTTGCCGGTCAGATGTTTCGGCTTGTCGGCGGCTACGTTCCGCCTCCGCCGGTTCCTGCACCGACGCTGTGGGGCGAGGAACAGGTCGTTCGGGAACGGCTGCAGGCCGGTACCGCAAGGATCGACGCCAGGCCGCTGAATGCCGAGATTCGCTATCCCTTCGCCCCGCAGGAGGTCGTCAACCATTTCCGCGAGTTTTTCGGACCGGTGCGCAATGCGTTCGCAGCGCTGTCCGAAGAGAAGCGCCCGGCCCTCGAACGGGATTTGATCGCGCTGTGGACGCAGCACAATCGCGCCAGTGACGGGACTACCTGGGTAAGCTCGGAGTATCTGGAGGTCGTGGCCATTCGAGGCTGAGTGAACTCGGACCATAAGCGCCAGCTGCTTGCCTCCTGCGCCGCCTGCCCTTAGCTAGACCCACGGGGCCCCTGTGGCGGAATGGTAGACGCGCTCGACTCAAAATCGAGTTCCTAACCGGAGTGTCCGTTCGAGTCGGACCAGGGGCACCAGCGGCCGAGGCTGCATTAAACAAAATCTCAATGGCGGGCCGCGATTTGCGCGGATATGCTGCCGTTCATGGACAAGCGCGCGAACAGCGTCGAAACTGCCGCCGCCGAGCTTGAGCAGGCGGTCGAGCATATCGCCGTCAAGCGCGATCGCCTGCTGGCCTCGCTGACCCTGATCGCCGGTATCGGCGTCGTCATCGGCCTGCCGTTCGCGCTTCGCGCCGGCGCCGAATTCTTCCTGCCGGTGACTGCCGCGTTGGTCGTCGCCATCGCCCTGGTGCCAATGCTGGAATGGTTCGAGCGGCGCGGAGTGCCATCGAAATTCGCCGCGGTCATATGCGTCATCCTCTTCCTGCTGATCATGGCCTTCGCCATCGGCTCGATCGTCATCCCGGCGATGGACTGGGTGGTGCAGGTTCCCGATCGCATCGGCCGGGTCCAGGCGGCGCTGGCGCCGGTGCTCGACCTGTACAAGAACCTCGACGAGTTTATCGAGCGCATCTTCTCGCAGATGGCCGTGACCAGCGAGAATGTCCGCGAGGTCCGCGTCGAGACCCCCAACTCGATGCTGGGTATCATCGCCGCCTCAGCGCCGCATGCGATGATCCAGCTCTTCTTCGCGCTGCTGGTCGTCTATTTCTTCCTCGCTGGCTGGACCGGCATGCGCCGCAGGACCATCACCAGCCGCGGCAGCTTCGAGGGGGCGATGACCACCGCCCGGGTCATCCAGCAGGTGGTCGATGCGACCTCGACCTATATCGGCACGATCACGGTCATCAACGTTTGCCTGGGTGCGCTGACGGCGCTCATCCTCTGGGGGCTGGGGATGGATTCACCGGTGATGTGGGGCGGCATTGTCGCCGTCGCCAACTACATTCCCTACCTCGGGCCGATCGTGTCGGCTCTGCTGCTGTTCGTGGGCGGCCTCATGACGTTCCCAGACGTCTGGGCGGCAATGCTTCCACCGGCAATTTTCATCGGCCTCCACACGGTCGAGGCCAATGCCATCACGCCGATGATCGTCGGCCGCAGGATCGAGGTGAACCCGCTTCTGATCCTCGTTTCGCTGAGCTTCTGGGCCTGGGTCTGGGGAACTACCGGCGCGTTGCTGGCGGTACCGCTGCTGATCATTATCAAGACCGTCTTTGCCGCCGCAGGGACGCCGGACATCGCCGGATTCCTGTTCGAGGAAGGGACTTTGACCCATGTCGGCGAGGACGACGAAAAAGAGGATGAACAGCGCGCCTCAGCCGGTTGACAGGCCCAAGACCCTCACCTAGTTGCCCGCCACGCCGATTAGCGGGTGTAGCTCAGTTGGTTAGAGCGCCGGCCTGTCACGCCGGAGGTCGCGGGTTCGAGCCCCGTCACTCGCGCCATCCCTGACTTTGTCAGATACGCGCGGGTTCTATTCCTTTTGTTTGACGAAGCGCGCGAGGCCTTCCGCGGACGCGTCTACTGCGCGCCCTGATTCCCCGCCCCCGCCGATGCGTGCCCAAAAGGGCGTTGGTCGCTTTCGGGACTGGCTCCATTAAGAGCGAAGCGCAGGTTATCCGACGCGGCAACGGTCTCGACGTAGGGTGTGACCTTGACCTTCTCGACCGCCTCGCGCGCCTCGGGCGTAAACAGCACGCGGACCCGCTTTCCATCGTTCTGCACGACCTGGACGCCATCAACCTTGGCGACCGCCGGCATCGGGGACGCCGTAGGGGCGACGTCGTGCGGGACGCTCAATGCGGCGACACGAAGCGCCCGCGGATCGGCCTCACGGCCGGAATAGGATTGGGCAAACGCCGCCGGCCGGCCCCATCCGCCGCTCCAGCGGTAGAAGAGGTGCGCACCGATCGCGGCGGTCTTGGCCAAGGTTGGCGCCCAGTAAGGCGCGACATAATTGGCGTGATAGTGGGTGGCGTTACCGACGCTTGGCTGGACGAAACCGGCGAGAGCGGCCTTGGCGACTTCGCGGGCACGGTTCCAGGTCGAACGTTCGGGCGCGCGGGCAAGCGATCCGTCGCAGGTGAAAGTGAACTGGCAGCCGGTGCTGCGTGTCGAGCCCTGATAGACAACCCCGCAGACGCTCGAAGGGAATGCGGGATGGCGCACGCGATTCAGGACCACCTGTGCGACCGCCTGCTGACCGGCGAGCGGTTCCTGCCCGGCTTCATAATAAATGGCGCTGGTAAGGCACTCGAGCGCACGCTCGCGACTCTCGGCGCCCGCGGCGGCATAGCTGAACGGCCGCGCGGCCGGATTCGGACCCGTGGCGAAGGGCAGTTGGCTGTTGATTTGCAGCGCGGTTTCGACCGCAACCGGGCGAAGGGCGTTGACGTCGGGCAGAGCGGGAACCGCGGCTTCGGCGCGCGCACCATCGATCGCCAGCCGGCTGGTCGAGCTGGCGGCGCCCGTTAGCGTGATCGCCGCGGCCAGGCCGAGCAGGCCCAGCCCCACGGTTTCACGCGGGTGGGTGCGCCACGGACGGGCGATATCGAAGCTCAACGTCTGGTTCATGAATGCTTACTGTTATAGTCAAGTAATACGCTAAATACAAACGAGCGCCTTAGCCCGCCCTGAACCGCCCGGTTTCCATCCAGCGAAGCAACGGCTTCAGCGGTGCTATCCAGGCGATGCCGGCGACGAGATAGAAAAGGCCTTGCAACAGCACAGGCCATTTTTCGACGAAGGCTGCCAGAGATGCGACGAGCGCCGCCCAAATGACGATAATTGCCAGGATTGCGAAGATTCCTGCCGGTTTTCGCCAACTCGGCTCTTGAGCCGTCACCGGAACATTTCCAGCCCTTCCGGCGAGGCAAAGCCATCGAGCGGCAGGTCCCAGGCGTCGGCCGGGATTTCCTCATCGAGCATCTGCACGGCCCAACCGACCCCGATCAGAAGGGCACCATGTTCCCGCAGTTCATGGGCGGCGCGGTCGTAATGGCCTTTGCCCTGACCGAGGCGCGTGCCCTTTCGGTCGACCGCTACCAGGGGCAACAGCACCAGGTCGGGATTGACGTGCGGCGCGTCGAGGGCCGGCTGAAGAACCGCCCACGGTCCGGTTTCGACAGGGTCGCCGGCAAGGAAGCGGAAGGTGCTTTGGTGGTCGGAGAAGGCGGGGAAGGCGAGCAGCGTGCCCTTGGCGGCCGCGCGTTCCAGGGCGGGCAGCGGGCTGATCTCGGTCGGTAGCGGCGCATAGCCGCCCGCGACGCGGGATTTGCCGAGCAGCGGGTCGAGCACGTCGGCGAGCTGGTGCTCGAGCCGGCCGCGATCCTCCGGTGCAAGTGTTTCGATGAATGCCTGCCGCCGCTCGCGACCGAGCCGCCTCAGAGCCACTTTGTCTGCCAGGACCGGATTATGTGACGGGACCACCATGGCCGTTTGCCCTTAAATCCTCTGACGCCAAAACGTCAGGTGGGCGCCGTGTGCATCCGGCCAGGGCCGGGGCAGGGACAGCTCCCGAGTGGATCGATATCGCCTCAGGGATTTTCCGAAGGCGCGCACCGGGTAGTACCCGTCGAATTGCTATTTAGGCGCCGGCGGCCTCATTCTCAAGTGAGTTGGCGAGGGCTTCCAACCGATCGGCGAGCACCGCGGCCCGCTCGGCGATGACTGGATCAGGCTGCTCCGGGACAACTGCCCCGCCCCCCTCCATGATTTGGTCGGCAAGCAGCAGGGAGGCGAACAAAAGCTGGCGCGACTCACTCAGCGTGCCGAGCCCCGACAGGGCTTCTCGGCTCTTGGCGTCGACCAGCCGCGCCGCAGCCTTAAGATTCTCTTCTTCGCCGTCGCGGCAGGCGATCTGGTAGCTGCGACCGGCAATGAAGAGGTCGACATGGGCCATCAGCGCGCGCCCTCGATGATCGAATCGAGCTCGGCCACGACATCGCGGACCCGGGCGCGCAGCTTCTCATCGCGCCCGCTGCTGGCATGCAACCGGGAGAGAGCCCGCTCGATGCGCTCCAGCGCGCGTTCGGCGCGGTCGAGAGAATGAACAAGACCGTCGTCGCTCATGGCTCCTCGCTAAATGGATTGAAACCGTGGGGCAAGGTTGACGCTGCACGACTCACCGACAATAGGGCCACGCATCGGCCGGGCGAGTCTGCCGCGCGCCGAGCTCTTCGCGACGGAGACCGAATGCAGCCGACCCAGCGCCGACTAGCCAATGCCATCAGGGCACTGGCGATGGATGCCGTCGAGGCCGCCAATTCGGGCCATCCCGGCATGCCGATGGGCATGGCCGACGCGGCCACGGCGCTGTTCACCAAATATCTGAAGTTCGATGCCGCTGACCCCCATTGGCCCGACCGCGACCGTTTCGTCCTCTCGGCGGGCCACGGCTCGATGCTTATCTACGCCCTGCTGCACCTCACCGGCTATGCGCGGCCGACGATCGAGGACATCCGAAATTTCCGCCAGCTGGGGTCGCCATGCGCCGGCCATCCCGAGAATTTCGAGCTGGCCGGAATCGAAACGACCACGGGGCCGCTGGGACAGGGGTTTGCCGCCGCGGTCGGCATGGCGATCGCCGAGCGGCACCTGAATGCCGTTTATGGCGATGAGCTGGTCGACCACCGCACCTTCGTACTCGCCGGCGATGGCTGCCTGATGGAGGGGGTCAACCATGAGGCGGCGGGACTGGCGGGCCACCTGCGCCTCGGCCGCCTGATCGTGCTGTGGGACGATAACAGGATCACCATTGACGGTTCGACCGATCTTAGTCGCAACGAAGACGTCGTTGCCCGTTATCAGGCCATGGGGTGGCACACTACGGAGTGTGACGGCCTCGACAGCGGCAAGGTGGCCCGCGCGCTCGACGAGGCCCTGGCCGACCCGCGGCCGTCGCTGATCCGCTGCAAGACGATCATCGGCTATGGCGCACCCAATAAGCAGGGGACGGCAGCGACCCATGGCGCGGCATTGGGTGCCGACGAAGTCGCCGCGGCACGCAAGGAGCTCGGCTGGAACCTGCCGCCGTTCGAGATTCCGGACGACGTCGCAGAGGCCTGGCGGGCCGCTGGAGCGCGTGGCGCTTCAGAGCGGGCCGAGTGGAACCGCCGGCTGGAGTCGAGCGGCAAGGCGAAGGAATTCCAGGACCGGATCGCCGGCAAGTGCAGCGATGCCTGGCTCAAGCCCTATCTCGACAAGCTGCTCGGCGGCGAGCTGAAGCCGGTAGCAACCCGCAAAGCGTCGGAAATGGCGCTGGAGGCGATCAATAGCGCCATTGCAAGCACCATAGGCGGCTCGGCTGACCTGACAGGTTCCAACAACACGAGAACCAAGGGTTTAGAAGCGCTTACGTTCGACAATTACGGCGGCCGCTACATCTATTACGGCATCCGCGAATTCGGCATGGCGGCAGCGATGAACGGCATGGCGCAACATGGGGGCGTCATCCCCTATGGCGGCACGTTCCTGGTCTTCTCCGACTACAGCCGGCCCGCGATCCGCCTGGGCGCGCTGTCCGGGGCCAAGGTCATTCATGTCATGACCCATGATTCGATCGGGCTCGGAGAGGATGGCCCAACCCACCAGCCGGTCGAGCATCTGCAGGCCTTGAGGGCCATGCCGGGCCTCACCGTCTATCGCCCGGCCGACGCGGTCGAGACGGCCGAATGCTGGGCGCTGGCGCTGGCCGACGACAAGCCGTCGCTGATCGCGTTGACCCGCCAGAACCTGAGGCCGGTCCGGACCGAGGCGGCCAAGTCGAACCTATGCGCGCGCGGCGCATACCGGCTGAAAGGCGCCGAGGCGACACGCAAGATCATCATCATCGCCACCGGATCGGAGGTAGAAATCGCGCTCGATGCTGCGACGGAGCTTGAAGCCCAGGGGCTAGGCACCGACGTGGTTTCCATGCCGTCCAGCGAATTGTTCGATGCGCAGGATGCGGCCTATCGGGAGGATATCCTGCCCGACGTTTCGAACAAGCAGATCCTGCGTGTTTCGATCGAGGCCGGCGCCACTTATGGATGGGAGCGCTATACCGGCCTCCACGGGCTGAAGATTGGCATCGACAGCTTCGGCGCCTCCGCGCCGGCCAAGGACCTGTACCAGCATTTCGGCCTCACCAGCGAGGCAATCGTCCCCAGGATTTTGGAGAAGCTCAACAAATGACCAAGGTTGCAATCAACGGCTTCGGCCGCATCGGCCGGCTCGTCGCCCGCGCCATCCTCGAGCGGCCCGACTGCGGGCTCGAGCTGGTCGCGATCAACGACCTGGCCGATGCCAAGTCGAACGCCATGCTGTTCAAGCGCGACAGCGTTCACGGGCCGTTCCCCGGCGAGATCAGTTATGACGAGAGCTCGATCACCGTGAATGGACAGCGCATCCAGGTCACCGCCGAAAAGGATCCCGCGAGGCTCCCGCACAAGGAGCTGGGCGTCGAGATCGCGCTCGAAAGCACCGGCTTCTTCGCCGACCGTGAGGGTGGGCAGAAGCACATCGAAGCCGGCGCCAAGCGCGTCCTGATCTCGGCGCCGGCCAAGGGCGCCGACCTGACAGTCGTCTATGGCGTCAACCACGACAAGCTGACCGCCGATCACACCATCGTCTCCAACGCCAGCTGCACCACCAATTGCCTGGCGCCGGTGGCCAAGGTGCTCCACGAGGCATTCGGTATCGAGCGCGGGCTGATGACGACCATCCACGCCTATACCAACGACCAGAAGATTCTCGACCAGATCCACGGCGACATGCGCCGCGCTCGTGCCGCCGCCATGTCGATCATCCCGACGACAACCGGCGCCGCCCGCGCGGTTGGCGAGGTGTTGCCTGAGCTGAAGGGCAAGCTCGACGGCTCGGCGGTGCGGGTGCCCACGCCGAATGTCAGCCTCATCGACCTCACCTTCACGCCTGGCCGCGAGACGACCAAGGACGAGGTGAACGCCGTGCTGAAGGCCGCCAGCGAGAGCAACGAGTTGCGCGGCATTCTCGCTTATACCGACGAGCCGCTGGTATCGATCGACCTCAACCATAATTCGGCCAGCTCGACGGTCGATAGCCTCGAGACCGCGGTCCTGGAGGGCAAGCTGGTCCGGGTCGTCAGCTGGTACGACAATGAATGGGGCTTCTCGAACCGGATGGTCGATACCGCCTGCGCGATGGCGAAGCTGGGATAGGGCATGCAGGATACCGCGAGTCCGTTC
>DATFEO010000075.1:0-18021 GCA_035250985.1 Sphingomicrobium sp. | reverse complement strand
CCGGTCGCCTTGAGGGCCGAGACATTGGCCGCCGTCAGCTCCGGGTCCACCGCATAGCCGCCTTCGAAGTCGACTGTCAGCGGCAGGTCGACCGCGTCCATGATTCGCTTGGCATTGTCGAAGACGAAATCGAGCGGGACCATCTGCCCGTCGCCGAAGCCGGAGGCGTCGCCGACCGGGTGGCTGCCGGTGGCCAGCGCCTTGGCGCCAGCCGCGGCGACTGCCCGGGCGCTGCCCGCATCCCAGATGTTGTAGAGAACCACCGGATCGCCGGGCACGTGCAATGCGGCGAACGCCTCAAACTTGGTCGGCATGTTTCCCCCCTTAAGGAACCTTGTCCAGCTTCTTCTTCAGTTGCTCGATCCAGCCCTCGGATTCGGGCAAGGCGGCGGCGCCGGTATAGCGCGTGTCGCGCTCCTCCTCTTCCGGAGTCAGCTCGCGCGAGTAAGTGATGGTCAGCCGCCGGCCGAAGAAATCGTCGCCGCGCAGCCTAAGCTCGGGTTCGGCATCCGCCGGTAAATTGTCACGGATCGTCTTCAGATATTCGATCAGCTTGTCGAGCGAGGTGTATTCGCTGATCTCGATGAAGTCCTTGACGCGTTTCGCCACGTTGTCCCTCTTACTCTCAATGCTTAGGCTAAGGACGGCGTGCCCCAAATTAATGCACGAAGCGCGCGACCACGTCGCGATAGGACCGCGAAACCTTCACCTGCGCTCCGGAATCCAGCACCAGGAAGCATTCGCCGTTGGTATGCGGCTTGACCTGGCGGACGAGGTCCAAATTGACGATGGTCGAGCGGTGCACGCGCTGGAAGCGGCGAGGGTCGAGGCGCTTTTCAAGATCCTTCATTGTCTCGCGCAGGATCAAGGTGTTGTCGCCCGTCTGGATGCACATATAGTCGCCGGCGGCGTCGATCCGCTCGATGGTGTCGACATCGACGCGGAAGATCTGCCCCTGGTCCCGGATATTGATCATCTTCTCGAACCGGTTGGCCGCCGGACCTTCGGCGCTGGACGCCTCGGCCAGTTCCTCGGCCGCCTCGGGCGCATGCTCGACCAAGGCTTCCTTGAGCCGCTCCGCCTCTTCGGCGCCGCGCTTCTCGGCCAGGCGCTGGCGGACGCGGTCGAGCGTGGCCGCCAGGCGGTCCTCCTCCACGGGTTTGACCAGATAATCGGCCGCCTGTGCCTCGAAGGCGCGCAGCGCATGCTCGCCGAACGCGGTGACGAAAACAAACAGGGGTGGCTCGACCTCCATCAGGCCCTGCACAACCGAAAAGCCGTCGAAGCCGGGCATCTGGATATCAAGGAAGACCAGGTCGGGCTTGTGCGTCTTGATCGCCCTGATCGCCTCGCGGCCGTTGGCGGCCGTGGCGACCACCTCGACGTCCTCATGCGCCTGCAGCCGCAGCTGCAGTCCCTGGGTGGCCAGCGGCTCGTCATCGACCAGGATGGTGCGAATCGTCATTCGGTTTCCTTCGTCATGTCTTGGATGTCGGGTCCCCTGGTCTCGAACGGTATGTCGAGGATAACGCTGAAGCCCCCTTGTTCGTTCTGTCTGGTCTGAAAACCATGGGCGGCGCCATAGGCTTGCGCCAGCCGGTCCTTAATGTTCGCCAGGCCGACTCCGGTCGATTCGTGCGAGCTAAATCCCCCCTGGGCGCCCGGCCCGCTGTCGGCGACCTCGATCCGGATGCCGCTGCCCTGCCGCTCGGCCTTGATCCAGATATCGGCGCCGGTTTCGCTGGCGGTGACCGCATATTTGATTGAGTTCTCGATCAGCGGCTGCAGCAGCAGCGACGGCAACCGCGCGCCAATGGTCGCCGGGTCGATGCGAAAGTGCGGGCGGAGCCGTTCCTCGAACCGCATTTTCTCGATTTCGAGATAAAGCTTCAGGGTCTCGACCTCCTGGGCCAGGGTCACTTGCGCGAGCGGCTCGTTGACCAAGGTGTAGCGCAGGAAGGACGACAGCCTGGCCAGCATGGCATTGGCCCGCTCGGTCTGCTTCAGCAGCACCAGCGTCGAAATGCTGTTCAGCGTGTTGAACAGGAAATGCGGATTGAGCTGGTAGCGCAACATGGCCAGCTGCGCGGAGGAGGCCGCGCTCTCCAGCCGCGCGCGCTGGTCGATTTCCTCTTCGAGCAGCAAGTAATAATTGATGCCGTAATAGAGCGCCGACCAGGCGGCGAGCAGCGAGAAATTGAGCAGGATCGCGCCGAGATACTCGACCCCGACGGGCCGGGCGTCCGGACGGAGGAACGTCGAGAAGCTCCACGTCTCGATGAACGAGAAGGCGAAACTCGCCAGGATCACCGCCAGCAGCGACAGCACCGCCGTCGCCAGCGCCCGCATGGTGATCAGCCGCCGGTAGAGCGATGCCATCAGCAAGGTGAGCGAATAGCCGGTGGCGGTCAGCAGCAACGTATGGACGACGAACATCGCCCCCATTGCATTGGCGATGCCGGACAGCGACCGCAGCGTGAAATAGCCGGTCCAGCCGATCGATTGCAGAACCCAGAAAGCCCGGTTCTTGTCGTCGAAGAAGGGCGCGTCGAGCCCGACGCCCTTGAGGATCGGGCGGGCCGGCCCTTTGGGCCGTGCCCTGGGCAGCGCCGGCGGCTCGGCGCTCGGCGCCGAGGCCGCGTCGAGCAGACGCGCGCTGTCGCTTGCCATGCTCAGTCGATCCATGCCTGACGCCGCATCCCGCCCGATATAGGCGAGGCGGCGGCGAAGCCCAAGGCTTGGCTAGTCCCGGCGCCGCGGGCTATGAGCCGAAGCGGAGAGGCAGGATGAACGAACCGCAGGCACGCGCAGCTTTTAGCAGCATGGCCGAGGCCAAGGCCGAGGACTGGGCAATCATCGGCAATCAGTTCTTCGGCTACGTGAAGGGCCTGCCTGACCGCGTCCTCGACCATCTGAAACTGCTCGACGGCGATTATGGCGGCTTCCCGGTCGACCGGCTGCAGCACAGCCTGCAAACCGCGACGCGCGCCCATCGTGCCGGCGAATCCGAGGATTACGTCGTCATGGCGCTCCTGCACGACATCGGCGACACGCTTGGGTCCTACAACCACCCCGACATTGCTGCCGCCATCCTCAAGCCCTTCGTCGACGAGAAACTGCACTGGATGGTCGAGCATCACGGCATCTTCCAGGGCTAT
The DNA here is from genome assembly GCA_035250985.1 of Sphingomicrobium sp. Taxonomy (GTDB): domain Bacteria; phylum Pseudomonadota; class Alphaproteobacteria; order Sphingomonadales; family Sphingomonadaceae; genus Sphingomicrobium. The sequence continues at coordinate 14,863 of DATFEO010000075.1, read as the reverse complement.
TATTTCTTCCATTACATCGGCCTCGATCGCGACATGCGCGAGCAATATCGCGGCCATCCGCATTTCGAGGACACGGACCGCTTCTGCGAGCTGTACGACCAGAATGCGTTCGACGAATCCTATGACAGCGCGCCGCTGGAATTCTTCGAGCCGATGGTGCGGCGCCTGTTCGCGGCACCGACGCGCTCCATTTACGTTAAAGAGTCCGCATAGCCTTCACGGAGTTCCCCAATCGATGTTGCGTGTTATCGCCGCCACCGCGGCCATCTTCCTGCTTTCCGCCTGCGAACGTGCCGACCAGGTCCCCGCCAATTCGAACGAGCAAAGCGCCAAAACACGGATCGCGCCGATCCTGACCGGCCCGGATGCGGCCGACCCCGCCAGCTACGCCAGGCCGCTCGAAGCCCGCGTCCACCATGTCGCGCTCGACCTCGGCGTCGACTTCGATGCGAAGCGCATCAGCGGCACGGCTACGCTCGATATCGACCGCAAGCCGGACGCGAAGGAAATCATCCTCGACAGCAAGGGCCTGGAGATCGAGTCCGTCACGGACGGCAATGACCAGGCGCTGGAGCACAGGATCGGCGCAACCGACGAAACAAAAGGCGCGCCTCTGGCCATCACCCTGCGCCCCGACACGAAGCGGATCGCCATCCGCTACAAGTCGGCGCCCGAGGCCGAGGCGCTGCAATGGCTAACGCCCGAGCAGACGGCCGGCAAGAAGCAGCCCTATTTGTTCAGCCAGGGCCAATCGATCCTCAATCGGACCTGGATCCCGACCCAGGATTCACCCGGCATCCGCCAGAGCTGGGAAGCCAGGATTCGCGTGCCGGCGCAGCTGACGGCGGTGATGAGCGCGCCGCGCAGCGCGGAGCCGCTGACCCAGGGCGGGGAAACGGTTTTCTCCTTCAACATGGACAAGCCGGTCGCGCCATATCTGATCGCCATTGCCGTCGGCGACCTCCAGTTCCGCGAGCTCGGGCCACGCTCGGGCGTCTGGACCGAGCCGGCGATGCTCGATGCCGCTGCTGCCGAGCTGGCCGATACTGAGAAGATGATCACGGCCGCCGAAAAGCTCTACGGCCCCTATCGCTGGGGCCGCTATGACCTGCTCGTCCTGCCGCCGTCTTTTCCCTACGGTGGCATGGAGAATCCGACGCTCACCTTCCTGACGCCGACCTTCATTGCCGGCGACAAGAGCCTCGTCGGCCTCGTCGCCCATGAGCTGGCGCACAGCTGGTCTGGAAACCTTGTGACCAACGCCACCTGGGCCGACAGCTGGCTCAACGAAGGCTTCACCTCCTATTTCGAGAACCGGATCATGGAGGCGATCTACGGCGAGAATCGCGCCCGGCAGGAAGCGGCGCTGAGCTTCGACGACATGATGGAGGCGTTCGAGGAAGAAGGCATGGGCTCGCCCAAGACTCGGCTGAACCTTGCGAAGCAAGAGGCCGGGCCCGACGGTGGAGCCAGCGGCATCATCTATGACAAGGGCGCCGTCTTCCTGCGCACGATCGAGCACATTGTCGGCCGCGAGCGCTGGGACGCCTATCTGCGCTCCTATTTCGATCGGCACGCCTTCCAGCCGATGACCTCGGCGCGCTTCCTCGCCGACCTGCGCCAGAACCTCGTCAAGGGCGACAAGGCGCTCGAGGACAAGCTGCAGCTCGATCGCTGGGTCTACCAGCCGGGTCTGCCGGGCAATGTCGCACGGCCCGATCCGGCGGCCTTCGCCGATGTCGACAAGGCCGTGCAGCGCTTCGCCGGCGGCGCGGAGCTCGATGCCATGGCCTGGGCGGGGTGGACGACCGCCGAGCGCCTGCGGTTCCTGAACAAGCTGCCGCGCAAGCTGCCCACGGCTCGGCTGGACCTGCTCGAGCGCGGCTTCGGCCTCAATACGATCGGCAATAATGAGGTGCGCTTTGCCTGGCTCGAATTGGCGATCGCCAATCGCTACGAGCCGGCCACCCAGAGCATCGAACAGTTCGTGACCACGCAGGGCCGCCGCAAGTTCGTCAAGCCGCTGATCGAAACCCTGGCCGAGGACAAGGCCTGGGGACGGCCGATCGCCGAGCGCGTCTATGCCAGGGCAAGGCCGCTCTACCATCCGATCACGACCAGGGACTTGGATAAACTCGGCCTCCTGGCCGGCTGATGGGTTGCAGCATCCGGCTCGACCGTTAAGGTTGGCTGGATGCCCGGTCCTGAGATTGCGGCGTTCCTTCGCGACCATTTCAAGTCGGTTTGGGCGCTCGAGCTGCTGTTGTTCCTGAAGACCCATGCCGAAACGGCGTGGGAGAGCGGCCAGCTGGTCGCGGCACTCCGCACGAGCGAGATCATCGTCTCGACCAGCACCGACATGCTCGTCGCCGGTGGGCTGGTCTCGGTCGACGGCAAGGGCCGAGTCCGCTATGCCCCCGCCTCCGACGATCTGAGCCGGCTCGTCGACGTCACCCAGGCCCTCTATGCCAAGAAGCCCGATCGCGTCCGGCGCGTGATCATCAGCTCGGCGGCGACCGGGCTCTCCGCCTTCGCCGACTCCTTCCGTCTGAGGAACGATTGATGTCCCTGAGTTTCCCGGCGGCGGTCTACATCCTATGCCTGCTGACCAGCGGTGCCTGCGCATTCCTGCTGGCGCGCAATTACCGGCGCACCGGCACGCGCCTGTTGATGTGGGCGGCGCTCTGCTTCCTGTTGCTCGCGCTCAACAATGCCGTGGTATTTCTCGATGCGCTGGTCATTCATGAAGTCGACCTCGCCATACCGCGGCTGGCATTCTCGCTGGCAGCGGTTTCGGTCCTGCTGTTCGGCTTCATCTGGGATTTGGAGCAATGAGCATGCTGCCGGTCTTCCTGGCGGGGGCGATCGTCGCCGGCTTCGCCCTTGCGGGACTTTTCTTCCTAAAATCGTGGAAGCGGACGCGTGACGAGCTGTTCCTCGCCTTCACAGGCGCCTTCTGGCTGCTCGGCCTTGGCCAGGCGCTTCTGACATTTTCCAATATCCCGCTGGAGGAGCGGACACCGCTATACCTGCTGCGGCTCGCTGCTTTCGTGCTGATTCTCATCGCGATTTGGCGCAAAAATCGGGTGCCGAACGCCTAATTTTCAAAGGATGGGTTTCGGTGCGGAATCCGCCAGCCTTTAACCGGCCTTAAACCCTCTTCAGCTACCTCCGGCGCAGCTCTTTTTACGGGACGCGGGATGTACGAGGCGCCAGACCGTTACAAACGCATGGTTTCTGCCCGCCTTCCCGGAGGCGAATCACTCGCTTTGACTTCAGGCAGTGACAGCGACGGCGGCTCGCCCCTGCGCGACGTCCAGCTGCTTTCCCGCGCCCAGCTTGCGCCGTTTTTTGCCGCCGCCAACGTCGTCGCCGCCGTCCTGGTGGCTGCAGCCTTGTGGCGGCACGTTCCCGCTTATTGGCTGCTCGGCTGGACGGGCACCGTCGGGCTGGCGAATCTCGGCGCGATGCACATCGCCCGCACGCAGGCCGTGACTCATGTGGGCCGCTCCGGCCGCGCCGTTCCCGATTGGCAGCTGGTGGGCGATGTCATTGTCCGAGCCCTGCTCTGGCTCAGCCTGCCCCTTTACCTGTTCCCCAACCTCGATCCGGGCAGCCAGATCATCACCGGCTCCTTGGTCGCCGGCCTCGGCATCGCCGCCCTCGGCCTGGTCGTCGTCCCGGCCTGCGTCAACGCCTGGATGGCCAGCTTCACGGCCGGAGTGTGCTTCTCGCTGTTCATGGCGCGCAAGACCGTGCCCTTCCTGCACATGCTCGACATCCTGTTCACGCTGGGCATCGCCATTTTCGGCGTGTTCACGGTCGCCCGCTGGGCTTTCCAGCAGCTCAAGACCAGCGCCGACATGGGATCGGCGAGCGAAAGCGCCTCGCTGCTGCTGCAGGAATATGAGCAGCGCGGTGTCGGCTGGCTGTGGCAGGTCGATGGCGAGAACCGCGTGACCTACATTTCCTCGCGTATGACCGCATTGCTTGGCCGTCCCGCCAGCGCCCTCATCGGCCATTCGCTGCCCTCCCTGCTCGGCGGCCATGCCGACCTCGGCCGCATCCTGCTCGAAAAGCAGCCGTTCAACTCGCTCGAAATGGAGCTGAGCACGCCGCGCGGCACGCGCTGGATCTCGATCGCCGGCGACCCGATCATCGACACGGCCGGCCGCTTCGAAGGTTTCCGCGGGGTCGGTTCGGACATTACGGAGATCCGCCAGACGCAGGAGCGCCTGACCCACCTCGCCAACATGGACGTGCTTTCCGGCCTGCCCAACCGCGGCCGCGTGCGCCAGCTTCTCGGCGAGGCGCTGCGCGCCGCGACTGTGAGCAATGTGCCCTGCGCGATCATGTTCCTCGACCTCGACGGCTTCAAGCCGGTCAACGACACCTTCGGCCATCCCAAGGGCGATGCAGTCCTGCAGGCTGTCGCCAAGCGGCTGTGCGACCAGGTTGGGCAGGACGGCCATGTCGGGCGGCTGGGCGGCGATGAATTCGCCATCGTCATCAACGACGCCCAGAGCCGCAAGAGCGTCGAGATGCTGGCGGAATCGATCATCAAGTCGGTCGCCGAGCCCTATATGATCGACAACACCGAGATTCGCATCGGCGTGTCGGTCGGCTGCGCCTTCGGCCCGATCGACGGCGCCACCGTCGACGATCTCATCCTCAAGGCGGATCTCGCGCTCTACCAGGCGAAGGATGCCGGCCGCGGCGTCGCCCGCTATTTCTCGTCCGAGCTGCAGTCGGAGCAGGACGACCGCGTGCGGCTGGAGGCCGACCTCCGCCAGGCGATCGCCGGCCGCCAGTTCCACCTGCTGTTCCAGCCCCTGGTCAGCGCCAAGACCCAGAAGCTGACCGGCTTCGAGGCGCTCATCCGCTGGAACCACCCGCAACGCGGCATGGTGCCGCCGCCGGTCTTCATCCCGGTTGCCGAGGAAACCGGCCTGATGGGCCCGATCGGCGAATGGGTGATCGAGGAAGCCTGCCGCGCCGTCGCCACCTGGCCCGAGCCAATCACGGTGGCGATCAACATCAGCCCCAAGCAGCTCGTCATGCCGAACCTGCCCAACGTCGTCAGCCAGGCGCTGTCGCGCAACCGGCTGCCCGGCAACCGGCTGGAGCTGGAAGTCACCGAGGGCGTGTTCCTCGGCGATAACAACCAGACGCTGGACGTGCTGAAGCGCCTCCGCGCGCTCGGCGTCGGCATCGCGCTTGACGACTTCGGCACCGGCTATTCGTCGATCGGCTATCTGAACAAGGCCGTCTTCCACAAGCTGAAGATCGACGGCAGCTTCGTCCGCGAGGCCGGCACCCGGCCCGAGAATGTCGCCATCATCCAGTCGATCGTCCAGCTGGCGAAGAGCTTCCGAATGAACGTCACGGCGGAAGGGGTCGAGACCGCCGAGGACTTCGAACGCATGCGCGAGCTCGGCTGCGACACCATCCAGGGCTATTTGTTCGGGCGCCCGCTTTCCTACGAGCGCGCCAACCAGATGGTCATCGGCCTCGGAAACCAGCGCAAGTCGGCCTGAGGGGCCGGGATCGCCTACATCCCGCGAATGAAATCCCTGATGTCCGCCGACAGCTTGGTGCGGTCTTCATCGCGGACGTACATCATGTGCCCGGCCTGATAGTAGCTCCAGACGATGCGGTCCTGGGGAATGCCGGTGCGTGACAGGGCATATTCGGCGGCGAAGAAGGGCGTTGCGAAGTCGTAATAGCCCTGGGCGACGAAGATGCGCATGTGCGAGTTCTCGCGCAGCGCCTGGCCGAGATAGGGCGTGACGTTCAGATAAGCGTTGGCATCGCGGTTGCCGATCCGCCAGTCCCAGTCGCGGCCGAGTCCGGCGATTGACTGATATTCCCGGTCGGTCTGGAACCCGAGCGGGCCGCGCGCCCAGGCGTTGATTGCGGCGGTGTAGCCCGCATCGATGCCATAGAAGCTCGGGTCATTGTCAGGATACTCGCCGGCATTGTCATAGTCTCGGCCGGTGTAGCGCGAGTCCAGCCGCCCAACCGTGAGCCCGCGGTCGCGCAGCAGCTCCTTGTAGAAGCGGTCGGGCGTGACCCTGAGGTCCGCCTGCTCGAGATAGGTTTCGCTGAGGCCGGTGAAGCGGGCGAGCTGGCCGCGGATGCTGGCGCGCTCTTCGGCGGACAGCTTCTGCCCCTTCAGCAGTGCCGCGGCATACGGCCCGAGCGCGAACTGCCGCGCCTCTTCGACGAACTGCTCGGTCGAGGGCGCGCTCGCCTTGCCGTGGTACAAGGCGGTGGCGGCCATCGACGGCAGGTTGGTGATGTAGCTGAGCTCATTGCCCGGCGTGTCCGACCCCGCGGCGAAGTCGAGCACGGTCGAGATCAGGATGACGCCGTTCAGGGCGACGTCGTTATAGGTCTGGTTGACGAGCTGGTTGACCACCGCCGCCGAGCGGGTCGTGCCATAGCTTTCGCCGCCGAGGTATTTGGGGCTGTTCCACCGGCCATTGTCGTTGAGCCAGCGGCGGATGACCTCGGCGACGGCCTTGGCATCGGCGGTGACTCCGTAGAATTCCTTGCCTTCGGTCTTGCCGATCAAATGCGAGAAGCCGGTGCCGGGCGGGTCGATGAAGACCAGGTCGGTAACGTCGAGCAGGCTGTCGGGATTGTCGACCAGCGGATAGGGCGGCGCTCCGTCGTCACGAGCGTCGGAGGGAATGGCGACGCGCTTCGGCCCGAAGGCGCCCATCTGCAGCCAGACCGAGCCCGAGCCGGGGCCGCCATTGAACAGGAATGTCACCGGCCGGTTGGGATCGCGCGGCTCCCTGACATAGGCGGTGGTGACGATGGCCGCCTTTTGCGTGCCGTCTTCGCCTTTGAGGATCGTCTCGCCGATGGTCGCGCTGTAGTTGACCTTCTGGCCGCCGAACACGCCGCCATGTTTCGTGACCCGAACCTGCGGCTCGATCTTCTCGGGCGCCGGCTGCTTCTCGTCCTTCTTGTCCTGGGCAAGGCCGGGTGTCCCCGCCAGTGCCAGCGCCAAGGCAAGCGCCGTCAAACCACGCAATTTCATCTGCAACCACCCCTCCCCGAATCGAACCGGCGCACCCAAGCGGCCCGGGCCGTTTATGGCAAGACGGACTCGATAAGCAGTCGAAGGATCAGCTGGCGGACGCGATCCTCGTTGCCGGACCGAACATCTGCGGCATCGCCAGCGCGTCCCAGCCATAGGGGTCCGGCCGGAAGATCACGCCATTGCCGCGTGTCTGCACAGTCAGGTAGGTGAGGTAGATGGGCACCGGCCGCGGCAGGGCGATATTCTGCTCGAGCTGCGAAGCCGGGCGCGGCATCTGTCCGAAGACCCATCGCGCGAAGCGCTGATAGTCCTCCAGCCGGACGCAGCCATTGCTGATCCAGCGATCGCCCGCGAACTTCTCCTTCAGGGGCGTGTCGTGAAGGTAGATGCCATAGTCGTTGCGCATCTCGAACTTCATCTCGCCCATCGAATTCCACGGACCGGGCAGCTGGCGAACGCGGATCGTCGGCTTCTGCTTGCCGGAGGCGATGGCCTTCCAGTTGACGGTCTTGGGATCGATGACCGGCGCGTCGGGACTCCAATCCCTCAGCACCTCGTAGTGGAAGTTCTTGAGATAGGAGAGGCCGTCCTGCTGGATCCGCTTGGCAGTCAGGCTCTTCACCAGCTCCGGCGGCACGTTCCAATACGGGTTTGCCCGCGCGTTGCGCATCAGCACGGCCATGATCGGCGTCTTGGTTTCGGCCGAGCCGACGATGACCCGCATGCTGTCGACGACGCGGTCCCCGACAACGAGGCTCGCGACGGCTGAGCCGGAATCGATCACCACGTAGCGGTCGAATCTCCCGGTCGGCGGCAGCCGGTAGGCGCGCTCAACGTTGATCGCGATCTTGCGGGCATAATAGGTCGAACCGCGATTCAGCGACGCGACCGTCGCCTTGCCGGCGATGCCGTCGATCGAACCAAGCCCATGAACCTGCTGGTAGGCGCTCACCAGGTGGATGACGCGGTCGTCATAGCCGCCCGCCCGCGGCAGCCCGAGGCGCTCGCGAAGCAGCGCGACCCGCCTGCCGGTGGAGCCGCGTTTCAGCGTCGGACCGGCCGGAATTTTGGTCTGCGGCAGCCGGCCCCAGGTCGCCTGATATTGCTGCAGGCCGCGGCCGAGCTCGTAGAACAAGGCATTGGGGCCGTCACGGCGGCTGCCGCCGAAGTCGAACAGGCGCGCAAGCCAGTTCTGCGGCCGCTGGCGGCGCCTGGCGACACTCGACAACTCAGGATCGACATAGACGAAGTCGATTCCCTGCTTGATGCTGCGCGGGACAGCGATCGGCTCGTCGCCGCGCGGCTGGGCGGGCAGCGGCGAGGTCGCAACGAGCGCGAGGGCGCCAAAAACCAGACTCAACTTCTGATGCATAGAATTTGCGCCGCGTTCGCGGCGCATTCCCCGGTGATTGTTGATTGCCCAACTCCCTGCATCGATTTGGGTTGCGTGGGCCTGAACCAGTTGTTTCGCCCACGGAGCGATTCTCAGCGCCGGCCGCCCCCGAACCGCGTCCGCCCGGTCTTGCCGAAGCCGGTCCGCCGTGTCCCCGGCTTGCCCTGCGTCGCCTGGCCGAGCGGCCTTGGCGCGACACGGTCGGGATCGGGGATGCCGAGCTCGTCCTCCTCCAGCCGCCGGATTTCGTCCCGCAGCCGCGCCGCCTCCTCGAACTCGAGGTCGGCGGCGGCCTTGCGCATCCGTTCCTCGAGGTCGCCGATGTAGGCGCGCAGGTTATGGCCGACGAGGTGCGGACGCTCCTCGTCGCCGGTATCGACCAGCACACCGTCACGCAGCGTCACGTCGCTCATGATGTCGTTGATGTGGCTCTTGATCGAGGCCGGCGTGATGCCGTGCTCCTCGTTGTAAGCGACCTGCTTCTCGCGCCGGCGGCCGGTTTCGTTGAGCGCTCGTTCGATCGAGCCGGTGACCGTGTCGGCGTAGAGGATGACGCGGCCGTCGATATTGCGGGCGGCGCGGCCGATGGTCTGGATCAGCGACGTCTCGGACCGCAGGAAGCCCTCCTTGTCGGCGTCGAGGATCGCGACCAGCCCGCATTCGGGGATGTCGAGCCCCTCGCGCAGCAGGTTGATGCCGACCAGCACGTCATAAACTCCAAGCCGCAGGTCGCGGATCAGCTCGATGCGCTCAAGCGTCTCGACGTCGCTGTGCATGTAGCGGACCTTCAAGCCCGCCTCGTGGAGATATTCGGTCAAGTCCTCGGCCATGCGCTTCGTCAGGGTCGTGACCAGGGTGCGGTACCCTTTCCGCGCAGTCTCCTTGGCTTCATGGACGAGGTCGTCGACCTGGTCCTCTACCGGCTTGATCTCGACCGGCGGGTCGATCAGGCCGGTCGGCCGGATGACCTGCTCGCTGAACACGCCGCCGGTCTCGTTCATCTCCCACGGCCCCGGCGTCGCCGAGACGAAGGTCGTCTGCGGGCGCATCGCATCCCATTCATTGAACCGCAGCGGCCGGTTGTCGATGCAGCTCGGAAGGCGGAAGCCATATTCGGCGAGCGTGATCTTCCGCCGGTGGTCGCCGCGCGCCATGGCGCCGATCTGCGGCACCGTCTGGTGGCTCTCGTCGACGAACAGAAGCGCATTGTCGGGGAGATATTCGAACAGGGTCGGCGGCGGCTCGCCCGGCAGCCGGCCGGTGAGGAAGCGGCTGTAATTCTCGATTCCGGCGCATGAGCCCGTCGCGGCGATCATCTCCAGGTCGAAATTGGTGCGCTGCTCCAGCCGCTGGAGCTCCAGCAACCGCCCCTCCGCCTGCAATTCCTTGAGGCGCTCGGAAAGCTCGTGCCGGATCGCCTCCATCGCCTGCTTCAGCGTCGGGCCCGGCGTCACATAGTGCGAGTTCGCATAGACCTTGATCATGTCGAGCGAGGCAATGGTCTTGCCGGTGAGCGGATCGAACTCGCTGATCTCCTCCACCTCGTCGCCGAAGAAGCTGATGCGCCAGGCCATGTCCTCATAGTGCGACGGGAAAATCTCCAGATTGTCGCCGCGCACCCTGAAATTGCCGCGGGCGAAGGCCTGGTCGTTGCGCCGGTACTGCAGCGCCACCAGCTTGCGGATCACCTCGCGCTGGTCCTCTGCGGCGCCCTTCTTCAAGTTGAAGGTCATCGCCGAATAGGTCTCGACCGAGCCGATGCCGTAGAGGCAGGAGACCGAGGCGACGATGATGACGTCATCGCGCTCCAGCAGCGAGCGCGTCGCCGAGTGGCGCATGCGGTCGATCGCCTCGTTCACGCTCGACTCCTTCTCGATATAGGTGTCGGTGCGCGGCACGTAGGCCTCGGGCTGGTAGTAATCGTAATAGCTGACGAAATATTCGACCGCATTGTCGGGGAAGAAGTTCTTGAACTCGCCGTAGAGCTGGGCGGCGAGAATCTTGTTCGGCGCCAGCACCAAGGCCGGCCGCTGCAGGGTCTCGATGACCTTGGCCATGGTAAAGGTCTTGCCCGAGCCGGTGACGCCGAGCAGCACCTGGCTCTTCTCGCCCTCGAGCGCCGTCTCGACCAGCTCCTTGATGGCGGTCGGCTGGTCGCCGGCCGGCGTGTAGTCCGACCGAAGCACGAACCTGCGCCCGCCCTCCGCCTTGTCCGGCCGCGCCGGGCGGTGCGGCGTGAAGGTCTCGCCGGTTTCCGGCTCGGCAAGCGAAGTACGGATTTGAATCGCCATGGGGGCTATATGGTACCCCCTGGGCACTGCGGCAAACCAGCCGCGCGCAGGGGATTTCATCGATGGTCAACAAGAAGCTGGCCCACCTGAATGCGCTTCGAGCCTTCGAAGCCGTGGCTCGGCACACGAGCTTCGCGAAGGCTTCCGCCGAGCTTTCGGTTACGCCCGGCGCCATCAGCCAGCAGATCAAGCTGCTCGAGGATTTCTATGGCGTACGGCTGTTCCGGCGCGAGGGACGCCGGATCGCGTTGACCGACGATGCCGCGAAGATCGTCCCTGAGCTCACCGCGGGCTTCGACCTGCTGGCGCGGGCGATCGCTTCGCTGCAGGCGCGAAAGGCAGGCGGCATTGTCCGCGTCACGACCCCGCCGACCTTTGCCGTGAAGTGGCTGGCGCAACGGCTTGGGGAATTCGCCATCGCACATCCGGGAATTCAGGTCAGTGTCGAGTCAACGGGACGCCTGGTCGACCTGCGTCGCGAAGAGGCCAATGTCGGCATCCGCTACGGGACCGGGCCGTGGCGCGGCCTGACGGCCGAGTTGATGTTCGACGAGACGCTTACTCCCGTCTGCTCGCCGTCATACCTTGAACAGCAACCGATCGAGTCGATCGGCGGCCTCGGGACGGCACGTCTCATCCATGATCGCACCATGGAGTCCACAGGTCTCGATTATCCCGACTGGGACATGTGGTTCGAGCGCTTCGGTATGACTGCTCCGCAGGACGGCGCATTGCATTTCTCTTCTTCGCTCGCCGCAATCCAGGCGGCGGTCGACGGGCACGGAGTCATCTTGGGCCGAAGCGCGCTGATTGCTGCCGATCTCAAGGAGGGCCGATTGGTCGCCGCCGGACCCGCGACTGCGTCCGGCTCTTCCTACTATCTGGTCACGCCCGACGACGGTGCCCTGTCGTCTCCGGTACGGACCTTCCGGACTTGGCTGCTGGAGGAGGCCGCGAAGTTTCGGAGCGAGCGGCAGCCGGGCTAATCGCCGGCTACGGCGAATGTGACCACCAGCTCGATGGCGGCATTGCCGGGCAGGCTTGGCGCGGATGTCGCCGAGCGTGCATGGGCGCCCCGAACCGGGCCAAGCAGGCTGACAAAAGCCTCCGAAGCGGCGTCGAGGACCGCCGCATGCTTCGTGAAGCGACCGGGAACCGCGACAATGCCATCGACTCGGCAGAGCCCTGCGAACCGGTCCCATGACCCGAGCGCCTTCAGGATCTGCGCGACCACGTTTCGCGCCGCCAGCCCGGCGGCATGTTTGAGGGTGCCCATGTCCGGAGTCTCGTCCTCGGCGGCCTCCACCATTATTCCGGCTGACAATGGAAACTGCCCCGAGACGAAGCCGAGGCCGCCACGGATCACGACCGCGCGGTAGGCGCCGACGGGGTCGGGCGGGTCGGGAAGGCGCGAGGCCTCGGGCCATTCGTGAGCTTCCTCAATCGTCCGCATGCTTTCTCTCCTTCGGGCCAGGAATCCGGCTTTGAACATATGGCTCGCGCACCGGGGAGGCGAACGAGAATCGCTCCATGATAATTTAGTTATCCTAATGAGCCTAGGTCACCACTTATCGACCGCTAGGGCCAGTAATTTAGAAAATCTAATCATGAGTCCAGCAATGATGGTTTGTCGCGGCGCCGGCAAAGACGCAGTGTGTGGAGCATCAGGCCGCGCTCAGCGCAGCCGTTGCAAGGAGTATGACATGCTTCACTTCGGAATTATCGGCACCGGCCGCATGGCCATTCGCCTCGCGCACCTCGCGCAGCAGGGCGGCCACGCCGTGGTCCTCGGCTCGCGCGACACAGGCCGCGCCAGGTCCATCGCCGCTCGCCTCGGAACCAACGTCGCCGGCGGAAGCTATGAGGAGGCCGCAAGCCAGGACATCGTCATGCCGGCGGTCTTCATTCGTGACGGCGCGTTCGACGACCTTCGGCCGTTCGCAGAATTCGTGGAGGGCAAGGTCGTCGTCGACATCCTCAATCCCTACAACGAGACTTACGACGACTTCTTGTTCCCCTGGGATACGAGTGCAGCTGAGGAGCTGCAGAAACTGTGGCCGGGCGCGCGGATCGTCAGCACCTTCAAGTGGCCCTTTTGGGAAGCGTTCGAAAATCCCGACTTCGATGGCGGTCCGATGGATATCGTCATTACCGGCGACGACGATGAGGCAAAGGCCATCGTCCTCGAACTGTTCAGTGCAAGCCCCTGGCGCTTCCTCGATGGCGGCGGGCTGGCGCAAGCGAGGTTCACTGAGCGCATGACGCTGTTCGCCGGCCAGCTCGCCGCGAAATACGGCTACCTGCCGCGCGTCGGCTGGCGGCTCCTTGGCGAGCCCTGGGAGGCCGGAGTGAAGGATGCGTATGCGGAAATCATCGAACGGTGGGATGCTCCGCCACCGAAAGCAGCCTCGAATCCGCCCCTGCTGCTTGCCCAGGACTGAAGCGTAGATCTCCCGCGGCGCGTGCCGCCGTGGACAGCCTGCCCATCGTTCCTCCCGGTGGGCAGGCTGCAACGTTGCGACGATTTGCATCGCCATGGCCTTGCCATATGGTTGCAGTGCCGCGCCCTCGCAACGAGGCGCGAAGGGGGAGATGTCATGCGTCGCCTGCTTGCTCCGTTCGCTCTTCTGCTTGTCTCCGCAGCCCAGCCGGCTCCGGTCGAACGCTACGACGTGCTGATCGACAATGGGATGATCGTCGACGGCTCAGGCGGAGAGCCCTTCGTGGGCGACGTCGCCATAACGGGTGATCGTATCGTCGCCGTCGCGCCCGAAATCACCGGCAACGCCAGGCGCACGATCGATGCCAGGGGACTCGCCGTCGCTCCCGGCTTCGTCAACATGCTGAGCTGGGCGACCGAGAGTCTCATTCAGGACGGCGCCGGCGAAAGCGACATCCGCCAGGGCGTGACGCTCGAGGTGATGGGCGAAGGCTGGTCGATGGGCCCGTACAACGAAGAGATGGTGCGGCTCGAGACCGAGCGCCAGGGCGACATCAAATATGACATCGATTGGCGCACGCTCGGCCAATATCTCGCCAAGATGGAGAAGCGCGGCATCGCCCCCAACATCGCCAGCTTCGCCGGCGCCACCACCGTCCGCGTTTTCCGCCTCGGCGAGGGCGATGTCGATCCCAACCCGGCCCAGCTGAAGGCGATGCAGAACGACGTCCGCTTCGCCATGAACGAGGGCGCGCTGGGCGTCGGCAGCTCGCTCATCTACGCCCCTGCCTTCTATGCCGAGACTCCCGAGCTGATCGCGCTTGCCACGGCGTCGGCCCAGTGCGGCGGCATGTACATCAGCCACATCCGCAACGAGAGCGACCAGCTTATCGAAGCGGTCGACGAGCTCATTGCCATCGCCAGGGCCTCCGGCGGCCCGGCCGAGATCTATCATTTGAAGCAGGCGGGCCGCGGCAATTGGCACAAGCTCGACCAGGTCATCGAGCGGGTCGAGGCGGCGCGCGCCCAGGGCATTCGCATCACCGCCGACATGTACACCTATGTCGCCGGCGCCACCGGCCTCGATGCGGCCATGCCGCCCTGGGTGCAGGCCGGCGGCTACGAGCAATGGGCCGAGCGCCTGAAGGATCCGAAGATCCGCGCCCGGGTCCTTGCCGAAATGCGGGCGAAGCCGGTCGGTTGGGAAAGCCTCTATTGGCAGGCGGCAAGCCCCGACAAGGTCCTGCTCATCGGTTTCAAGAGCGAGAAGCTGAAGCCACTGACCGGCAAGACGCTCGCAGAGGTGGCGAAGATGCGCGGCGTCAGCCCGGAGGACGCCGCCATCGACCTGGTGATCGAGGACGGAAGCCGCGTCTTCACCGCCTACTTCCTGATGGACGAAGCCAATGTCGGGCGGCAACTCACCCACCCCTGGATGGCATTCGGCAGCGACGCCGCCGCCCAGGCGCCCTATGGCGTCTTCCTCAGGTCGAGCACCCACCCGCGCGCCTATGGCAATTTCGCGCGGCTGCTCGGCAAATATGTCCGCGACGAGAAGCGCCTGACCCTGCCGGACGCCGTGCGCCGGCTGACCAGCTTCCCAGCCGCGAACCTCGGCATCAAGGACCGTGGCTTCTTGAAGCCCGGCATGATGGCCGATCTGGCCATCTTCGATCCGGCGACCA
>DATFEO010000044.1:0-8322 GCA_035250985.1 Sphingomicrobium sp. | reverse complement strand
GGGGCCGCGGCGCTCGGCCGGATTGCCGCGACCTTGCTCGACCGGCTCAATGATCCGGCATGGCCCGAGCGCGAAGGCGCCTGGACCGCCAATGCAACGCTGCAGCGGCTGGGCTGGGGCTGGGCGCGGCTGATCGGCGCGCGGCTCGAACGGCCGGAACGCGGCGAGCGGATGCTGTTCGCGAGGCTCCGGCAATGGGAAGAGACCGCCGACCGGCCGCCGCCGCGCACGGTATTGGTATCGGATGGCGAGGCGCGCGGACGCCTCGCCGAGCTGACCGGCGCGGCGGCCGAACCGCGCGAGGGGCAGAAAGCGATGGCCGCGGCGGTCGCGGACGTCTTCGCCCCGCGGCCGAAAGGCGGCGCGCCCATGATGCTGCTGGCCGAGGCCGGAACCGGCATCGGCAAGACGCTCGCCTACCTGGCGCCGGCCTCGCTCTGGGCCGAGCGCGCCGGCGGCACGGTCTGGGTGTCGACCTTCACCAAGGCCCTGCAGCGGCAGCTGGACGCCGAGGGCGCGCGCATCGTCCCCGAACCCGTCGAGCGCGCGCGGCGTATCGTTGTCCGCAAGGGACGCGAGAATTACCTCTGCCTGCTCAATCTCGAAGACGCCATGCAGGGCGCCTTTTCCGGGCGCGCAGCGATCCTGGCACAGCTGGCCGGCCGCTGGGCCGCCTATACGCGCGATGGCGACATGGTCGGCGGCGACTTGCCCGGTTGGCTGCCGAGCCTGTTCCGCCGCGCCGGGGCGACGGCACTGACCGACCGCCGTGGCGAATGCGTCTATGCAGGCTGCCCGCATTACCGGCGCTGCTTCATCGAACGCGCCGAGCGGGCGGGGCGGGACGCCGACCTTGTCATCGCCAATCATGCGCTGGTGATGGTCAATGCGGCGCGGGGACGACCCGACGCTCCGACCCGAATCCTGTTCGACGAAGGCCATCATCTGTTCGATGCCGCCGATTCGACCTTCTCGATCGCGCTTGGCGGCCAGGAGGCGATCGAGCTCAGGCGCTGGATTGTTGGGCCGGAGGGCCGGTCGCGGGGCCGGCGCCGGGGGCTGGCGGCGCGGCTGATGGACGTCATGTCCTATGACGAGGAAGGCGCGCGGGCACTGGAAGCGGCGGTCGAGGCGGCGCGGGCCTTGCCGTCCGACGGCTGGCTGCAGCGGCTCGCGGAGGGTGCGCCATTCGGTCCGATCGAGGCGCTTCTCGCCGAGGTGCGCGGCACCGTTTATGCCCGGGCAAAAGCCCAGGAGGCGGGCTATGGGCTGGAAACCGAGCTCGCTGAACCGGATGGCGCCCTGGTCGAAGCGGCGGCGAGGGCACTCGACTCGCTCGATGCGCTGCAGAAGCCGTTGGCGGCGCTCGGCCGGCGCCTGGAGGCCGTGCTGGAGGATGCGCCGGACTGGCTTGATTCGGCGGCCCGTGCGCGCGTCGAGGGAGCGATCAACGGCCTCAGCTGGCGGCGGGAGGCGCTTGCCGCCTGGATCGCCTTGCTAGGCCGGGTCGGCGGCAGCGCCGATCCCGATTTTGTCGACTGGCTGGCGATCGAGCGGGTCGAGGGCCGCGAATATGACGTCGCCATCCACCGCCACTGGCTCGACCCGACGCGGCCACTCGCCAAAGCGGTGCTCGAGCCCGCGCATGGCGTGCTGGTGACTTCCGCGACCCTGCGGGGATCGGAGGACTGGGCCACGGCGGAGGCGCGGACAGGCGCGGCGCATTTGCCCGGGCAGATCGAGCATTTCGAGACTCCGAGCCCGTTCGACTACGCCCAGGCAACCGAGGTCTTGATCGTCACCGATGTGGGCCGGAACGACATGGCCGCGCTGGCCGGCGCCTATGCGCGATTGATCGAGGCGGCGGGTGGGGGGACCTTGGGCCTGTTCACTGCAATCCAGCGGCTGAAGGCGGTGCATGCGCGCATTGCCGACCGGCTGGCGCGCGCCGGGCTGCCGCTCTTTGCCCAGCATGTCGACCCCATCGACGCCGGGACCCTGGTCGACATGTTCCGCGACGATCCGCATGCTTCGCTACTCGGTACCGATGCTCTGCGTGACGGAGTCGATGTGCCCGGCGACTCGCTGCGCCTGGTAGTGATGGAGCGCGTGCCCTGGCCGCGGCCGACCGTTCTGCATGCGGCCCGGCGCCTGGCCTATGGCGGCAGCGCATATGACGATCGAGCCGTCAGGGCCCGCCTTGCCCAAGCCTTCGGCCGCCTCATCCGGCGGCAGGGCGACCGGGGCGTGTTCGTGATCCTTTCGGCCGCCATGCCGTCACGGCTGCTGTCCGCCTTTCCGCCGGGTGTGCGCATCTCGCGCGTGCCGCTCGACTTGGCGATCGATCGGGTGACGGAGCGGCTTGGGGAAGAGTCAGTCGGTCAGCGCGTTGCGGAGTCGGTCGCGCAGCTCGATCAGCCGTTCGACATCGACTGAGCCTGCATCGGTATCGCTGGAAACGAACATCGCCGGCTCGTGGGCTTCGGCGACGGGCTCTTCCGCCTTTGGCTGCTCCTTGAGCAGTTTCTGGACACCGCGAACGGTGTAGCCTTCGTTCGACAGCAGGTGATGGATTCGTCGCGCCAAGGCGACGTCGGCCGGACGGTAATAACGGCGGTTGCCGGCGCGCTGAAGCGGCCGCAGCTGCGGGAACTTGGTTTCCCAGTAGCGTAAAATGTGCTGGGCGACTCCGAGCTCTTCCGAGAGTTCGCCGATGGTGCGGAAAGCCTCCGGGTCCTTGTCGGCCGTGGCCACCTATTCTCCTACCTCGCGACCTTATCGCGCATGATCTGGCTGGCCCGGAAGGTCATCACCCGCCGCGGGGCGATCGGCACTTCCACGCCGGTCTTGGGATTGCGCCCGACGCGCTGCCCCTTGTCGCGCAGGATGAAGCTTCCGAAGCCGGAAATCTTCACATTTTCGCCGTCCGCCAGCGCACCGCACATGTGGTGCAGAAGCCGCTCGACCAGGTTCGCGCTTTCCGCGCGCGACAGGCCGAGTTTGCGATGGACGATGTCGGACAGGTCCGCCCTCGTCAGAGTGCCCGAATGGAGAGCGTCATGAGACCGGGCGACACCCGCATCCGCCATAGTGAACCCCTTTGCCCCGCTCGCTGCTTGCAGCATTTTTGAGAGCCTAACCAAAAAGTTGCCGGTCGGCAATCCGACGCAGCATGAAGTCTGTTAATATCGCAATGCGGCCGCGCCCCAGGTAAAGCCGCCGCCCATTGCTTCGAGCACGACGAGATCGCCGCGCTGGATGCGTCCATCGCGCACGGCGGCGTCAAATGCCAGCGGAACCGACGCTGCGGACGTGTTGGCGTGCCGATCGACGGTGACGACGACTTTTTCGGGCGGCAGGCCGAGCTTCCTGGCGGTGGCGTCGAGGATTCGGGCGTTGGCCTGGTGGGGAACGACCCAGTCGACGTCGGCAGAGTCGAGCCCGGCGTCGGCGAGCACCTCATTGAGGACGTCGGCGAGGTTGACGACGGCGTGGCGGAAGACCTCGCGGCCCTTCATCCGGAGCTTGCCGACGGTCTGGGTCGTCGAAACGCCGCCGTCGACGAACAGCAGTTCGTTATGGCGGCCGTCGGCATGCAGTTTGGTCGACAGGATTCCCCGATCGCCCTCCTCCGCCTTAAGGACCAGCGCGCCGGCGCCGTCCCCGAACAGGACGCAAGTGGCGCGGTCCTCCCAATCGAGAATGCGGCTGAAGGTCTCGGAACCAATGACGAGCGCGGTCTCGGCCGATCCCGAGCGCAGCATCGAGTCGGCGACGGTCAGCGCGTAAAGGAAGCCGGTGCAAACGGCATGGACGTCAAAGGCGATGCAGTCATCGATGCCGAGCATCGCCTGCACCTTGGTCGCAGAGGACGGAAAGGTCTGATCGGGCGTGGCAGTGGCGAGGACGATGAGGTCGATGTCAGCAGCCTGCATGCCGGCATGTTCGAGCGCCTTAAGGCATGCCGCATGCGCCAGCGTCGCCGTCGTCTCGCTTGCATCGGCGATATAGCGGTTGCGGATGCCCGTGCGCTCGACGATCCACTCGTCCGACGTGTCTATCTGCCCTGCGAGCTCGGCATTGCTGACCTGGCGCTTTGGCAGTGCCGAACCGACACCCGCGACCACTGAGCGGCGGGTCATTCAGCGGCCTCGTGATTGAAGGCGTGCGCACGGAAATTGTCGAGGTCGTCGCCAATTTTCCGCGTGATGTCGTTGGCAACCATGCTGACGGCGACGCCGATGGCGTTGGCGACGCCTTTCGGGTTTGCCCCACCGTGGCTCTTCACGACGAGGCCGTTCAAGCCGAGAAAGACCGCGCCATTATGGTTGTTGGGGTCGAGGTGGACCTTCAGCATGTGCAGAGCGGGCCGCGACAAGGCGAAGCCCGCTTTGGAGCGCAGCGAGCTCTTGAAGGCGCGGCGCAGGAGGTCCGTGACGAATCGAGCGGTGCCCTCGGCGGTCTTGAGAGCGATATTGCCCGAAAACCCGTCCGTGACGACGACGTCGAAATTGCCGCGCGAAAGTTGATCGCCCTCGGTGAAGCCGTCAAACGACAAAGGCAAATAGTCGGCTTCCCGCAGCAAAGCCGCAGCGGCCTTGAGCTCCTCCGTACCTTTCAGCTCCTCAGTACCGATATTAAGCAGCTTCACGCGCGGCTTCTTGATGCCGAGCACGGTGCGGGCATAGGCCGATCCCATCACCGCGAACTGCACGAGATTCTGTGCGTCGCACTCCGTGTTGGCGCCGAGGTCGAGCATGACGCAATCCCGCTCGCCAAGGGTCGGCAGCAGCGCGGCGAGCGCCGGACGGTCGATCCCGGGCATGGTCCTCAGCGCCAGCTTGGACATGGCCATCAGGTCGTCTGTGTTGCCGCCGGACACGGCGGCCTGGGCCAAGCCGTCCTTCACGGCATTGATTGCCATGCCCATCGAGGTGGTGCGGGCGCGGCGGATAGCCTGGCTCGGCTTTTCCGAGGCCTGGATGGCATCGGTCGTATGGTGGATGTTGGCGGCGCCCTTGAGGCCGGCGTGCCTGGCGAGTTCCGGCGCGATCTGTGCCTCATCGCCGAAGACCTCAAAGCGGACAGCCGGAAGCTTGCGGCGCGCGCGCGCCATGCCGGCGACCACGGTCGCCGGGCCGATGTCTCCTCCCATGGCGTCGATGGCGATGCGCGGGCTGGCGTCCACGGCCAAGCGCCTCTCGCCTCGCCTCAGGCCTCGGTCGCGGTGACTTCGCGGCCGTTGTAATAGCCGCAGGCAGAGCAGAGGTTATGGGGCAGCTTCAGCTCGCCGCAATTCGGGCATTCCTGAAAGCTGGCCGCCTTCAGCGCATGATGGCTGCGGCGCATGTTCCGCTTGGACGGCGAGGTTTTTCTCTTAGGGACGGCCATTGCGGCACCTGTTTCTCAAAGTAGCAAAAAAATTGGCGACTCTCCTCGCCAATTTCCAGCGGGAAGTCCCGCGGCGGCGGCCGGATCGTCGCGAACGGGGCGTCCTATAGCGAAATAGACGCCAAGCGCAAGCGGTCAGCCGACGGCCAGCGCTCGATCGCCGACGAAGGGATTGCTCGCCCGCTCATGCGCGAACGTCGACATTGGTCCATGACCCGGCACAAAGGCCGTGTCGCCGCCCATCGGCCAGAGGCGCTGGGTGATCGAATCGAGGAGCTGCTGATGGTTCCCGCGCGGAAAGTCGGTGCGGCCGATCGAGCCCTGAAAGAGGACGTCGCCGACGATGGCCAGCTTCGACTCCGGATGATGGAATACCACGTGCCCCGGCGTGTGGCCCGGGCAATGGCGGACGTCCAGGACCAGCTCGCCGACAGTCACCCTGTCGCCGTCCTCGAGCCAGCGGCTCGGCTCGAATGGTTTGCCGGTCACGCCGTAGCGGGCACCATCCTCGGCCAGCCGCGAAATCCAGAAACGGTCGTCCTCATGCGGGCCTTCGATCGGGACGCCCAGCTCCTCCGCGAGGATTCCGGCCGATCCGCAATGGTCAATATGGCCGTGGGTCAGCAGGATCTTTTCCACGGTGACGCCGGTCTGGCGCACCGCCTCGCGCAGCTTGGGCAGGTCCCCGCCGGGATCGGTAAAGGCGCCGCGCATCGTCTTCGTGCACCAGATCAGGCAGCAGTTCTGCTGGAGCGGCGTCACCGGGATGATGGCGGCGCGAAGGGGTGGCTCGCTCATTTGGACGGTTCGGGCGTCGCCATGCTTGCGGGCTCGTCCTTCATGGAGGCGGCAATCGCTTCCGCCTGGCGCATGACACGCAGGATGTTGCCGCCGGCCAGCTTGGCGAGGTTGGAATCGCTCCAGCCGCGCCGGATCAGCTCGGCGAACAAGTTGGGATAATCCTCGACTCCGTCCAGGCCGGTGACGGTCCGGTCGATTCCGTCCAGGTCGCCGCCAATCCCGACGTGATCGTGGCCGGCAATCCTGACGGCATGTTCGATATGGTCGGCGACTGTTGCGACCGTAAGCTGCGGCACCGGATGGGTCGCTTCCCATGCCTTGAGGCCAGCCTCCTGCTGCGCCTTGCTGTAGGAGTAGAGCGACTTGAGGCGCGCCTCCTCGGCCGAGCGTTCGCGGCTCCAGGCCCAGTCCTCGGCGGAGAGGAAGGGCGGGACGAAGGTGATCATGACGACGCCGCCGTTGGCGGGAAGCAGGCGCAGGACGTCGTCGGGGACGTTACGCGGATGCGGGTTCACGGCGGCGACGTCGGAATGCGAGAAGATGACCGGCGCGCGGCTGGCGGCGATCGCATCCTTCATCGTCGCCGGCGAGACGTGGCTCAAATCGACGAGCATGCCGAGCCGGTTCATCTCCTTGACGACCTCGAGCCCGAACGGGCTGAGGCCGTCATGCTTGGGCTCGTCAGTGCCGCTGTCGGCCCATTCGGTGGTCTGGTTGTGGGTCAGGGTCATGTAGCGGGCGCCGAGATTGTAGAACTGTCGCAGCGCGGCCAGCGAGCCGCCGATCTGCCGGCCGCCTTCGACTCCCAGCATCGAGGCGACCTTGCCCGAGCGGTGGATGCGGACAACGTCGTCAGCGCTCGCCGCAAGTTCGAGATCCTGCGGATAAGCGTCGATGATGCGCCGCGCGGTGTCGATCTGCTCGGCGGTCGTACGGATGGCCTCATCGCCAGTGAGCGTGCCGGTGATGTAGACTGACCAGAACTGCCCGCCGACGTGGCCCGCCCGAAGCCGCGCCATGTCGGTCATCAGCGGCTTTTCGCGCTCTTCGGTACGGCTCGCGAGGCCGGCGACGCTCTGCCCATGGTCCAGGCGAATCGCCCAGGGCAGATCGTTGTGGCCGTCGATCAGCGGCGTCCGTTTGAGGATGCGGTCGATTCGTGCCTGCACCTTGGCATCGATCGGCCGGGCGTCGGCGGGCGTGGCGGCGAGGAGCGCCGCGGCGAGGATTAGCGTTCGCATGGCGCGCGACTTTACGAGCGGGCCGCCCAGCGTCAATGGACCAACCATGGGTGGGCCTTTCGTGCTGTTCGACGACATGCGTCCCGGAGGGGCAGGCGCGCGCATCTACGAACAGCCGGCCGCCGAGGTCGCTGCCGTTTCCATCGAGGAGGTGCGACCGGCGCTCGACCGATTGCGGGCCGCCATCGACGAGGGAAAGCATGCCGCCGGCTTCATTGCCTATGACGCCGCCTATGCGCTGGAGCCGAAGCTCTGGGCCTATGCACGGCACGGCGAGGGGCCGTTACTGTGGTTCGGCCTGTTCGACGGTTATCGAGCCCTGGGATCCGGCGAACTGGAGGCCATGCTCGGCAATCCTGCCGGCGCCAGGACGAGCCGCCCGTCGCCGAGGATCAGCCGAAGCGACTATCTCGCCGCGGCCGGCCAGTTACGCGAGCATCTGTTCGCCGGCGACTTCTACCAGGCGAACCTGACCTTTGGCTGCGATGTGACGGTACTGGGCGACCCGCTGGCGGCCTATGCCCGGCTGCGGCAGCGCTCGCAGGCCGGCTGGGCAGGCATCGTCCGCCATCCGCACGGCTGGCTGCTGTCGCTGAGCCCCGAGCAATTCTTCACGATCCGCAGGGGGGCCATCGAGGCCAAGCCGATGAAGGGCACGGCGCCACGGCGGGCCGATCGCGAGCTGGACGCGGCAGAGGTTTCCAAGCTCGCATCCGACCCGAAGCAGCGGGCCGAGAACATGATGATCGTCGACCTGCTGCGGAACGACCTTGCCAGGGTTGCCGAACCGGGCAGCGTCGAGGTGCCCGAGCTGTTCGCGATCGAAAGCTTCCCGACCCTGCACCAGATGGTGAGCCGGGTGACCGCGAAATTACGCGAAAATGTCGAT